>CALGAK010000152.1 GCA_937954085.1 uncultured Bacteroidota bacterium
TTACCTTTGAAACAGAATGAATGCCACGAGCCTAGAATCGCACGGCAAATCGCCTATTCGCCAAGTCGCCCTTTCGCCTTATTCGCTGAGTTCGGCTCTTCGCCAAAGTCGCCAAGTTAGCAAGAAGCTTTTGGTAGCTTTCAGGTATTCTTTATCGCAGTCCCAGCATAGGCAGTAGACCGGAAAAGAAAAACTCAACAGCAATAACCATTACAATCATTCCCATGAGTCGTAGCATGATTTTATTTCCGGTATCTCCCATATAACTCATGATCTTACCAGCACCAACCAAGCTAATCCAAACCAGAAACAAAACTAAAAACACAACACCCACCAGACCGATTTTTTGTTCGGGGGCAGTCGCTTCTTCCCAAAAGATAATGGAATTGGTAATAGCACCCGGACCAGCAATCATCGGAACGGCCAAAGGAGTAATGGTAATATCGTCCATATACGAACTTTGCTCTTCGGGGGTAAATTTCGTTCTCGACTGACGGGCTTGTAGCATTTCCCATCCGACCATAAAGAAAATAATCCCTCCAACTATTCGAAAACTTTCCGGTGTAATGGAAAAGAATCGAAAAATATACTCGCCAGCCAGAGCAAAGAGAATTAATACTATGAATGCAATGAAGGTAGCTTTTGTGGCCACTTTTCTACGCTGGCTTATACTCAAAGCTACCGTCATGGACATAAACACCGGCATTATTCCCATCGGGTTAATGATGGAAAAGAAGGCTGCAAACGCTTTCAGCAAATATTCAATCATGCACTTTGTGTTTCAACTTGTCGGTCTACTTTTTTAATTAAACCTTGTAATACGCTTCCGGGGCCTACTTCGGTAAAGGAATTAGCACCATCGGACAGCATGTTACGAACGGTTTGCGTCCATCGGACCGGAGCCGTCAACTGGGCAATTAAATTGGCTTTAATCTTTTCGGGATCGGTTTCTGGCAAGGCATTTACATTTTGATAAACCGGGCAAATAGGTTTCTCTACCGTGGTGGAGTGGATGGCTGCGGCCAATTCTTCGCGAGCAGGCTCCATCAGAGGCGAGTGAAAGGCTCCTCCTACTTTCAAAGGAATAACCCGTGCCCCTGCTTCGCTCAGTTTCGCTCCCGCTGCTTCGACACCGGCAAATGAGCCGGAAATAACAACCTGCCCGGGACTATTATAATTGGCCGGAACTACCACTTCGTTTATCGTGGCGCATACTTCCTCTATCAGTGTATCCTCAGCTTTCATAACGGCTGCCATCGTAGAAGGTTCCGCCTCACAAGCTTTTTGCATGGCCATAGCCCGTTTGTAAACTAGTTGAAGTCCATCTTTAAAACTAAGGGCTCCAGCCGAAACTAGGGCTGAAAATTCACCTAAGCTGTGACCCGCAACCATTGCAGGCTGAAAGGACTCGCCAAGTGTTTTTGCCAGTATCACCGAATGCAAAAAGATAGCAGGCTGAGTAACCTTAGTTTGCCGCAAATCCTCATCGGTTCCGCTAAACATCAAATCGGTAATCCGAAATCCCAGGATTTCATTGGCTTTTTCGAATAATTCTTTAGCTAACTCCGAGCCTTCATACAAATCCTTCCCCATTCCAACGAACTGGGCTCCCTGACCGGGAAAAACAAATGCTTTCATGGTATCTAATTTTAAGTTACTGGCATCTTAATTATCCGCAACAGACAGATAAAGACCTCTAATTCAAATTACTATAAATAGCTCATCCTTACAATAAGCTGGGCAAAAGTAGCGCTTTTCAGGCAATTTTTCAGGCAATTAGCAATCAGATTCTGGCCGACTTTAAAAAGTAAGAGGGATCATTTTTTCAAATAATCCCTCCCTACTGGTATTCAGATTTTGCTTATGACCTTAACCTTAATACCTATTTCTCTTGGTGTAATGTGTATGTAAGAGTTCGTGTGCTTTGTGTCCGTTTACTTCGCCCAACCATTCTTTATACAACTTTTGGACTTCGGTATTTTCGTGCGATTTCCGCTTTGGCATTCCTTCATCTTCGGCATAAATCGCTTCGATTCGTTTTTTGCGAATCTCTTCGTTGGTAGGAATGGGTTGACCTCCACCTCCAATACAGCCTCCGGGACAAGCCATTACTTCGATAAAGTGATAGGGTGAGGTGCCTGCTTCAACTTGATCCATGATGATTCGAGCATTTTTCAAACCATGAGCCACGGCTACTTTCACCTCTACTCCTTCGAGGAACTTCCATTCGTCGAGCAGATTTTCGAGTTTAATCGAGGCTTCTTTAACGCCATCGGTACCACGAACCGGCGTAATACGGAGATTATCGAAAGGCACTTCGCGTCCGGTCACCACCTCGTAAACCGTACGAAGTGCAGCTTCCATAACCCCACCAGTTGCTCCAAAAATAGCTCCGGCTCCGGTCGACTCACCCATCAAACTATCATAATCGGAATCTTCCAAATGAAGGAAATCGACCCCTGCCTGCCGAATCATGTAGCCCAATTCGCGGGTTGTGAGTCCGGCATCGACATCCTGATAACCGCTCGAATTCATTTCAGGTCGGTTGGCTTCGAACTTTTTAGCGGCACAAGGCATAATGGCAACCGACACTACATCGGCCGGATCGATGCCCATTTTTTCCGCATAGTAAGTTTTAGCGAGCGCACCAAACATTTGTTGCGGCGATTTACAGGTTGACAAATGCCCCAGATGATTCGGATACATGTGTTCGATGAATTTAATCCATCCAGGAGAACAAGAGGTGAGCATGGGCAATTTGACTTCTTTATTCCCTTCGACCAGGATTTTTTTCAAGCGACCCAGTAATTCAGTTCCTTCTTCTATAATGGTTAAGTCGGCGGTAAAATCGGTATCGAGTACCGAATCCATTCCAATTTTTTTCATAGCGGTAACCATTTTACCCGTTACTCGCGTTCCCACCGGATAACCGAGCATTTCCCCAAGTGCAACTCGAACCGATGGAGCGGTATTCATGACCACATGCTTCTTCGGATCGTCGATAGCATCCCATAAATCATCATAGAAGCGGCGTTCTGTTAAAGCTCCGGTTGGACAACGATTGATGCATTGGCCACAATTGGTGCAAACAACCTCGTTGAGCGGTAGATCAAGGAAGGTAGAAATCTTCATTTCTTTTCCTTTGTTAGCAACCGTTAGAGCATTTACATGCTGCAGTTCGGCACAAGTTCTAACGCACCGCTGACAACGAATGCATTTACTATCGTCCTTTTCAATGGACCAGGAAGAACGATCGATGGTGTAATTGGGATCTACCAAGCTAATGTAGGTGTTGTTATCGACGTTATATTCGGCGGCAATTTCTTGCAGCTCGCAGTTCATGCTTCGGTAGCAGGTAGTACATTGTGTATTGTGTTCCGCAACGAGGAGGGCAGCTACATCTTTGCGAGCTTTCCGCACTTTGGCTGTATTGGTTTTAATTACCATGCCTTCGGCCACCGGCGTAGCACAAGAAGCTGAAAGGGCGCGTTGTCCCTCGACCTCTACGACGCAAATGCGGCAATTTCCTGCCACACACAAATCCTCGTGGTGGCATAAAGTAGGAATATGAATATTTACTTTTTTGGCGGCATCGAGGATCGAGCATTGCTCATCAACGGCTAGCTTGATTCCATCGATGGTGATATTTATTTTTTGCTTTTTCATGGCTTTGGTCTTTTCGATATGTTTATAATCAGCATTTTACAGCTCAACAGATTAATAAATCATTTCCTCTACATAATTCTCAACAATGGAGGAGAATGAATTAGCAACGGATTGACCTAAACCACACTTGGAGGCAATTTTCATGGTTTCGGACAATTTCAAAAGCTGATTGAGGTAAGAAGCAGGACGTTCCTGTCGCTTAATTGCTTCGATTCCTAATAAAAGTTGTTGACAACCTACCCGGCAAGGGGTACACTGACCACAGGATTCTTCTTCGAAAAATTCCAGATAATTATGGAGGACATGGTACATGGATCGTGAGCTATTGAATAGCATCATGGAGCCTCCGGTCGGCATCCCTTCGAATCCGATAATGGTAGAGTCGAACTTTTTACGAGGCACGCAAAAACCGGCAGCGCCTCCTACCTGAACGGCTTTGGTATCGTCGTCGCCAAATTCGGCAACAAAATCGGATAATTTCATTCCCAATTCCAATTCGTGTACTCCTGCTTTGGGTGTATCGCCAGAGATGGAAAATAGTTTTGATCCTCGGGAATCCTGTGTACCTAATTTAATAAACTCTTCGACCCCGATTCGGCAAATCATGTTGGCATTCACGAAGGTTTCAACATTATTTACGACTGTCGGTTTTCCGTGAAAGCCTTCGACCACCGGGAAAGGTGGTTTATTGCGAGGCTCGCCTCGTTTTCCCTCCATCGATTCGATGAGCGCTGTTTCTTCGCCGCAAACATAAGCTCCCGAGCCCATTCTTAATTCAATGGTTAAATCGAAATTCATTTCGCGGGCTTGCTCATGAAAGTTATCCAATTCCATTTGCAAGTCGGGAACCATAAACTGATATTCGCCTCGTAAGTAGATATAAGCCTTGGTCGCTCCAATTACATAGGCACAAATAGCCATGCCGGAAATCATTTTTTGAGGAACCTTCATGAGGATTTCGCGATCCTTAAAGGTGCCTGGTTCTCCTTCGTCGGCATTACAAATGACATACTTTTCATTTCCCGGTTGGGCGGCTGCAAACTTCCATTTCAGTCCGGTTGGGAAACCAGCTCCCCCTCTTCCGCGCAGGCCGGAATCGATAATATCTTGAATAATTTCTTGCTTTTCGCGACGAATACTTTTTTGTAGAATGAGGTATTTGGTACTAGCATAAGCTCCAAAGATTACATCTACTCGTTTTAGTCCATTACTAGGTGCCATAGTTAATTGATTTGCTGGTGATTGTTTGATTTACCATTCGCCTGATATCCTGCAATGATCTGAACGATTTTTTCAGGAGTCAAGTAGGTATACGGTTTTTCATTGATGAGCATGGAAGGTTCTTGGTCGCTCCAACCGATATCGTTGGTTTCCAACAAGGTAAATCTTCCATCGGGAGTTGTTTCGCCTACCCTGATTTTCAGGATATCGCATAGCTTATCGACAATCTCTTTTTTACCTTTCATTTCGGCCACAATCGACTTACACACGCGAATCACGTATTTACCATGGGGTTTTGTGTTCAAGAAAGAATAAAAGCTGGCCGTGCCATATACTTCGGCGGCAGATAGGTTCAACTCCTTAGCTACCTCAACCATCGCATCTTGCGATAGGACATGTTCAGTGGCAACAATTTCTTGTAAAATGGGGAGTAAACACTCACGTTCACGACCGTATTTATCGGCAAGTGAACGAACGTAAGGCTGGATTTGGTTCATTTTCCTCGTTATTTAAATAATTTACTTAGAAATCCTTTTCAGGATTTTCTTTCGGTAAAATTATCCAACCACACGAGGAAAAAACATGACTTTAATCGCGTGAAAAACTGATAAAAGTCAAACTTTTACACTTATTGAGGATACTCTATTCGTTGATGATAAATATTCCGAAGCTTTGCCTTGAATACTTCTTTCACTTGATTCACTTCTTTAAAGGTGATGGTAGCTTCGTCGAATTGACCTTCCTGTTCTTGATAATTAATGATCTGATCGACTAAATCGCTGATTGATTGCTCCGAATAGACTTTCATACTTCGGGAGGCAGCTTCGACTGAATCGGCCATCATGAGTACGGCCGTTTCTTTAGAAAAAGGCAAGGGCCCGGGGTAAGTAAAGCGATTTACATCTGCTTCTTCATTCGGATATTTTTTAAGGAAGGATTTATAAAAGTACTGCACTTTAGTCGTTCCATGATGTGTTTGAATGAAATCGATAATCGCCTGCGGGAGTTTATGCTTTTTAGCGAGTTGGATGCCATGGGTTACATGACCTATAATGATGTCGGCACTTTCTTCAAAAGGGATATTTTGATGAGGATTAAATCCCGACTGAAGGTTTTCGATAAAGAAGGCCGGATTCTCCATTTTCCCAATATCGTGATAAAGAGCTCCAGTCCGCATTAATAAGGTGTTCCCTCCAATCTTATAAATAGCTTCTTCTGCAAGGTTGGCAACCTGCATGGAATGCTGAAAAGTACCCGGAGCTTTGGAAGCCAGATCGCGGAGTAGAACGTTGTTTGTATCCGATAATTCTAACAGGCTTAAATCGCTTAAAAAGCCAAACAGTTTTTCGAAGAGATAGATTAGCGGATAACTACTCAAGAGCAGAACCGCATTTCCGAGCAGCCAAATAAAGAATGGCCAATGGACGTTTTCCAGGCTTCCTTCCTGCATCAATCGTAAGGCTATATTTAGAAAAGAATAGGTTAGAAAGACGAAGAATGCACTCCAGAATAATTGTGAACGTTTTTTAGCATTATGCATTGAAAAAATAGCGACCACCCCTGCTAAGAATTGAATAAAAACAAATTCAAAACCATTGGGTGCCATAAACCCAATTAATAAACTGGTTATAAGCAAAATAAAAATAGCCAATCGACTATCGTAGAAGGTCCTTACAATGATGGGTAATAAAGCAAAAGGGATGAAATACAGGTTGATATTTTTGAAACGGATTACCCCACTGGCCACCGAAACAAAAAGAACAATCATAAGGAGGATAAAGATTGTTTGCTTGAGGTCGTTGAGCACTTCTCTCCTGTAGTTGTAGAGAAACAAGAAGAACATCAGCATAATGGAGAATACGACCAAGAATTGACCTAGCAGCAATAGTGAATAGCTCGTATTTCTACCGATTGATTCCTCGTAGTGCAACTTGTATGATTCCAGCATTTTGAACAGTTCGGGATTCACGATGTCGCCCCGGTCGATGATTCGTTGATTTTTCCGGACCATTCCTTCAGTCAGCGAGATGTTATCGAGCGTCATTTGCAGCTTGGTTTCTGTAAGCAGCGCGTCGTATTGAAGGTTTGCCTTCAGATAGGGTTTTGGTTGAAAACGAGCTAGAAACTCCCGTTCGTAATGTTCGGGAAAAGAAGTCCAGATGGGATGATTGCTGATTAGTTTACGACACTGATTCTCTAGCGTGGTAATTTTGTGCAAGTCGGAAAGCCGAACCTGCTCGGCTATATCGTTCCGCACAAGGTGAATAAGGTAATCGCCGGGTTTATTTTCGAGCACCGGCACTATTTCAGGCAGCACTCCATGTTGGTAAAGATTGCGAAACACTTCGGAGCCTGCGGCTCTTAGCCGACTTTTCATGGCTATCGCTGAATCGATGGAGAGTGAATCTCCGGTTTCGTCCCAGATTTTATCGAGCCGAGTAGCGAGGTATTGCAGAAATTCGGCCTCGAGTTGTTCTGTTTGCGCCGGTTTTTCGCGAAAATAATACAACTGATTCGCTTGAAGGCTATCCTGTTCATGTTTGAGCTCGGCGCTTGTTTTATAGATAGGGAAAGCCTCGGTAGCAATGAGTGTTTCGTGCAACCATGGAGCTCCTTTTTGGTATTCGTATTTGAATTTTCCCTCTTTAGGAAACAGGTAAGCAATGAGTAGGATAGTCAGTAAAAACAGGATGATGCGAACGATTAGAGCCGGAAGGCGAAGGAAAGGGCGAATTACCTGCATGGTATGTTCATTTTTTACCGATTAAGCAGCCAATTTACGGAAAGCAATGATAATACGGTCATGCTTTGTTGAATTTCTTGTAAAAAAAAGAGGCTGAATCATGAGAATGAAACAGCCTCCGAGTTATATATTAACCCTACCGGAGCTAGAGTCGCTCCGGACCCCCTATCTTTATTATAGCCTCGAAAGAGAGACTAGTGAAAACAATCGATTAACTAAATTCTCTACTGTTTTGTCGACACAAAGATACATAAAGTTTTCAATTAAAATACCATCTTGACGTAAAGAAATTGCATTTGCAATTTTTTCTGGATCGGCTAAGGATTCGAATGGTAGAATTTCGACCTTATTATTGAACTTGTAACTATTGTTTGGCTTGGTATATTCGGGTTTCTGACCACTTAAAATTGCCGAGATAAGGCTATCGGGTTCGATGAAAGCGATGCAGTTCACCTGCTTGTTTTGGAAATAAATCTCCTGATGAATATTAACGGTTCGATCGGGACTCTTACTACTATCGACCTTACCTCCTTTAAAAATAGAGAAATCGGATTGGACTGATTGATTACGGCTGGTTGCCTGGCTAGTCATGAAGAAGGTAAGTTCATCGACTCGGACAGAGAAGCTACCGCCATAGAAAGTAATCCATTCGTTAAAAAAGGCAGTTTGCGTTAAATCGATTAAATCGCGGTAGAAAGGGGTGAAATCGATTGAAGGTTTCCGGCCTCTCAGGCCAACAAACTCTTTTGGAAGGGCTTGATCGACTTTTTCGATCGTATCCAATGAATAGGATTTTATTTCGGTTAAGGTTCGTGCTTTACGCGACGCTTTGGCGATGTGCTCGATTCGCTCGATTTGCAACAATGCGTTTTCCAGACTGTTGGATGCGGCGATCATCCCAAAATTTCGGAGTAAAACGGTAGCAGGCTCTTCTTCGTTCAAATCGGCAATTGATTTAATGAACCCGGCTTTGTTAAAATCTGGACTTTGTTCAATACTTATCGTTCCAATGCCAAAAGTATGATAGGGCATTAGATTGAGCATAGCATAAGATAGCTCATCGCCAATGGCCGTAATGGTTGGCGAATTGACTTGAATGATTGCTCGAACATTCAAGTTTTTTTGATAGATGGCTCGGTGTAAAGCTAAGTAGGAAGAGTCCGGTTTCTTTTTTGCAATTTCTTTTTCACTTTCCTCATCGGTAAAAAAGAGAATATCATTCCCCTGAAGTCGCTGAGGCCACAAATCGTCGGGGGTAATCCAGATATTCCCCTCATTATCGATTACCGACAAAGATGACTGAAGATTAACATTCAGTTTCAAAGCGTTGAGTCGTTCGGCTATTTCAAGTATTTGTTCCCTTTCAATCAGAGCAGATATATTCATAACAATCAATTTGCAAGACAACGACCTCAGATCGTGTCTCTTTTAAATTTGTAAAATTCTTTATCCCGGCCGTAAAAGTAATTAATATTATCAACATTTTAAAAAAAGATATTAAAGAAGTTAGGATATTTTAACAAAGCTCATAAAGGGCAGAAGAATCCTTGCTATGCTCAGCACACAATATACATCTAATCACCTATAAATGTAGCACTTAACCACCACTAAAACATATAAAATTTCAGCTTAAATCAAGTTATATCCGATGAATTAGAATAACCCTGTTGTGGTATTGACGTCTAATTCTGAAATTTTCTTGGCAAAGATTTGATAATTTCCAAAATCAGTTTTCATCCTAACGATTCGACCATTGATGTGGACCAGAAAACTTCCCACTAATTAAATGAAGCTTCGAGGTGCTTAAAAAAACTGGAAAAGTTTAGTGCAAAGAGGACAAAAACGACGCGAAAAGATTTACATTTAAGCCATAAATATTGCTAAAACAAATGGAAACAAGCAAGCTTTAATTAATTGATTAAAAGCACATTAATAAAGCTTCAAAAGAAATTAAGAATGAAAGTGGATGTATTATTAGGCCTGCAGTGGGGCGATGAAGGAAAAGGGAAAGTGGTGGATGTTTTAACTCCCCGATACGATTTGATTGCACGTTTTCAGGGAGGTCCCAATGCCGGACATAGTTTGGAGTTTAATGAGATCAAGCACGTATTGCATACGATTCCCAGTGGGATATTTCACCCTGATAAACTGAATGTTATCGGGAATGGAGTGGTGATAGACCCGGTAATCTTCAAAAAAGAGATAGAATCGCTAGAGCGTTTAGGCGTTAATCCTCGCAAGAACTTGGTTTTATCGAAGAAAGCTCATTTGATCTTACCCTCTCACCGGATGCTCGATGCCGCTTCGGAACATTCAAAAGGGAAAGCAAAGATTGGCTCTACCTTGAAAGGAATAGGTCCTACTTACATGGACAAAACTGGCAGAAATGGAATTCGAATCGGCGATATTTTTCAAGCAAATTTTGAAGAAAAGTATCGTGCTCTAGTCGAAAAACATCAACAACTTGCATCTCTATATGATTATCCTTCCGATATATCGGATCAAGAAAAGGAATGGTTTGCCGGATTAGAAGTCATTAAGAGTTTCCGGATTGAATCGACCGAATACCTAGTTAACGAAGCCCTACGAAAAGAAGAAAGAGTTTTAGCCGAGGGAGCACAAGGCACCCTGCTCGACATCGATTTTGGCAGTTATCCTTTTGTGACTTCCTCGAATACGGTTACAGCCGGAGCATGCACCGGGCTAGGCATAGCGCCCAATAAAATTGGAAAAGTATATGGTATTTTCAAAGCCTATTGCACCCGTGTTGGCAGTGGTCCGTTTCCGACCGAGCTGGAAGATTCTACCGGCGATCTCTTGCGGAAGCAGGGTAACGAATTTGGTTCTACCACAGGTCGTCCGCGGCGCACCGGTTGGCTTGATTTGGTGAGTTTAAAATACTCGTGCATGATCAATGGAGTTACCGATTTGATATTAACCAAAGCCGATGTTTTAAGCGACTTCGACTCCATCATGGTAGCGGTAGCCTATCGCACCTCCGAAGCCGAAACCTCCTTAGAACTCCCCTACTCGCTCGAGGAAACAATTGACCCACAATACATTGAACTTCCCGGATGGAAAGCTGATATTACCCAAATTACCTCAGAAAATGAATTTCCAGAAGAACTGAATGCTTATTTGAATTTTATCGAAGAATACCTGGAATTACCTATAACACTTGTCTCAGTAGGACCTAACCGGTCCCAAATCATAGAACGTTATATCGACTAAAATTTCGACATTATGACTCGTATTTTGCTTTTGCTTATAACTCTCTTATTCTCGGCAGGCTTAAATGCTCAATTGAGCATAGCCATTGCCAGATATCAGCCTCTAGGCAGTACCGTAGCCATTAGCGGTATTATTACGAATGGGCCGGAACTTGGGGCCATTCGTTACATCCAGGATGTAACTGGAGGTATTGCCATTTACGACAGCGATGTATCGTATTTTGAGCGAGGCGATTCAGTAGCTGTAGTGGGAATCCTGACCGATTACAATGGCTTGCTGGAAATAGTCAATGTAAGTGGACACACGGTATTTACCCAGGGCAATCCGCTTCCAAATCCCCTACAACTTACTCCCGGACAGCTGGCAGAAAGCAATGAATCGGAACTAGTTGAACTGAAAGACGTTGTTTTTACCGATGGAGGGAATGTTTTTGCCTCGAATACGAGTTATTATTTTTCGTCGCAAGGAGAAAGCTCATCCGTATATATACGTGCGAATCATCCACTAATCGGAGAGCCAATACCCGTTTCTCCCGTCAATTTAGTAGGTATTTGCTCGCAATATTTCAGCGATTATCAGCTTTTATTGCGCGACACGAACGACATTCAAAACAGCTCTAGCATTAATATTATCAGCCAACTAGAAACAGGTAACCTAAGCGAAACCGGCTTGAGTATTTCCTGGGAAACCGATGTTGCCGGATCGAGCATGCTCTTTTACGGGAATACTCCGGATTTAGAGATTGGTGTCCTGACCAATCCAAGCTTGAGCACGACCCACTCCTTGAGCATCACTGGAGCAGAACCCTCGGAACTTTTTTATGTGAAAGCCGCCTCTTACAATGGAATCGATACTGCCTTCAGCCCTATTAAAACCGTTATTACCCAATCGTTATCGTCGGGGGAAATACTGGCCTATTTTACCCAATCGGTTGCCACCGAATTTGCCACTTTTTCGCCCGCTATTTATGTCGATGAAGCCATCGACGACACCCTTATTCAGTACTTGAATCGAGCCAACCAATCGATTGATTTCACCATGTACGATTTTCAGCCCGATAATGTCTCAAACTTGGCTGAAGCCTTGAATGCAGCCTACGATCGTGGAGTAAGAGTCCGACTCATTCTGGATACTACCTGGACTCATGTCAACCTGGCCGATTTGGTATATCCCAATATCCGCTCGTTGATTGCTCCGACCGAGGAAGTTTACGGCATCATGCATAACAAATTCGTGGTTATCGATGCTGAATCGACCAATCCCGATGATCCGATTGTATGGACCGGTTCAACGAATTACGAAGCAGAAAACATGTTTGAATTTGCCAACAACGTGGTTGTTATTCAAGATAAAAGCTTGGCCCTTACCTATCAACTTGAATTTGAGGAAATGTGGGGAGGTAACGGCAATGCTCCCGAAACCTTCAACTCCCGTTTTGGTCCATTTAAAATGAATAACACCCCCCACAAATTCATCATTGGTGGCAAGCGAGTGGAGTGTTATTTTTCGCCCAGCGATGGGACCAATGCCCAGATTATAAAAGCCATTGAAACAGCCGACCATGAGTTATACGTCGCGACAATGCTGATTACACGATTGGATTTAGCCTATGCACTGGCAACTCAATCGAATATGGGAGCGGATGTGAATGTTTTGGTAAACGATAAAGCGAGCTGTGCCACGAATGTGGTTGGAGTGTTAAATTCGGCTCTTGGCGCAAAATTCTTCGAGCATCAGGAGGACGGAATCATGCACCACAAGTATTTGATTTCCGATCCGAATCATGTTGAATCGGATCCTTTGGTGGTAACCGGCTCTCACAATTGGAGCAATGCTGCCGATAACAAAAACGACGAGAACACCCTGTTGATTTATCATACGGAGGTTGCCAACTGGTTTTTTCAGGAATTTTCTGCACGCATGGCTGCTTCGGGACCTATTGGCATCGAAGCGCTCGATCCGACTATGCAGATCAAACTATACCCTAATCCGGCTAAGAATTCCATTGTGATTAAGCTTACAACCATGGATAAGGGAGACGCATTCGTTCGTTTGTTAGATACGGGCGGAAGGGAGCTTCGGCGCTTTTCGTTTCCACTAGGAGGCGATCAAACCTGGCATTCGGGTAACCTGGATTTACCACCCGGCATTTACCTGGTTGAGATAGAAACTCCATCGAACCGACAGACCCGTAAATTGATTATTCAATAAACAGGAGATTATTTTTAATGGAAATCGTTTCGATTTTCCAGGAGCCGCTGAAAGGAACAATAGACAGGCAAGCGTACCTAGCTCAAGAAGAGCACTTTTCGTGGAATTTCCGGCGAGAGGAGCGTTAGCACTTCGTAGTTCAACCTGTTGGTACTATCGGAAAAGGCACTTACTTTAATTTCCCTTTCGCCTTGTTTCCCTATAATCACGACTTCGTCGCCAACGGAACATTGATCGAGGCCAGTAATATCGAGGATAATCATGTTCATGTTTACCAAGCCGATTACATTGCATATTTGCCCCTGCACAAGGACTTTCCCCCGGTTGCTGAGCGAACGACTATACCCTGAAGAATATCCAACCGGGATAAGTGCAGTTACAACATCTTCCTGAGCGAGATAGGACAAGCCATAACTCACAAACTCACCTGCTTTCACTTTTTTTATCGCCATTATTTGGCTCTTCCAACCTAAAATTCGCTTCAAGGGGTCGGTTTTGTGAACGCGTCGAGCGAGGTATTGCACGAATACTTCGGCACTCGACCAAAATCCATAGAGCATAATCCCGATACGCACCATATCGAGACGAGTTTTCGGATAAACAAAAGCGGCGGCTGAGTTGGCCATGTGTCGGATTTTCGGTTCGATTCCCTCCTTTTGCAAACTACTCAGGAACTTGAAATAATTTTTCACTTGCCGTTGGATTCGTGTATGGTTGGAAATACTCTCGGCTCCGGCTAAATGCGTGCAAAAGCCTACCAAGTCGATATATTCCCTATTCTCTTTGAGTAATTCGATTAGTTCAGGCAGCTTTGATTGGTCGATACCCGAACGATTCATTCCTGTTTCCATTTCCAGATGAATTTTAGCCTTGAGCTGAAATTCCTTACAAACCTGAATGGTTTCATGAAGTCGTTCCATGCTAAAAACGAAGTATTCGAAGCCAGATCGAATAGCATCAACCAATTTATTACCAGGAATATAACCCATTATCAAGATGGTCGAAGGCGCTGAAAGCACCTGTTTGATCCGGCAAGCTTCCGAATAATAAAAGCAGGAAAAATGCTTCACTCCATATTTGGACAGAAGCGGCACCATGGGTTCAATTCCGTGCCCGTAGGCATTTGCTTTGACTACTGCCGAAAGCACTACTTTGCTTCCTAATTTCTTTTGTAAAAAGCGTACATTATTTTCAATCGATTTTTCATTAAGCGTAATTAAGCAACTGTAATTCATTATGAAGGGTTAAGAAGTTTTTTATAAATGGAAAAGAAGAGGTTGATTCCCGTTTCCAGAATCTCATCGGGGAAATCAAAATTAGGATGGTGTAAAGGAGGTTGGTCGATTCCGGCTCCGAGACCAAAGAAGCAGGCCGGGTATTTTTGTGCGAAATAGGAAAAATCTTCCGACCATTTAAATGGTTCGGTTCGATAGAGAATGGGTAGTTTCAGTTCACTTGCAGCCTGCTCGGCAATTTGCACAGCCTCATCCTGATTTATAAGGGCCGGAAAAACTTCGGTGAATTCAATTTTGAAGAAGAGTCGATGTCGCCGAGCGGTGTTCGTTATCAATTTCTCGATTGAAGACTGAAGCTTGTGCATATCCTCATCGCGAAAAGCTCTGAGGGTAAGATAGATAATAGCATTTCCCGGAGAGGTTCCAAAAGTAGGCTCACCCAATTGAACATGGCCCAGGGTGAGTAAAGTAAAATCGGAGAAGAGCGATTTAGATTGATTCAGTTTATTCAGGTTACGAATGAGGGATGCCAGCGCCATGGCCGGACTGATTCCGTTTTCTGGCTCGGCGGAATGAGCCGTTCTACCTTGCAATTTGATAATCATGGCTTGTGAGGCGGCTGCAAACGTTTCCCGATTAAGAATAAGTGTATTGACGGGTTGGCCGGGAATATTGTGTAAGCCGAAGATAAAGTCGGGTTCAAGCGCTTGGAAGGCCGGGTCGTTCACTACATCGCGAGCACCTTGCTCTACTTCTTCGGCAGGTTGAAAGAGCAAGATGGCACGTCCGGCAGCGGGAGGAGCTGCTGCAATCTTTTGACCGAGACCTGCCAGTATTGCCATGTGTCCGTCGTGTCCACAAGAATGAGAGACACCCTTTCTTTGAGATCGATGCGGACGATTGCTAACTTCTTGAATAGGAAGAGCATCCAGTTCAGCCCGAAACATGATTGTTGGTCCCGGTTTTCCGGAATCGAATACGAAAGCTTTTCCGTTGCTAGCCAGCGGAATCGTTTGTGAGGGCATCGTGCTTGCTACAAATTGTTCGATTTTTTGGGAGGTTTGCACTTCGTGGTTGGAAATTTCCGGATCTTGATGCAGCTCATGGCGAAGCGCTATAATCTTTTCGATATCAAATAACTGGCTCATAATTTATCGTATTGAGGGGAAGGAAAACGGGGATAAAAACCCCAAATCCCATTCACATTTTCAATATAGGAATTTTAGCCCGGCTGAACAAACCCAATTCAAGGAGGATATAGAACCGCTTGGAAACTTTTTGATGGAGCAGCTGTTAGGAGGGCCGGAGGCTTCAGCTTAAAAAAATTTTAAACAGCCGAAGCTCCATAGAAATAGTAATTTTGGAGCATAAATAGAGGGGAATGACAGCACAGCCAGCAGCTTATCGACATAATTTTAGGACCTTTCTTTTCCACGCCACCTTTCTAGCTCTTGCTCAGAATTTTATGGATGTAGATACGGTTATGCCAGCCATGCTCTTTGAGTCGGGTGGCACAGCCATGCATGTTGGAATTCTCACTGCGATTATGTTAGGTGGTTCGAGTTTAACCCAATTATTTTTCGCTTCCTACTTGAGTGGCAAGCCTTACAAAAAACGATTTCTATTGTACGGAATCAATCTCAGGGTTTTTAGTTTGTTGGCTTTAGGTTTTATTCTTTTGTCGTTACAAGGTGCTGAATCGATTTGGGTTTTGCCCTCGATCTTCGTCTTCATCACACTCTTTTCACTGAGTGGAGCTTATGCTAATATAAGTTATGTCGATATTTTGGGGAAATCACTAGACCCCGACAGACGCAAGAATTTCTTTTCCACGAAGCAGATTCTAACCGGGTTGGTATTTGTAGTGGGCGCGAGTCTGGCTCGTAAGGTTTTGGCCATCGATGAATATCCATACAACTTTGCCTGGATGTTTTTCACCGGTGGCGGCTTTTTATTCATCGCTTCTTTTGGGTTTTGGGGGATTAAAGAAACGGAACCTTCTCAGAAAAAGGTAAAAGGGTTCAAAGCATTTGTTCGAACCTTACGCGAAGAATTGAAAACGAACGATCGCTTGAAGTATTTTTTAGGGTTTGTAAACACACAGGGGATTATCATTTCTTTTCTACCTTTTATACTGTATTTTGCCAAGCAGGAATTACAGGCACAGCCCTCTGACACCGGCAATTACCTTCTTTTCAAAGTATTAGGCACCGTAACGGTTAGTTTTTTAGTTTTATTAGGCGGACGAAGAATCAAATACCAGGGTTTATTATGGTTTAATTACGTTTTATCCCTAATAATCGTGGTAATGGCCTTTTGGGTGGATAGTTTGAGTGCTATTCGCTACTTGTTCATTCTGGGTGGAATCAGTTATGCTGTGTACAGTATCAGCATGAATGGTCTTCTTTTAGAGATTTCCACCTCGGAGAATCGAGCAATTTACACGGGATTTGTTGGTGCAGGGAATTTGGTACCCGCTCTTTTCCCCTTGGCAGGAGCATGGATGGTCGATCATTTACCTTTTAGTCAATTCCTTAGTTTGTTTGCCGGAATTTTATTGATAGCCGGAATTTTTATCCGGAAGCTTTCGGTCGATTCATAATTCCAGTTTTCAACGTTCTTTTTTTTGCCACATCGAGGGTTGTAGAGCAGGTTTATTTTTTCGTTCTGAACTCTCGTACTTGCAGGGCTTTTATTACTTTTGCTCCCTCTAAAAACACCACTATGAGTTCATCGAAATTACCCAATGTAGGGATAAGCATTTTCGCAGAAATGAGTAAGATGGCAGCCGATTATAAGGCTCTCAACTTATCGCAAGGTTTTCCCGATTTCGATTGCAGCGATGAGCTAAAAGGGTTGGTTTCCGATGCGATGGCTCAGGGATTTAATCAATATGCCCCGATGGGAGGATTAACATCCCTTCGCGAGGTTATTTCGAACAAGATTGAGACCTTGTACGGGCATCATTATCATCCGGAGAAAGAAATATGCATCACTGCTGGTGCAACTCAAGCGCTGTACACCGCAATTACCGCTTTTATTAAGGAAGACGACGAAGTAATTGTACTTGAACCAGCCTACGATAGCTATGTCCCAGCGATTCGATTGAGTGGCGGACGTCCGGTTTTCGTTAAGTTAACCTTCCCCGATTACTCTATCAGTTGGGAGGAAGTACAAAAAAGCATCACCAGCAGGACACGGATGATTATCATCAACACGCCTCACAATCCTTCGGGGGCTGTATTTTCGGAGGAGGATATGCTTCGTTTACAGAAGATTACCTCCGGAAGCCGGATCATCATCCTATCCGACGAAGTATATGAACACATTTTATTCGATGGATTGAAACACCACAGCGCTTCGAAATACCCCGAACTAGCCTCGCGGTCGATTGTAGTTTCTTCATTTGGTAAAATTTTTCACACCACCGGTTGGAAAATTGGGTACGCTTGCGCTCCTGAAAAGATGATGGCCGAATTCATGAAAATCCATCAAATGATTGTATTTGCTGTTAATCATCCTATTCAGCATGCTTATCAGCGTTATTTGCAAAATCCGGAAACCTACCTACACTTAAATGCTTTTTATCAGAAGAAGCGGGATTATTTCGTGAAATTACTAAAAGACAGCCGATTAAACATTTTACCTGCGGCCGGCACCTATTTTTTATTAGCCGATTTCTCGCCCATTTCGGAAGAAAAGGACATTGAATTTGCTCATCGTTTAACCCGTGAGCATCAATTGGCGACCATTCCGGTGAGTGTTTTTTATCACGAAAAGACCGATAATAAAGTGGTACGATTATGCTTTGCTAAGAGCGACGAGACCTTGCAAAATGCCGCAGAAATTTTAAACCGGATTTAACCGGGGAAAACGAGCCGCTGCACTTCATCCTGCGTGCGACCGATGGTTGGGTAGTCATAGATATTTTTAATAACCCGAAGCGAATGCGTGTATTTACCGGTATCGATGTTACAGATTCCGGCATGATCGATTAAATCGATGCGCACTTTTCCCGACGCATGAATAATTCGACCCGCATCGAGTAATAACCCAACATGAATAATGCGACCTTCTTCGTTATCGAAAAAAACCAAGTCGCCCGGTTTGGCTTCATTGATAAAATTTTCGGTTCTCCCCAGCTTTACCTGATCTTTGGCATCGCGCGGAAGGGGAATTCCCAAAATCTTGTACACCAGTTGCACAAAACCGGAACAGTCGAGTCCAAAGGAGCTACGTCCGCCCCATAAATAAGGTACATTCAAGAAAGTTTTAGCCAGACGAATAACCTCCGTCCGGAAGGTATCGGGCTCAATTAAATCAGGTCGTCCATGGAGTCGGTAGGAAACCGGAGCAATGCGAAAAGCCAATTTCATTTTATAGTTAGGAAGCGAACTACCAGCAGACAAGAACTGTTTTCCGAATTCTTTACTGCTAATCTCTTTCACAAAATCGGCGAGCACAAAAGCATTTTTTGAATTCAGATAATTGTAGTATCGAGTAGAAAGGGGGGCTGATAATTTTTGATCGATCCATCCGATATAAGCATCGAAAGCGAGACGGATTTTGATCCAACTTCCTTCGTAATCAAGTATTTCGAAGTGTTCGCCAAACAAGACCTGGCTAATCATTTCACTTTGTTCACGAGGTTCCTTTCGCATTGGAACCACACTGAGAGTAGCTACTCCATACTTCATAGCAAAACGTGTATTTGGCTGTTTGACCTTGCTTCCAGTTCGACCATTCAATCGTTGATATTCCGTTCTTGATTGCTGTTCAAAAATAGCACTTCCGATTAAGATTCCTAGTTATGGTTTGGGAGAATAAGGGGAAGCTCTAAGAATCTGTTTCCTGCGAAAAAGATCATTCATTATTAGGCTTGAACCCGGGTATTATCGTGTAAAAAAACCTTTTGGGAAACCATTCTTTTCGCGCGACTTACACTCTTCCATGATGGCGAGTTTTTGTTCGCGATTGAGGCGAAACCAGGACTTTATCTCACCGGTTGTGCGATAACAACCGATGCAGAATTGCTCATCGACATCGAGTTTGCAAATATTTTTGCAAGGAGATAGGTAGTTGTCGTAATCAAAGCCGCTCATATCCGTTTCGCTTTAAAAAAGTCTTTCAAAAGTTGAGAAGCTTCTGCTTCGAGCACCCCGCCCCGAACACTGGTACGAGGATGAAGCACCGAGGGTTTCACCGATTTGTAGCCTCTTTTTTCGTCGAATGCACCAAAAACAAGTCCTCCTAATTGAGCCCAATACATGGCACCGGCACACATAAGACAAGGCTCGAGGGTAACATATAAAACACAATCGTTCAGATACTTACCACCTAAGCTACCGGCCGCTGCTGTAATCGCCTGAATTTCGGCATGAGCGGTCACATCGTTCAGGGTTTCGGTCAGGTTATGCCCCTTCGCGATTGGGATTCCCCCGGAGACAACGACAGCGCCCACCGGAACTTCGCCCAGCTGATAAGCCAATTCAGCTTCCTTAAGGGCCATACGCATAAAGTATTCATCGTTAAAAATCATCCGAACATCTTCTTTGGAATGGTAGCAATAAAGTCTTTCAAATAAAATGGTTCAAAATAGGCGGTATTTTCAAAATTATTTTTCTTGTATTTTTCTTCGGCCAAGGCAATTAATCCGATAGCGGAAGCGTCGAGGTTATCGATAAACCTAGCATTTGGGTGATTCAGGATCGACTTTGATTTTTCTGAACCGGAGCCAAAGAAGTACCATTCTCGATGTTGTAGTTCTCGTTGAAACGAATCGTCTGCCAGGATAAGGGCGCTGGTTTCCTGCAACTGGTTCAATCTCGGATCAAAAATGGCGGTGTAAACCTCCATTCTTCGGGCATCGATCATGGGTACGAGGCGAAAATCGGTTCGAGCGTTCGAAAGGCGCGACAGAGCAAGCTGAGCTAAGGATTGCAATGTTGAAACCGCAATAAGTGGAATAGAGGCTCCGTAGGAAATCCCTTTGGCCACCGAAACCCCGATGCGTAATCCGGTGTAAGAACCCGGCCCCATGCTCACTGCAACTGCATCGAGCTGATTAACTGAACAGGAGGCTTCCCGGAGCATTTCCTCGATAAAAACCGTTAAAACCGAAGCATGCGATTTGGCTTCTTTCGTTTCGCGAAGATTCAGGAGTTCCCCGTCGCGAGCGAGCGAAACCGAGCATACATCGGTAGCAGTTTCTATGTTTAAAATAAGCGCCATACTTTTTGGCGCAAAGGTAAAGCTATGCCTCAATGGCACAAACCAAAAATGCTGGAATTAATACATGGGGAATTAAGCAAAGAATTAAAAGAAGGGCGATAGGCATTCCTGCTTTTTTTCTAATTTGGTGGCCCATTAAAAAAATCAATTCATGAAGAATTTATCCTGGGCTTTGCATGTAATTGCCTTAGCAGCCATAGCTTTTTTACTCTTTAGCAACTTGAATTCGCCGGCGGGTCCGGAGGCTAATAGTTCTGGAGAAACGGGCACCAGTTCTACCCGTAAGCTCGACGACAGTACCTCCTTATCAATAGCCTACATCAAACTGGAAACCTTGCTCACACAATACAATTATGCTTTAGCGCTGAATGAGCAGATGATGAGCATGATGAATAAAATGGAAACGGAATTAAAGGCTGAGAGCAGTGCCTTTGAATCCGATTATCGGAAGTTTGAATCGAAGGTGAAAACCGGCTCTTTTTTGAGTCAGTCTAGCATGGAAAATCAGCAGGCCCAATTAGTAGACAGGCAGCAAAAGCTTCAGCAAAAGCAATATGAATTAGAGGGTCAGCTTATGGAGGAGCAACAGCGCGTTGAGTCTATTCTATACGAAGAGATTGTTACTTATCTGGAAGAGATCCGCACCCGCGAAGGGTATCATTTTATTTTAAGCTTAGTTCCCGGGAGCGACATTCTGGTTGGCGATCCTTCGCTCGACATCACCGACGAAGTTTTGAAAGGTCTGAACGACCGTTATTTGGCAAAACAAGAGTAATTCCGGTCGCTTACTCGATGAGTTTTGCCGGATCTTATTTTGAACGTTATCCTTCCGGACCGGCCTTATTTTCAAAGGCTCCCCATCCGGACCTGTCCTTAATCGTGATTATTCCTGCTCATCGTGAGCATGGTATAGAAAGGGTTGTGGAACAACTTATTTCTGAGCAAGCTTTTCATGGCCGATTGGAATTGCTCATTCTTTTCAATGCATCCGAAAAAGACCAGGAGCAAATCCACAAAGAGAATGCAGATGCGTATGCCGCATTGCAGGCCTATTTGAATTCTCGCGAAATACCCTACGATTGGGATGTTCATGTTGCCTTGAACAACCAATTGCCCCACCGCCATGCCGGAGTGGGTTTAGCCAGGAAGCTTTTAATGGACGAAGCGCTTAGGCGGTTCGATCAGCTTGAAAAACCCGATGGAGTGATTGTATCGTACGATGCTGACACCCTCTGCGAGCCGGGATTTATCCAAGCTATTCAGGAAGCCTATTACAGATGGCCGGGTTTACGGGCAGCAAATCATCATTTTGAACATCCGATTCAAGGAACTGAATTTCCCCGTGAGGTTTACGAAGGGATTATTCGATACGAGCTTTATTTGCGCTATTACCACGAAGCGCTGAAAAGAACCGGCTTCCCCTACCCCCACTTCACGATTGGAAGTGCTTTTAGTTTTCGTGCTCATGCTTATATGGCTGTTGGTGGCATGAATAAGCGGAAAGCCGGCGAAGATTTTTATTTCATTCACAAACTTTTGCTTGGAGGAGAATTTGGATATATCCGCGAAGCTATGGTTTATCCATCGCCGCGGCCGTCGGACCGGGTTCCCTTCGGCACCGGCAAAGCTATTCAACAATTCATCGACTCTGGCGAAGAAAAGGTTTATTCTCCCGAATCCTTCGAAAAACTGAGGCTACTCATCAAGCAGATCGAGGAGTTATATCCATTAAGTCAGGAAGATATTAGCACCTGGCTCACGCATTTGCCCATCGACCTGCGAGACTTTCTTGAATCGGTTTCTTTTCTTAAGGAGATTGAAAAGATTCGCAGCAACGTTTCAAGCCCATCTAGTTTTAGAAAACGCTTTTTCCATTGGTTCAATGGTTTAATGGTATTACGTTTTCTTAATTTTGACAAGAATCAGTATTCACCGGGAATGAGTATCGAGGAAGCTGCGCGCGCTTTAGCCGGCAACTTAGGATGGGATATTCCTGAGTTGGGCGAGGCTAAAGAGCTGCTACTTTTTTATCGGGAAGTACAAAGAAAGGCACCCTTGCTATGAAAAATTACCTTGTAGTCAGTTTATTATTCGTCGTCCTATATGCCTGTCAGCCGAAATCGAATAAGATTAATTATCAGGCCATTGGAATCATTGAGTCGCCTTTTAACTGGAGCACGGGTGCTCCCCGGCAAGCTTTGTTAATGCCCGAATCGAAGGCTGTTTTGGTGTTGAATTCTTCCTACGCAAAAGGATTAGATTGGCTGGATGAATTTGAGTACATCTGGTTGCTCAGTCATTTTAACGAAGTCGAATCCTGGGACTTACATCTTTCTCCCCCTGCCAGTAATCATCTCCATGAGTTTGGAGTCTTCGCTACTCGTTCCCCCCGCCGACCCAATCCTATTGGTCTGAGCCTTGTTAAACTCGACTCTATCATTGGTAATCGACTCTATTTAAGCGGGATTGACTTGTTCGATCAGACTCCGATTTTGGACATTAAGCCGTACTTGCCCAGCGTTGATTACGTTCGAAGCGCCAAGAATTCATTTGCCGAAATAGAATTAGGACATCACGATGAGGACTTCCTACCCGATAGCACTTTACCTTGGTATATTCTTGGAAAAGATGGAGAAGAAAACTAAGCGCTATCCGAAGCTTTGGGCGGTTATGAATTGCAAACGTTCGAAGGTGAAATAATCTCTCCGGTTGAACTATTTCTATTTGCTTTAATCGAGAAAAAGCTAATTTTTGTGGGCTCAATAAGAAGACTATGATACGTTTTTTAAGCAAACTTGTATTAAAGACCCTTGGATGGAAAACGACTAAAGACATTCCGGTTGAGGATAAATGCGTCATTTTAGCGGTTCCTCATACCAGCATGTTCGATTTCATTTATGGCTGGCTATTTTACAAATCGATTGGAGGAAAGCCTTCCGTGATGGTTAAGCAGGAATTATTTTTCTTTCCGTTGGGGATGATTATTCGATGGATGGGAGGCATTCCGGTAGATCGACGTCCGGGAAACCGTATGATTGAAAAGATGGCACAGGAATTCAAGTCGCGCGATAAGCTTCATTTGGCAATTGCGCCCGAAGGGACCCGTTCGAAGGTAAAGAATTGGAAGAAAGGATTCTTGCTCATTGCACGTCGGGCTAATGTTCCTATCTATTTAGGTTATGCCGACTACAAGAAAAAGGAAGTTGGAATCAGAGGGGTTTTCCACCCTACCGACAATGCCGAGGAGGATATCAAACGGCTCAAGGAACTCTATCGTGGGATTACTCCCCGACATCCCGAAAAATTTGCCGATTATGAATAAAATCAAGCAGGTAGCTGTTTTCTGTTCCAGCAGCAATGCACTCGACGAAGGTTTTCAGGATTTAGCCATTGAGTTAGGTCGTAGTTTAGCCGATGGAGGCTACGACTTAGTCTTTGGAGGATCGAATGTTGGTTTAATGAAGATAATTGCCGACACGATGTTGGAATCCGGCCGTGATGTTACCGGAGTAATCCCTCAAAAGATTTACGACAAAGGGCTTGGTCATGAATCGCTTAGCAAATTGATCGTTACTGAAGACATGAGCGCCAGAAAGAAAAAACTGAATGAAGCGAGCGATGCTTTCATTGCTTTACCGGGGGGATTCGGCACCCTGGAGGAGATTCTAGAAATGATTACCCTGAAGCAACTGCAGTATCATCATAAACCCATTATATTTCTCGATTACCAAAACTTTTACCAGCCTCTTTTTGAATTATTTGATTCGTTTTACCGGAATCGATTTGCTAAGCCTGAATATCGAAATTACTTCTACCGAACCGAATCGATTTCGGAACTAATGGAGCATCTGAAGCATTACGAGAAACCGGACTTTAAAGACAAATGGTATTGGGTTGGTTCCGATCAGTTTAAAGACTAATTGCTGCCCCGCTCGAGGAATTGTTTAAGTTAGTTATAAACCTTCCTTAGCGAATTTATGTGGAAAGAATACTTCGATTTTTCGAAATCGCAGCGTCGAGCGATTTATGTTTTGTTGCTGCTCATAATGGGCATTTATGTTTGGCGACTCTATCGGGAAGCAACTATTGCCTTTCCTCATCGGCACTATGTAGAAGAGAGAGCAGCATTGGAGCAATTCATCCAAGAGCGCGATAGTTTGGCAAATTTGAAATCGTCTTCGTATCCTAAGAAAAAGAGTCGAATCTCGGAACAAGCACCTGAGTATTTCAACTTCAATCCTAACGAAGCAACAGCTGGGGATTGGGCACGTTTGGGATTGAAAAGCTATCAGATAAGTAATATTTTGAACTTTCTGAATAAAGGGGGAAGCTTCAGTAAGCCCGGTGATTTATTCAAGATGTACACCCTCGACGAAGAGCAGGTAGAAGCCCTCATCCCTTTTGTTTCCATTCCAGAAAGCGAAGAAATCAAAGACACTACGGCTCTTCCGAAAGAGTTCCCTTTTGAAGAAGAAAAGTTTAATCGAGAAGCTGAATATTCCCGCAAGCAATTCATTTTGGGCGATATCAATCGATTACCGGCCGATAGCTTAATGCTGATACCCGGAATCGGACCTGTTCTTTCCAAACGAATCGAAGCATACCGCAATCTGCTGGGAGGCTTTTACTCGATGGATCAACTCTACGAAGTGTATGGACTTGATTCCCAAATTGTCGTTGAAATCGGTTCTCGAACAACCATCGACACAAGCCATTTGACCCCAATCGACCTGAATTTCGAAAAGCGCTCGGTCCTTGCAAAGCATCCCTATATCGATTCACTTAGCCTAGTTCACATTTTAGAGTTTCGTGCTCATCACGGTTTCGTCGAATCAGCCACTATTTTACAAGAAAAGGCTGTGATTCCCGACAGCACTTTTCATCGGATCAGACCCTACCTTCTTCCGCGGTAGCGAACGAAGAAAACGAGCCGTTAAAAAAAATTTAATTCCGCAAGCCTAAAAACTAAAGACGCTGAGTAACGTTTAAGGAGTGAATCAAATTTATTATCATGGGATACGTGAAAAACAACATAAGTCCGTGGGCGCTCATCACGGGTGCCTCGTCGGGCATTGGACGCGAATTGGCCTATTTATTCGCAAAAGATAACATCAACTTAGTTCTTTCGGCTAGAAACGAAAAGGCTTTGAATGAGCTGGCAGAAGAGCTCCGTCGCGATTTTGGCATTGAAGTGCACGTTCAAGCAGGTGATTTATCGAAGCTCGTTGAAGTGGAGCGAATACTTACCTATTTGAGAGAAAACAAGTTATCCATTGGATACTTAGTTAATAATGCCGGATTTGGCGACTACACCCGCTTTGATGAAAGCGATTGGAATCGTCAGCTCGACATGATACAGCTGAATATTACCGCACTCACCTATTTGAGCAGAATGCTCATCGGCGACATGAAAAGTCGCGAGAGCGGAATGATTCTGAATATTGCCTCGACTGCGGCTTACTTACCCGGACCATATATGGCGGTTTACTTTGCAACGAAAGCTTATGTGCTGCATTTTAGCGAAGCTATTCAACAAGAACTACTAGGAACCGGTGTTTCGGTTACCACCATTTGTCCTGGCCCGACCGAGAGTAAGTTTGTGGATGCCGCAAAAGCTTCGGACAGTAATCTGTTTAAAAACCGCAAGATGCCCTCGTCGAAATCGGTAGCTAGCTATGCTTTCGAAAAGATGATGAAAAGAAAGGGAGTAAAGATTCACGGGTGGGGCAATTTCATAATGGCCAATGCTACTCGGTTTATTCCACGAAACTTCACTGCCAAAATTGCGGAAGCGATTATGCGAAAGCGATAAAAAAAAATCCAAACTCTTAAAATCAGAAACTTATGGCCAATTATTTAATTGTAGGAGCCGGTCGTGGAATTGGACTTGCTTCGGCACAACTCCTCTCTCAAAACCATCAGGTGTATGCTATCTCGCGACAATCGACCCCTGAGTTAGCTGCCCTCAACCTGTCCTTTTTAGAAGCCGACACCAAGGATTCATCGCTAGATTTAAAAGGTTTTTTACCTGAGACCCTCGACGGTTTAGTGTATTGCCCAGGATCCATCACCCTGAAGCCATTTAATCGACTGACCGATGACGATTTTCTCCTTGATTTTAATCAAAACGTTCTGGGAGCCATTCGGGTGATTCAAGCTGCTCTTCCGGCCTTACGAAAAGCGAAACAATCGAGCGTCGTTCTTTTCAGCACGGTTGCCGTTCAAACCGGCATGCCTTACCACGCCAGTATTGCCGTGGCCAAAGGAGGGATCGAGGCCTTGGTTCGAAGTCTGGCTGCAGAATACGTTTCTGCTGGAATTCGCTTCAATGCTATTGCCCCGTCGCTAACCGACACCGCATTAGCTTCCAGCTTATTAGCTACACCTGAAAAGAGAGAAGCCTTGGCTAAGCGCAATCCGATGCAACGATTAGGCAATCCGGAGGAGATGGCCCGCATGACCGCCTTTCTGCTTGACAGGGAAAATTCCTGGATTAACGGACAAGTGTTGGCCCTCGATGGAGGACTAAGTAGTTTACGTGTTTAATTATTCGCTCATTTTAGCCTTTACAAGATAAAAATCGATTAGTGGAGCAGGCGGCGAATTGTCGCCTGCATCTATTTCCACCTCAATGAATTCGGGGTTCGACTGAATGCCGAATTCTTCACGATAGGCTTCGCTCACACTAATACGATACTTCCCCGGAGGAAGCAACGAACTCACGAAGGTTCCATCGGAAAAGGTTTCAAGATTAATTTTTTGGGTAGCATGTAAGCCTTCAATTTCCAGCGGAATGCTCACTTGAGTCGAAGTCCCTGGAACATTCGACGGCCAAATCACACGTCCCTGTAATTCCCTCCCCGAATAAAAAGGGATGAACAAGCGTTTCGTTTGATTTGGTCGCAGCACAAGAGCCATATCCTGCAGATCCGACAGAAAACCTTGCTCAGTCCAAGCATTTTTCATGGAAATCCGGTACACCATGTATGGACGCAAGTTGATATAAAGCTGCGACCCGTTCTCCTGTTTCGACATTCCTCCTCCGGTGAATTGAATCCCCCGTACAGCAATCTTTTCCTCGCCAACATCTATCAGTTTATTACCGTTTTTATCGTGATACGAAATGATTTCCAGCGAAGCAGAATTGAAGTAAGCCAAGCGAGCAAAATGGAAGCGAGTAGGCTGGGAATGAAATACAATATTCCCGGATACTTGATTGACAAAGTTCCACTCTTTCCGATAGGTAATCCGAGTTTGCGAACGGAAAAAACGATGATCCCAAACCACTCCCACCTGAAAATCGAACAGGTTTTCGGGTGGACGATAAGTGGTGGTTAGTTCCCAGCGAAATCCATTCGCTAGCTGTCCGGAAAACTGATACAGAACACTTTCCCATCTTCTGTTCCAGTCGTAGTTCAACTCGATCCGTTGATGAATCATGAGCCGGTGTTTTCGAAAGAATGAGTTCCAGGAGGCTGCCATTGATCCATAACCGGTGTAATTTGGTGTTTCCCCAATCATTTGAAATCTACGCCACGTGCCTCGTACCGACAAATTTACAGGTTTAAATTGAGCATAGTAGAAGGCACTTAAAAATGAAAAACCATAAGTTGGAGTCTGTTCAAGTGAGGCATTCAAAAGACCTTGTTGTTGAATACCTCCAACCATAAAAGGCAGCTGAATACTAGCATACCATCGATCGGAAGGATGAGTTGTATCATGGATCCGCAGGTAATTTCGACGATAAGAACCTGCAATATTGAGTCGTTCGGCCGATAGAAATTTGGCACGCAGGAAGAAGTCGCGAGTGGAGGATAATTCAGCCATAAAATTGAAGCCCTCTCGGTAAGCTTGAATGCTCATTTGCAAGTTTTTTCTTTTGTTTAAGTCATCCTTTTCACCAAATAATTGCAGGTTTAAATTGGGGTGCAGGCCATACACCAACTTGCCCCGCAATGCTCCTTCCTCGGAGCCTTGGAAGAAATCGGGCATCCATTCGATGTTGTAATCGAGTTTCCTGAACGGAGTGAAGTCAAATGGCACGATCATTCTTCTTTCTACTTGCCTTACTTCTCCGTTGGGTCGATAAGTCATTACTCGAAAAAAATTAGCGTTGAAGCCTAGTGGCAGGTTGATGCTGCCACGACCGGCTGAATCCAGAAGGAAGAAATCAATTAGGTTATCTTCGTTCCAGACCTCGACTTCGGCGTTGGGAGCATCTTTCCAATCCAACCGTAAAAGGCCCAACTCAGTTCTTGGTTGGATAGGAAGGTTTGTTATTTGGAAACCAGGCTTCCAAGCAGCAAGATTATTTTGATTTAAAAAATTCTTTAGGGAAACTTTACTGATATATGGATTTGCAGGGATAACCCATTCCCACCTAATGAGATGGCTAGGTATCATTTCCTTTTCGCTACTCAAGATAAAACGTGAACTGGAGGTAAAGTCGCCACCCAAAATCTCAAAGCCTGAGCGAAGGGAAAGATGCTGAGCAATCGATTGATTCTTCCAAATTTGCGACCAATCATAACTAAGATGCCCGGCGTAAAACCAGTTCCTTTCAACCTTGAGAGGAGTGGATTCAGGTGTTGTAGCCGATTTCGACGACCATTGCTTGCGGCGTTCCATGCGCTCCAATTTCTCCTCGAGAGGAAGCTTGATTCGCGATTGGAGATAAATGACCAGCGAACGTTCTAGAATGTTCAAGCGAATGGGGAAAATCTGCTCAAGGGCTGGAGCAGTCAAGTACCCTGTTCCGTTGATTATACAGGCACTTTGGTTGCTAAAGTCGGTTGATTGATCCCCAAAATATGCCTTTTGATTTATCCAGTTTATTTCCCAGGGATGATTTCCCATGGACCAAGAACCCGTTAAAACCGAATCCTTTGGATTTCCACTTGAATCGATAGAAAGGTCGAGTGTTTTCAGCAAAGCTTCTACCGGGATAAAGCAGGTCGTATCCACCCACAAACATTCCAAAAAACGGTCGTTCAATACAGGGTGTTGTAGCAACATCCAGACTTTTTCACCAATTAAGGAAGAATCTTGTTTGCCGTTATACTCGACACTCCCTTGAACGGAGAGACTAAGCACTAGAAGACTAAGGCTGATTGTTAGTTTGATTATCATTTTTTTGGCGACGGCAGGTTAACCAGGTCTCCAGTAAATAATTAGTGGTCGGAGGAAGGTACTTTGTCGGAACATCGGAACGTTGTGACTTCCATTCCATCTTTAACAGGACAGAATCTTCTATTTGATTCATTATTGGAAAATTAATCTTTTGATTAGAAGACAGGTAAGCATGAAAATGGCGGTATTCGGAATGCAAACTATCTCCGTTAGCGTTGAAAAAATGTGCCTTAAAACTACCCAGATAGGGTGAGTTTCCGCTCCATTTGATTTTGCTTAGAAGGTTCAATCCGGTTGAGTCTTGCACGCAATCGACGAATTCTGCTTCGATTTGAGCTTTCGTTTTACCCTTTTGAAAAAACACGCCTAGGTTTTGTTGAATTTTCATGGTAATGACTGTTGCCACGGATTCCTGGAGAGTTTGGGACGGCACGGCTTTTTTCTGGGGATGCGATAGAATATTTACCCGTGTGAAGTAGGTTCTATTGTTGGGCAAATCGCTATGATCGGGAATGCTTATTCGGAGTTCCCGAAACTCTTTCGGTTTGAGAAAAAATCTGGCGGGAAAGATTTTGATATAATCCGACAGATCGAACTGTTCCTGAACGCTTCCGGTTGAGGAAAGGATAATGGAGCCGGTTGAATCGTAATTAGGGTAAGAAAAAACAACCTCCACACTAACTTCTACCGTTTCGGGTAGGGTATTCATTAATCGGAAGGATCCAAAACTTTGTTTTTCGTTAAGGAAAAGAATGCTCGGAGCTACGCTCAGTTGGGATAATCCATAAACATGAAGGAGGATTAATCCAACTAAAAGGCTATAGTTTTTCATGCGATAAGATAGATAGCAGAGATAACCGGAGTTATCTCTGCCTTAGGGTTAATTTGCAATTTGGGAACGTGGTTACCTTCGGTTTAATAATACATTATATGATACACGGTTGATCCTGTATAAACGCCGGGTGCTACATCGGAGGTTAGAGGAGCTGCTCCTGCATTAGTAGGGCCTAATTTCCCCCCGAAAGAAAGGTAGTACTCACCTTCAGCATTCGTTACAAAAGACTCACTAGTGCCCACCCATACGAATTGCATGGGATAGACATTTAAACCGAGGTTGGTTCCGGAGACATAATTGTAAAAGTAAATAGTCGATCCTTCGCCATTGGAGAGCGGTTCTATCTGATTCCAGTAAATAATGAAGGTTGCTCCCGGAGGGCCATCCAATTGTGCCATTCCCTTGGATGCACTCGGGCCTACATAAAAACTATATTCAGGTTCCTGCGAGCTGAGAAAGACAGGGCCGGGAGTTTCCAGAGGAACAGGACCAAAATCCATATCGGATAGCTTGGTAACACTAAAGCCAGAAAGCACCTCAACACTAATGCTCATATTGACGCTAAGTCCGGTTTGTGCATTCAGATGAGCAACACCCATACTTGCGATTAGAAAAAGCTGAGCCAATGCTGCCTTAGTCCAGTTGGGTCGAAGCGAAATCATTTTGCTGGCTCGATGCTGATTCTCTCCGCCATTGAATGGAGGAGAAGCTTGGAGTGTTGAATTCTTCGGGCCCTTTTTGAGTGAAGATTTCGATTTAAACTTTGAAAAAACAACCAATAAATTCATGAGTTTACTTTTTAATGATGAATACTGCGTTAACGGGAAGTTTTTCTTCCTCGATAAGATGCTAAATACCTAAAAACCAATCTTTATAAAGACACTGAAAGGTAAGTAGCTCACGAGAAAGAACACGATCGGACATCAACTCAAAGGATTCAACTGTAAACTAATTTGACCGAAGTTGGATCAGCATGAAAATTAGAGCGCGTAAAAGCAAAAAAAAAGGCGCAGATTGCTCTGCGCCTTGAGGAGTGTGTTAACTAAACCCAAACACTATTGTATACTCATAGATTTGGTTGTGGAAAAATCATCAGTGCTTAACTGATAGTAATAATTACCGGCCGGGAGATCATTCTTAAATTCCAGGTTATGATATCCAGCAGAGCGATTCTCGTTCAGGAGAACTTCAACCTCTTCGCCCAGTAAATTGAATAAGCTCACTTTAACTTTGCTTTCTTTATTCAGGAAGAAAGGAATTACTGTCAGATCTTTGAATGGATTCGGATAGTTTTGACCGAGGTAGCTATTGCCAGCATTCTGCAAATCGGTAAAGGAGATTGCTTCTGCAATGGAGATTTTATTTTCGGCAAACCATTCATCTCCTTGTTCCCATTGGTCAATGACAAATGACTGAGCGACTAATTCATTGGAACGCCACAATTCAAAATGTAAACGAACGCTTTCGTTTTCTTTATCGAGTGGAGTGATCAATTCCTGACCCCAAACGGTGAATGCAGTGAATCCACCTTCGTACACAGCCGATCCAACCAGATTTCCCTCTTCGTTGAAAACACCAATCTCGTCGCCTAATTGAGGAGCAACCTCCCAGGCATCTTCATGAATTCCGATCGTCATGCTATTTCCGGTTGGAACCGGTTTCGCATAATACTCAGGAGCGACAGAGCTATGAGAGTAGTCCTTTAGATTCAAGCTATTCGAAGGATAGGTAAAGCTCAAGTTAGTACAATTATTCTTGGTTTGATATCCTTCGCCAGGAATCATATTCCCAATTGTATTGATACCAAAGCCTGGCCAGAACAATTGTCCTTCGGAGTTTTTCATGATTTCGACACATGCGTTCATGTTATACATTGGAGCAACCGGAGCCATAATGGTTTCAATGTTACCCGGATTATCTCTCAAGTAAGAAATGATACCCCAGCCTAAAGGAATATTGATAGGAGAATCTTCCGGAATAATTTGAAGACCGGTTACCGTAAATACCTCTCCAGTTTGGCTTGGTGAGTTGATACGAATCTGATATCCTTCGCCATAATCGATATCGCCAATGGTATTAATTCCATATCCAGGCCAGTAAAGCCCCCCTTGGTAATCCTTCACAATGGAGACATTTTGTGCGTTGAATGGCCAGGTAATATCCTGAAGAACCATGGTGATATCCGGGTCGGTTGGGTACACATAAGTGGACCACAAGCTCCATCCTTCGGGAAGAACAATGGTTTGAGTTACGATCGATACGGCGTTTACACTGGTTAAACCACTTAATCCGCCCGCAACGAAATTACCGGCATTCGGATAAATAGTCGTTTCGTAGGTAACCGTTGTATTGAAGACATCCATTTCGCTTACTTCGTAAACTTTCCAAACAAACGCTTCATTCGGTTGGAAACCATTATCTTGACCACTTGTAGCACCATAAGCAGGCATGGTGATATCGTTACCTGTCCAGATAAAATATCCGCCGCAAGTTAATACTCCACCATAATCGTAGAACACACCCACATAACTACCATAAGTTACCGGACTTAAATCGAGTGTAACCGGAGCATTATGAGGAACAAAAATATTGTGAACCAGACTGGTTGGAGTTACATCCCATCCTGCAGGAACCGGAGCATCGACTTGGTAAGAGAGACTTTCCTCGCACTGATTAGCATCGGTGAGCGTAACCTGATAGGATCCACCGTACAAGCTACCAACTGAGTCGGTAGTAGCACCATGCGACCAATCAAATGCGTAAGGCTGAACACCTCCGGTAACTGTAAGTGCAATCGAACCATCGTTGCCTCCCAGGGAAGTAACATCAATGATACTTTCGACCATGACTAAAGCATCGGGTTGCTCAACATCTACCGAAGTAATTTGCTCATTTCCAACAGCATCACTTACCGTTACAAAATAAGTTCCGGCAACTAGTCCAGTTAAATCTTCGGAAGTACTTCCATCGGACCAAGCAAAAGAGAAGGGTAATTGACCCCAAATATTATTGACTGTAAGATCGACAGAACCGTTAGACTGACCATTACAACTAACTGGAGTTGAAGCTACATCGAGGGTGAAAGGTGCCACCTGATTACCGGTAATGGTTAAGACATAATTACCGAAGGATGAACCATAGCCGTACACTTTCACGAAGTAGGAACCAGCAGCCAGGTTAGTAAAGCTCACCTGCGACTGCAAACCACCGCAAGCGCTGTAGTTATCGTCGTTGTATGCAATGTATGGGTTTCCGCACAAATCGAAAACTTCAATCTTCGTATCGAAAGATGAACCACAAAGCGAGACAATCACGTCGGTATAGTCGGTCGTAGCTGTGAACTCATACCATTCAGCGTCGCCGGAGAAGGTAGTTGCTCCATACACTGCCGGATCATTCACCTCGCCATAAGGATAAGCTGTTCCACAACTTAAACCATCGCCATTTTGATTCTCGACAACAACACAAAGGGTATCGTTTCCGTTGAAACCATCGTTCGTGAGCAAGGTATAGGCACAAACATCATATTCGCCATAACCATCGGCCAATGGGCCATAACCCGACTGGAAGAGATCGGCAGTAGCTGTAAAGGCATAAACCATTGCATCGCCCGGTTGAATCGTATCGGTAATTAGTTCAGGAGTGATACTGATTCCATTAACCGAGAACCCAAGCTGGAAGTTATGAATTGCGTTCAAACCATTGTTATACACTTCCACTTCAACCGGCTGAGCATTGGTTAAGAATGCTCCGGTAGCAGGTTGTAGGATAGCCGTTACTGCGGCATCGAAGTCGGCGTATTCTACATTAGCGTAGAACTCGGTAACATCGCTAACGCAAGCACCCTGATTCGCTGGAGTTGAAGCTCTTACTTTGAACATGGTCGTGTCGATAAGAGCCGGAGTGGTGAATGGAACGCCCGTAGCCATCTGACTCATGAACTCGTTGTACCAAGTGTAAACCAGGCTGGAATCCATATTAACCGGAACGAAAACAGCTTGCTCATTGGCAAAAATTGTTTGATCACTAACGACTGGTGCATCAGGAGTAATCGACGACCAATAATTAAAGGTGATACTATCGTTGTTGGTGTATGGATCGTCGGTTAATTCGATCCAAGCTACGAATTCAATCTCGGTATCAGTTGTAACCGTTTGATTGAATGGAGTATTGAATGTGTAGTTATAGGTTGTACCCGGCAGAATCATTTCGGTGATTGGCTCGGTTACAGCTGAACCAAATCCATCGGCATGATAATGAACTTCGAGCATACCTGGTTGAATGGTATCGGCCTGATTGCTGAAGGTGATACTTACCGTTGCCATACCCAAATCGCAACCCGTTGCTAATCCACTCAACTGATTAATAGCTGCCTGGTATTGTGGTTCTCCAAATAAGGACATACACAAGGTATCGTTTGAAGTATTACCATCGTTGAGCAACTGCGTGAAGGCACAGAAGTCGAAGTTCAAAGCGGGAATAATTACCGGTTGTAAATCGACCAGGGTATTGGTGAAAGGAGCCAGGTTACCGGTCCAGGTATAAGTTACCGGATTCACACCATCGACGGTATAAACGATATCAAGGGTGGTAATAGGCTCTGTTCCGAAGTTCTGCAAACGAACCTGAACCGGTTCAGCATTGTTCTCAATCATGAAACCACTTGGCTCAATGATTTCGGTTATACCGGCATCGTGCGCAACAGGAGCTAATAAGGTAATCATGTAATCCTCTGTTTCACCATAACTATAGGTTCCACAAGGAGTAACAGCAGCAGCATCGTTGATACGATTGAAAACCAAACGCATTCCGGTTGTTCCGGGTGTAGCATTTTGAGGAATGGTAATTTGTCCATAGGAACCATTTTGCCCCCAAACATTTGTTCCAAAAGCCATTTCAGTAATCGGATCGAAAACACCATCCATGTTATAATCGATATAGATCTTATAATTGGAGAATTCATCCCACGAAGAGAAATAGTGTTCCGGTTTAACGTAGGTAATAGCCGACTGACCAATAATAAGTTCAGTTGGAGTTACGGTAGTAAAATCGGAATACATCATACCCATAGCCGGACCGGAGAAATTACTCCAGCTACCAATCTTAAACTCAACCACTTCGATATAACTATTATACAAAGCTGTTGAATTACAATAGGTTAATGGATTATTTTCGATGGTTACACAAATGGTATCATTCGATGGATAGGCATCGTTAGCAACCGCAGCCGAAACGCATAAATCGTAAGTTCCAAAGGCCGATAAGTCAAGGCAGTTGCTTGGATTGAAGGTATAAACCATGGTTTCACCACTCAACAGCGGTGTGGTAATTACCTCTGTGGTAGAACTGGTGCTATTCAGCTCAAGGGTTAAAGGAATGCTGGTTACATCCATCGATCCCCAGTTGGTAATCTCAACGCTAACGGTTTCGCAGTTGGAAAGAACAAAGCCAGAAGTAGGGCTAATAATGGCATTAACACTCACATCGTAGTTCGGGATGTTCGTAACATAAGCTGAAACAGGAACTCGCTCGCTAGGACAACCGACCGACATTCCGGTAAGTTTCAAGTTCGCACGATTTCCGGTTAAATTACCGGTAGAGGTAGGGAAGCTACCATCTTGATAACGATACTGAGCCGCGTTGGAAACAAAAGAGTAACGGAAGGTTGGGTAACCCGACGACCAGCTGCCATCGTTGTTGGTCCAACCGATTTCCAGGTTATCGATTCCATTGTAGTTAAAAGGTGTTGTAAGCACGATTTCGCGCCAACCACCACCGTTCCAAGTAATATTTCCACTGAACACCTCGGTGTAGGCACTAAAATCGGGAGTTGAAGAACTACTGAAATTAGCAGCCGAATTATGCTTCATGTAAACCTTCTGATTATTCATGGTATAGTTAGCCGGAGTGTTGGCAACATAATACCAGATAGAAGTAATCTCCATCGAATTGCCTATTTCAGCAGCAGTGTAAATCGCTTTCGACCAGCTATAATCGTAATAGCCATAGGTTGGGATATAACCGGTAGAGGATGTACCCGTACCAATTTCAGCTTCGAAAGCAGCAGCTGCCGACGATTCAATCCAATAAATAGTGGTATCGTATAATACAGGAGTAATAAAGGTATCGCCAACATGAATCGACGATCCGCCATACTCTTGTTCAAACCAATAAATGGTATTAGCACTGGTTCCGTACAAAGTAGCCGATGTTCCAAAAAGAATGGTTGTATCCATTCCCAGTGGTGCCGTTCCAGCATGTACCGATTCGATCGAGAAATTAATCTGATTATTAGTCATATCGGCATCGTTGGGATACACTAACCAAGCGGTAAATTCGAAGGTTGAATCGTTTCCGGTTCCAACATATAAATCGACTGGGTTGGTAAATGTGTAAACGAAAGATTGTAAAGGAAGGACCGGATCCATGACCAATTCAGAAATCAAAGTAGAATCTGGCAGGCTCATCACATTCACAACCAAATCATTGAGAATACTATCACCATTATTTTGAATCAGGACCTGGATATATTCTTGATTGAGTAATCCACATCCACCTTGAGGACCTTCGAAGCTGACCATTTCCACCTCGTAAGGCTCAATACCGTTTAAGCTGATGCTTTCGGCATTATTGAAAGTGGCTAAATCGCCCGTCAAATCGGTCCAAACCGTTACCACAGCAGAGCTTGCTGCTGGACCAATAAAAGGTGGCAGGTTAACTGCAACCGTAGCCAATGGTGCTAAGGTTCCTGTCCAAGAATAGGTTACCGGAGCTCCCCCATCGACTTCGTATAAAATATCCATCGAAGTGATAGTGTCGGTTCCGTAATTGAATACTTCGGCTGTGAGTGCGTTGTAATTTCCTTGGAAGAAAGTATTCACCGGTTCGGTAATGGCAACTACCCCAACATCGGTTGTACCGCAGGCGATAGGTGCATCGGAAGGTTTATAAACCCCATTGTGAATAATACCGTCGTGATAAGCTTTCAGGTCGGTAGCAACCGGTGCCAAATCGTCGAAGGTCCAATAACCAACTAAATTAATGTATTCCGGGTGAGTGGAGTTGATCGATTGCTGCATCCAAGCTTGGATATCGTTGCCCGTTAAGGCAGCATTCCAAATACGAACTTCGTCCATATATCCTTTAAACCAACGATCGCCATAATCGACTCCAAAGCGAATATCGGTATTGTTGGGCGAGTAAGTAGCCGACGCAGAAGACAAGTATTCAACACCGTTAACATACAACTTATGCAAACCATTATTATTCACAGCTGCAATGTGATACCACTGATTGGGCGATAATTGTGGTCCGGCGTTTTGTTCGTCGAAATTAATCACATTATAGGGTGAAGCTTGTCCCATTCTTAAGGTGAAACCCGATTGTCCAGCATTATGATACTTGGAAATGATACCATCGAGGAAGCCAAACTCTTCGGGCTTAATCCAGGTTTCCAAAGTATAAACATTGGTTAGCGCTTCTGTTTCGGGAGAAACCGGAATGGAAATATAGTCGCCCGATCCATCCATGTAGAAGGCATAATTACAAGCATTCTCCATAATGGTGTAGGTTTCACAATACTGGTCGTTGGCCGGGTTAGCATCGTTAACTAATTCAACCCAAACACATAAATCCACTGAAGTACCACCGGGAACAGTAATATCGCCCAAGGTAACCGTGTCGGTTTGTCCGAGATAAATAATTCCGGAGTAATTGTAAACCAGCGTGTCGGCACCAAAACTGTAGTAAATAGTGGCTGTTGTTAAGTCTTGAACTCCTAGGTTCGTTAAAAGAACAACCGGGGTAATGATGGAGCTTTCAACAATGGTTCCAATGGGTTCAACAACACCGGTGATTGAGGCGTCGTAAGGATCGCACACAACCGGAGCCGACTGAGTACTGTAAGCTGCATCGAACAAGGTTAAGTCGTTCATGCCAGCTAAATCTTCGATTGGATTGGAAATCGGACTGTTAAAGTCGTAATAAACGGCCAAAGCACCGAAGTTAGGATGGGCAGCAGTTGCTGGTGAATACAGATTACCGGCAATCGTAGCAGGAAGGAGCGTTGCGTTCCAAATCTTAAATTCATCGATCAATACATCGGCATAGTCGTCGCCCGACCAGGCTGAACGACCAATCCAACAATTATCGCGCACCACTGGAAGCGGATTATGGATGGTTCCATTTACATTTTCTACTCCGTTAACATAGATACGACCGGCTACTCCATCGTAGGAGACAGCAATGTGAACCCACTGATTCAGAGGCATAACGTAGTTGGAAGTGATAGCCATTTCGCTCGCACCTTGACGAATCGAGAAACGAATATTCGAGGTAGAACCATTATTTAGCTGAATAATGATATTATCGGAATTCTCTCCATTACCAAAGTCGATTAATCGGCTGCTGTAGTTATTGGAGCGTTTGTAAACCCACGCCTCTACCGTAAAGTTATTGCCAAAATATTGCCCGGAAGGAAGAGCCGCATATTGTCCATCGCCATCTAAATCCATAGCGTAATTACACACAACAGGTAAGGCATCAAATTCGGTCGTTAGGGTATCATTTCCTTGATTCGGATCGTTCAATAATTCAACCCAAACCGTAAGATCGCTAAGTCCTGCGCCCGAAGTGAATGCTGGCAAAGCAATGGTATCGAAACCAGTAGTCAGGATACTACCACTGTAGTTATAACTCACTGGCGAGCCACCATTTACTTGATAAGAAATAGTCATGGCTGTAATGGTATTGAAACCTAAATTCTGAACCACCACTACCGGCTCCACTAGATCCCCTTCGACTGATTGTCCGGCAGGTGAAATAATATCGACCAAATAAGCATCGTCGTCTTCGCAAATAAAACTCAAGTCGCTCATCACGAAATTGGCGCCGTGGATGATACCGTGGTTATCATTTTTCGAATCGTAGGCTAAGCCAGCAGGTTGATTAAAATCGTAGTAAGCAGCCAAATCGTTCCAAGCCGGATGAGTATTATTGGCCGGAAGAATCATGTAATCGTTAATCTGGGTTGCTGTAAGAGCCGTTTTCCAAATCTTCACTTCATCGATTAGCCCATTCCACCATCGTTCGGAATAATCGACACCGATACCGATAGTACCGGAAGTGTTGGGGAGGTTGCTACCGGCTATGGTGTATGGAATACCATTAATGTATAAGGTATTCACACCGGCTTCGTTAACGGCAGCTATGTGATACCATTCATTGGTATTGAGGATATAATTCGCATCCGATTCGTTGAAGCTCACCTTGTTGTATGGGTAGGATGAGCTTAGTCTGACTGTCCAACCGTATCCACCACCCTGATAACGAGAAACAATACCATCTAACCAGCTAAACTGATTGGGTTTAATCCAGGCCTCGATGGTATAATCGGTCGAGTTGAGCGTCGTATCATCCAAAACCTCAATCCAGTTATCGATACCGTTGAACGACATCGCATAATTACAGGCATAAGGAAGAATTTCGAATTCCGAAGTTAAGGTATCGTTATTTTGAAGCGGGTCGTTGGCTAGGGTAACCCAGCTTTTAAACTCACTAATCCCACTTGCAGCTGCCGTAAAGGGTGCGAGGGTAATGGTGTCGTAGGCTGAAGGAAAGATCTCGCCAACATAATTGTAATCGGTAACGGTACCACCATCGACCTGATAGCTAAGGGTGAAAGTGGTTATCGTATCCATACCCAGATTTCGAACCACTACAATGGGGTCGAGCAGTTGACCACCAACTGCTTGGCCAGCAGGCTGAATAATAGCATGCATTTTAGCATCGAACTGAGGAAGGTTATACAGAGCGAAATCATCGAAAGCGACCCCTTCGTAGTTCACACTACCATCGGCAGCAAAACGGAAACGGAACTTAACTGCGGCACTTTGGAGAGCGGCAGTTAAAGTAGCATCTTCGAAGATATTATACTTTGCATTCAACCAATCGCCGGAGTTACCGGTCCATCGAGGGGTATTACTCATTGGGCCGGAGTAGGAAACACTATTATACCAGTTGCTCGCCAATGGGTCGTTGAGCTGTCCAAAAATATTCCAGTTTTGACCTCCGTCGGTTGTGTACTCCAAGCGGAATCCATCGTAATTACTTTCGGTGTAATAGCGAATATTCACCTCCAGGATTGGAGCCGAAAGGCTGCTCATATCGAATAAAGGACTTTCAACCCAGGAGTTTTCCGAAGCATTGTAACTACCGGTTAAGTTGGTTACCCAACTGCTATCGGGCGAGGAAGCCGAGTTCAAGTTTGTGGTAGTAGGCGTACCTAATTGCCAGGTTCCACCTCCACCTACCACCCAACCGTGTGGGTCTTGGGTATCGAAGGATTCAAAGTATGGGAAAGAAGCTTGAGCAAAGGCATTGTTGACAATTACGGTATCGCTGTTATTATTGGTATTCGCATCGCAAGCTTGATTCACTTGAAAAACGCAGGTAAAATCGCCAATAACCGAGAAATCGCCAGGAGTTGCAAAGGTGTGCGTGTAGGTAGCACCAGCTAGAACAGTCGCACTCACCGTTTCGGTAACGAAGCTCACTCCGTTGTCGAGCGAATAAGCTACCGTGAATCCGGTTTGGTCTTGAAGGCCAACATTGGTTACACTGAAGCTGATGATTTCGGAATTGCTTAAGTTACTGGAAAACAGACCGGGAGTTAACCATTCACTTACGGTTAAATCGCAGTTGGCAGCAGAAGCCACTTCTATAGTGTAATCCTCCGTTTCGCCCCAAGAGAAGGTTCCACAAGGCTGAATATCAGAGATATACGAAGTTTCCCTTCCTACTACTCTTAGGCGCGTTTCTCCCGGAATGGCTCCAGCGGGAACGGTAAAGCTCAAGGTAGTTGTAAAGGTACTGCCGTTAATGGGTGTAGCTCCAATTTCCTCACCGGCATCGGTCAAATCGAAATCCTGATTCCAATCGATGTAGGCTTTTGCTCCTTTATTATAACTTCCACCGCAGGTACCCATGGTAACTACTAAGTCGTAGGTGCTTCCGGGGATGAGCACTGGAGCTGTGAGAGCTGTAAAATCGCTATATCCGGCACATTGACCAGCCGTGCTATTATTGATACTGGTGCCTTCACCTTGAAGGACAACCGCATCGATATCGGTATCGCCGGTATTGGTTGCGCCCGATTCGCAGTATTCGGGAGCTACTAAAGAGACGGTATAATCTTCTGTTTCGCCATAACTAAATGTAGCACAGGGAGTAATACTAGAAACAGCCGTTGTCTCTCTTCCGATAATTCGCAAGCGAGTATTGCCGAGGTTGGCATCCATTGGCACGGTGAAAGAAATTGTTGCGGTGAAGGTGATGTTACTGTAGGACGTATAACCAATTTCTTCGCCCGCATCTTCGAAGTCGAAATCGGCATTCCAGTCAATAAAGGCTTTTGCACCTTTATTATAGTCACCACCGCAAGTACCCATGGTTACGACCAAATCGTAGGTCTGTCCGAGGATTAAGTCGGCGGGAGCCACGGTAGTATAATCGGTATAAGTTGCACAAGAGCCGGTTGATACTGAATTAATACTGGTGGTTTCACCATCGAGCAGAATGGCATCGATCATCGAGTCAGATGTACTCGTAGCCCCCGAGGAGCAATAAGTCTGGGCCTGCAAAGCATTAAAGCCCGTCGCTAATAGCATAGCCATAGCGAGGATGAAGGTAGAAATCTTCCTCATAAGTTGTGATTTAAGGGTTGCTCTCCAGAAATGCAGAAAAAAACGCTTTCCAAAGTAAACCTGTTTGACATTCGTTTTAAGTATTTATCGTTTTAGTATTGATTCCTAATCAATTAAATTAGTATTCCTAAGCCTCAATTTCCTCAAGTAAATCAAGCAAAAGGGAGCCTAATTTATCAATTTCAATGAAAGCTACGATACAAGACTGAGGAAGGAATCAATGGTTGTCAAAACAACACATTAACATGGACTGAACACACAATACCACACAATACATTAATTATATGATACTTAAACAACCTAAACATTTTAGATTTATGTCTGTAAACCAGCAATAAGGAACAAGAACACCTTTTGCAACTCGCTCATAGCAAGCGACACAGCGATTCCTTAGACTGAATATATATTATGAAAAATTTAACAGAACATGTTTTATAAATGAAAAAAACACATGAATCTAAAAAAAGACTAAACTTTTCTACAATAAAAAAATGCCATGGATGATTCCATGGCATTTTTTCTTGCAAAACTAGAGACCCAAGCTACAACCAGGCTCGAACTTCCTGATGAATTTCAGACCAGTTTTCGTCGCTTATTCCAGCTCCGAAATCACTGATTACCTTGCTAGCCAGCAGCGAACCTATTTTCCCACAAGTTTCCCACGAAGCATTACGAGTCATTCCATATAAGAAACCGGCAGCATACAAATCGCCTGCTCCGGTCGTATCGATAGCTTGGGTAGGGAAAGCGGGAACACGAACCACTTCTCCATCGGCGTGAATCAACGACCCTTCCTTGCCAATTTTAACCACCCCGATTTCGCACATCTTACCAATCTCATCTACCGCCTCGTGTGGCTCCTTTCCTGTAAACGCCTTGGCTTCTTCCTCGTTGGCAAAAATGATATCAACATCCGACTGCACAATCTCCTTCAAGAAATCCAAATTACTTTCGACCACATTATAACTAGCAAGATCGAACGAGACTTTAAGTCCATGCTCACGAGCCAGTTCGATTGCCCGTTTCACTAAATCGTAATTCTGAACCAGGTAGCCTTCGATATGGATTAATTGGTAACCATCAAACATATCCGCTTGCAAGTCATCTGCCTGAAGCAGAATAGCCGCACCCAAATAAGTTGCAAAGGTACGTTCCGAATCGGGGGTAATAAAGGCTATGGCTTTCCCGGTATCGATGTCGCGAGTGAGCAAATGCGGAGTGATTTGGTATTTTTGCAAATCCGATTCAAAAAAATGACCGAGTGAATCGCCTCCAACCGAACCGATGTAACCGGTTTCGGCTCCTAAAGCGGCTAGACCTTTAATGGTATTTGCAGCCGATCCCCCAGCAGCTAATTTTTGCGAGAACTGTTGACTTATTTCATAAATCGATTCTGATTGGTCTTTATCTACCAGCTGCATGCTTCCTTTAGGAAGGGATAGTTTTTGCAGATCGTGGTCGCTGTCTAAACGGGTAATCATATCGACCAAAGCATTACCCAGACTAAGAATTTTATACATGTTGATTAATTTTTCCGCAAAGATTCAAAAAAAAGTCGAAAACTTATTCTCGACTCTTGTAAAGTATTAAAATGGATTTTATATTTGCACCGCTTTTTAGGAGCACAAACTCCTCCTTAGCTCAGTTGGTTAGAGCATCTGACTGTTAATCAGAGGGTCCTAGGTTCAAGTCCTAGAGGGGGAGCAAAAAAGACAAGCAGTTACGACGAAAGTCGCAGCTGCTTTTTCTTTTTGGTGTACACATAGTGTAAACACTCGGTTGTATTTTTCAC
>CALGAK010000153.1 GCA_937954085.1 uncultured Bacteroidota bacterium
CAAGGCTTTTTTTATTTTCGTAGGCACAAGAACCAAATGCATTCAAACCGGGTTTATTGTCGCAAATAACATTGATTGAACAAACAAAATCTGTATCCACATGAACTTTAACCTATAATCCACTTACGATGAAACGCATGTTCGCTTTTACCTCGTGGGTCATCTTTACTTACCTCTCCTCCCTCATTTACGCACAATCGGTGGATTCCCAACTATTCGGAGACAGACCACCCATACCGGAAACCTACCTCCAACAAGCTTCGATTGAATCGGCTAAGCTCCAGCTTAAGATTAGTCCCGATTTAGCTACTACTTTACCCGACGACACACTCCTTGCCGGCTCCGGTGGATATGTTGTTACCGGTGTTTCAGGCCTCGATGCGCTTAACAGCGAGTTCAAAGTACTGGCATATTATCCCCTTTTTGGCGCTTTAAAAACTCAACCCAATGGGAATCCATTTCGAGCACGACACGAAGCTTGGGAACTTCCCTTGTGGTTCGAATTAAAACTCGACTCATCGAGCAACATCCTTCAGGCTATAGAAGCATTTAAAAGTACTGACCTAATACTGCTGGCGGAACCGGTTTTCAGGAAACAACTGTCCAGCTCTCGAGTCGAGGATAAAAGTCCTCAATATACACCCAACGACCCATCCTACAATGTACAGTGGCATTACCACAATACCGGACAATCGGGTGGAACGCCAGGTGCCGATATCGATCTCGAAAATGCCTGGAACATTGAAAAAGGCCATGCCGATGTAATTGTGGCCATTATCGACGATGCCATTCAGTACGATCATCCCGACCTAACTGGAAATATGTGGACAACCGCCACACAGAACTACGGCTATAATTTTGTTACCAATTCGACCACCCTCAATCCTGGCAATCATGGAACGCATGTAGCGGGTACGGTTAGTGCTGAAACCAATAATGGGGTAGGAGGAGCCGGTGTAGCTGGTGGATCGGGTTCCAACGACGGAGTAAGACTCATGTCGTGCCAGGTGTTCGATGGTAGCAACAACGGCGGATTCGAAACAGCTCCGATTTGGGCAGCCGATAATGGAGCCAGCATCTCACAAAATAGCTGGAGTTACACCGATCCTTTTGTGTATAATTCCAGTGTGTTAACCGCTATCGATTACTTCAATGCGAATGCTAGCGGGGCCGGAATCAGCGATGGCGGACTCAGCATCTTCTCAGCAGGAAACAACAATAGCAACGACCCTTACTATCCAGGAGCATATTCAGGCTCCTTCTCGGTTGCAGCAACCAGCGATCAGGACATCCGGTCCTATTATTCCAATTACGCTTCCTTCCACTCCTGGATTGATATTTCTGCTCCAGGAGGCGATTTTCAGGTCGATCCTGGAATCTATAGCACCCTCACCAATAGTACCTATGGATCTTATCAAGGAACATCGATGGCTGCTCCCCATGTGTCGGGCGTTGCTGCGCTAGTTTTATCCTACTTACATCGAAACAATGCTACCATTGGAAAGAAACAACTCAAAGAACTGCTGGTACAAACCACCGATAACCATTACAGTGTAAATGCAGCCTACGATGGAAAACTGGGAAGCGGACGACTCAATGCTTACAAAGCCTTGCTAATAGCCGACAATTATCTGAATGAGATTCTTGATCCAGCAAACTTCAATGCTTCCCTTTCGCAAACTAGCACCATTGATTTAACATGGACGCCTAATGCTTCCGGGCACGATGTGATGATTATTTATTCGACCGATAGTATCCTGGGTCGGCCAGTAGAGGGCCAGTCCTATTCACCTGGCGATCCTGTTTCAGGAGGTGGCACAGTGGCCTACATCGGCTCTGGCAGTGATCATACATTGAACGACCTCGATCCGGCTACCACTTATTATTTCAGAGCATTTTCTGTGCAAACACTTAAGTATTCCATTGGCATCAATACCAAAGAAACAACCGGTTGCATCCCTCTCGAAACCCTACCATTCATTGAGGCCTTCGAAACAACGCAACGACCAAATTGCTGGAGCATTAACTCGATTTCGGGCTATGGTTGGCTCTTTTATGGCTACGCATACATTGAAAATTCAAATAGCATCGAAAACGCATCACTCACCTCTCCTGAATTTGATTTTTCGGGCTATAGCTCCATTACTGTGAGCTTCGATCATGAATTGAGTGTACAGAGTGGTGGTAGTCCCGTAATACTTTTTGAATACAGCGAAAACAACGGCTCCAGTTGGAATCAATTGGGGTCCTGGACATCTAGCGTGAACCCGGAAGCAACAGTTTCTTATCCACTCCCTGAACTAGGTGGAAAAACAAGCATTTTGTTTCGGTGGAATTATCAAGTATCTAGCAATGAGAGCTATTGGATTATCGATGATTTCTTGGTAACCGGCGTTCCTGCACATACCTGGACCGGCGTTAGTTCTGCAAATTGGAACCTGGCAGCTAATTGGAGTCAGAATAGCATCCCAACAGCTACTTCCGATGTCATTATTCCCAATATGAGTGCAAGTGGAAATCCAAATCCGATTATTGAGACGGGCACCGAAGCTCTTTGTCGGCGCTTAGTTATTGAAACGGGAGGAATGCTCACTCAAGAATCAGGAGCTAGCTTCCTGCAAACGGGAACCTTGGAAAACAACGGTAGTTTTGTTCTACAGCAAAGCATTCCACTGAATAGTTGGCATTACATAAGCTCTCCGGTTGGAGGACTGACTGCGGGTAATTTTGGGGGCGATTACCTCGTCGATTGGAGCGAAGCAAACCAGTCTTGGTCTTACATTACTTCGGCCAGCACGCCTCTTACATCCGGAAAAGGATTTGGCCTCATGCCCTTGCTTCAAACCGACTATGAATTTATTGGAACGCCTCATACAGGCGAATTAGCGATTCCCCTCAACCATACGATTGCCCCAGGCGACTACGATGGATTCAACTTGGTTGGTAATCCTTACCCAAGTCGACTCGATTGGAGTTTACTCGACGACACTTACGGAGCCATTTATTATTGGAACGGCTCGCTCGAATCGCCTTCCTACCTGAGTTGGGTAAACGGAACCGGCGATGGCTCTTCTATCGTGCCGGTAGCACAAGGATTCTTTGTTTATTCGCCCACAAGCGGTAATCTAGTGTTAAATAATACGCATCGGACCAATGAATCGGCGGCTTTTTACAAAACCTCTTCCTCCTTTGCGACTATCGCGGTAGTAAACAGCGAAACAAACGACCGGTTACACCTTCATTTCGATGAACAAGCATCAGCCGCTTTTGAATTCGATAAAGATGCCTTCAAGCTCTTTACCTGGACCGAAGGAGTATCGCAAATTTACTCGATCAACAACGAGAATCAGTTTTTTTCGATAGATGTAAGACCCCATCAAGCTATCATCCAACTGGGTTTTTACAATGCTCTTTCCGGCACCTACACCCTCCAGCTCGACGATCAATCGGGATTTGAAACGATCTTTCTAGAAGATACGAAAGATTCTGTTTTTCATCCAATTAGTACTAAAGCCTATTCCTATGAATGGGATCCTACAGCGGATTCGCCCCAGCGTTTTATATTACATCTCAATAAAACCGAAGGTGAGACAGAAACCTTAGGCGATGTCTATGCTCATCAAGGAAGTATCTACGCCAAAGCCACCGAAGATTGCTTGTTAGAATTGTTAAATTCCGATGGACGTAAGATTGATGGCTGGGAACTAGCGGCTCATTCAACCTTTCGAATCGAAACGTCACTACCCGCAGGTATTTATTGGATTCGATTGAGTAACCACCAGAAATCCAGCGCAAAAGCGGTTTTTATTCAGCCCTAATTGAACATAAATAAACGAAACCTCAAAGTCATGAAACAACGTATCTCCCTCCTGTTCCCCTTTATTTTTTTTACAATCTCCATCCTTCAAGCACAGCCTTTTTCAGTGGCTTATCAAGATGCTGAGTATGTCGATTCCGAGCGAGCTGATCGTGTGGTCAATGCCCGAATTTTTTATCCATCTAATCAAGCAGGGGAAGCTTGGCCATTTGCCGAAGGTACTTTTCCTGTAATCGTTTTTGCTCATGGATTTGTAATGCCTTACACCGCTTACAACCTTTATTGGGAAAGCTTTGTAGCCGAAGGCTATGTTGTGGTTATGCTCGACACCGAAACCGGAATTTCTCCTTCGCATCAGGATTATGCGCTCGATATGGTTTTTCTGGTTGAAAAGCTGCAAGCTGAATCCCTACTTGAGGATTCACCTTTTTATCAGAAATTGAATGGTTTATCGGCTGTTATGGGGCATTCGATGGGAGGAGGAGCCTCATTTTTAGCTATAAAGAATTCAAGCGCTATTCAGACGATGGTCACTCTGGCCGCCGCGGAAACCAATCCGGGAGCTATTGCAGCAGCCAGTGAAATTGAGCAACCTTCGTTGGTAATCGCAGGGAGCATCGACTGTGTTACGGCTCCTGCCGATCATCAATTACCTATGTATAATGCACTTATTTCGGACAGCAAAACTTATATCGATATTATCGGAGGAACACATTGCCAGTTTGCTTCGCAATCGTCGGTTTGCGAATTGGGTGAACTTTTTTGCGAGGAAGCCGGACTATCGCGTGAGGAGCAACTAGCTATCAGCATCCAATTTGCACTGCTATGGTTTAATTTCCACCTAAAAAACCAGTGCGAAGCAGCCCAAGCTTTTCAGTCTTTACTTGCGACTAACAGCTCGATTAGCTATCAGCAATCGGAAGAATTGCTCTGTTTGGGAAGTCTTATCTTTCCAAATTCAAGGGAACCATTAAGAATTAAAGCCTTTCCCAATCCCAGCACATCGCAAACCAGCTTGTCCTTTAATCGACCTTTGTACAATGGGAAAATCAGCATCATCAACCAACAAGGTATTGAGGTTCATTCTCGTACAAAAATCAATGGAAATCGAATTCTTTTATCGCACGAGGATTGGAGCGCTGGTTTATATCATATCTTTGTCGAGCACGAGAATGAACGAGCAACCCAAAGCTTGTTTATCTATTAACTTCACATCTATCCCAATCACTTAATAATCAAAAATTTGACATTCAAAGATTTTAATTTCAACGAAGAAATACTTCAGGCCATCGAAGTAATGGGTTACGAAAAACCAACCCCCATTCAGGAACAGGCCATTCCCGCTATATTAGAAGGAAAAGATTTAATTGGTTCCGCACAAACCGGAACAGGTAAAACAGCCGCTTTTGTGCTCCCTCTGCTTCAGCTCATTGCGAATAAAGCCAACAAATCCGACGATTACATTCGTGCCGTCGTGGTAGTGCCTACCCGCGAGTTGGCCACCCAAATCGACCAGCAATTTGAAGGTTTTTCCTACTATACCGGGATAACGAGCATTCCTGTTTATGGAGGAAGCGATGGAAAAAATTTCATCGAGGAAAAGAATGCTCTCAGTCGCGGAGTAGATGTGGTTGTGTGCACACCGGGCCGAATGATTGCTCACCTTAATCAGGGCTATGTGGATTTGTCGCGTGTCGATTACCTCATCCTCGACGAAGCCGACCGAATGCTCGACATGGGCTTTATGGGCGATATCCTTCGCATCTTATCCTTCATGCCGGAGAGCCGTCAATCCTTGTTGTTTTCAGCAACTATGCCTTTTAAAATCAGGGAATTAGCTCGTAAGATTCTGCGTAAACCAACCGAAATTAATATTGCCGTATCGCGACCTGCTGAAAAGGTGCTCCAAATGGCTTATATCGTTTTCGAAGAGCAAAAAATACCTCAGATCACTCGCCTTTTGCATGGGAAAACAAACTACCGAGTACTCATTTTCACGGAGACTAAATTAGCTGCCCGAAAGCTTTCCGATAAATTACTTCGGCAACATCTCGATGTTGCGGAGATTCACTCCGATTTATCGCAAACGGAGCGGGAACAAGTTCTCTTGGCCTTTAGAAATCGCAAAATCAATATTCTTGTAGCCACAAATATTATCTCTCGCGGAATCGATATCGAAGACATCGATTTGGTGATTAACTACAATGTTCCGAAAGAGGTTGAGGACTATATCCATCGGATTGGGAGAACTGCTCGGAGCCAGTCGGAGGGAGTTGCCATCACCTTTGTAAATCCCGATGATCAGTTTGCTTTTCGGGCAATTGAGTTGTTTTTAGAAAAAGATATCTATAAAGCAAAGGTCGATCCCGAATTTGGTGAAACGCCCACTTATAATCCTCAAAAGCCGAATCCCTCTAAACCGGTTTATCGCAAAAAGAAAGTATTTCGGCATCCTCGCAAAAAGTAGCAATAATCGCTAGCTTTTGCTTATTTGAACCCAAAACAAATAAGGCTTAAAGCAGTGGAGCAGCCACCTAAAAATGCCAAAGTTTGCTTATTTTTCGGCTCTAAACAGGCTAGGCCTATTCATACAATTGCAATTCATTAAAACTCATTATTATGGCTAATTTAAAGACCACTTATCTCGGAATCGACTTAAAAAATCCCATTATCGTAGGTGCTAATAACATGGTTACCGATGTTAAAGCACTCAAAAAAATGGAAAACGCTGGTGCTGCTGCTATCGTTTACAAATCCCTCTTCGAAGAACAAATTCAATTGGAAAATCTTGAGATGGGAGAGAGCATGAACGAATATGCCGATCGCAACGCTGAAATGGTTAGTCTTTTTCCAAACATCGATCATGCCGGTCCGGAAGAATATCTGATGAACCTCTACAAAGCTCAAAAAGCAGTCGATATTCCGATTATTGCCAGTTTGAATGCTGTATATCATGAATCGTGGGTTGAATATGCCCAAAAAATAGCCGAAACCGGTGTAAAAGGACTAGAATTAAATTTCTATTCTTTTCCCAAAAGCTTCGAAACGGCTGGTAAAGACATTGTCGATGAACAATTAGAGGTGATTAAGGCTGTCCGAAAAGCAATTTCAATTCCTGTCTCAGTTAAATTAAGCCCCTTCTATACCAACACCTTACAAGTAATTAAGAAAATGGATGAATTGGGCGTGAGTGCTTTTACCTTGTTCAATAATTTAATTCAGCCCGACATCGATATCGAGGAGGAAGCTACCTTCTATCCCTATCATTTGAGTTCGCCCACCGAACAAAAACTGAGCTTACGCTATGCTGGTTTACTCTATGGCGAAATCAATGCTGCTATATGTAGCAATACCGGAATCTATCAAGGATCGGATGTCATTAAAATGATCCTGGCAGGAGCCACTGCTGTGCATGTTGTTAGTACCTTGTACAAAAATAAAATAGATCATATTCAAACAATGCTTCAAGAAATGGAAGCATGGATGGATAAAAAATCCTACTCCGATTTAGCTGCTTTCCGAGGTAAACTTTCACGTAAAAATTCTTCCGACCCATACGCTTACAAAAGAGCTCAGTATGTCGATATCTTAATGAAATCGGAAGATATCTTTAAGAAATACCCAATGGTTTAAACATTCTTCCACTTATTTACTTTAGGTATCAGAACCATAAAAACCAGCGAATATGTTAAACGAAAAAATCGAAAGTATCCTAAACCAACAAATCGAAAAAGAAGCTTATTCCTCTAACCTTTATTTATCGATGGCCTCTTGGGCTCAAAATAATGGTTTAGAAGGCACAGCCGAGTGGTTGTTCGCTCAAGCCGAAGAAGAGAAAATGCACATGCTTAAATTCATCCAGTACATCAACGATCGGGGTGGAAAAGCAATTATTCCGGCACTTCCGCAACCGCCACATGAATTTGAAAATGTGCAAGAGCTATTCGAACAAGTCATGAAGCATGAGCAATACATTTCAGCATCTATCAACGAGATTGTAGCAGCTACCATCGAAGTACGCGACTTTACCAGCAACAACTGGATTCAATGGTTTGTAACCGAACAAATTGAAGAAGAAGCTACGGTAAATGCTATCCTCGATCGACTCAAATTACTCGATGGAAAAAATTTCTATCTCTTCGATAGAGACTTAAAAGGAATCCGCACCGCAGAATAATCATCTCTTTTCACGAATCGAAAAATCTGAATTTGTCATTTATACCGAAATGATTAAATTCAGATTTTTTTGTTCTTATCTCTTTCTATATGGTTCTCAATTATATATGGATTTTCTTCTTCCTAATTGGTTTCCTGGTTGCACTCATCGACTTATTCCTTACCGGAAATACCGAAGTCTTTAATGAGATGCTCACGGCCACCTTTTCGAGTTCTAAAACAGGATTTGAAATTGCTTTAGGACTCACCGGTGTTTTAGCACTATGGATGGGATTGATGAAAATCGGAGAGAAAGCTGGAGTTATCCAAGTTTTCGCTCGCATAATTGGCCCGTTTTTTCATCGGCTATTTCCGGAAATTCCCAAAAATCACCCGGTAAATGGTTCCATTGTCATGAACATTGCGGCAAACATGTTGGGGCTCGATAACGCTGCAACCCCCATCGGCCTAAAAGCCATGAATCAAATGCAGGAATTCAACCCTCAAAAAGATACAGCCAGTAATGCTCAAATCATGTTTCTGGTTTTAAACACCTCCGGCCTCACCGTAATCCCCGTATCGATTATGGTGTACCGGGCAGAAATGGGTGCTGCCAACCCAGCCGATATTTTTCTTCCCATTCTAATTGCAACCTCATTTTCTACTTTAGTAGGACTGCTTGCTGTATCTGCATTTCAGCGAATTAACTTATTCAACAAAGTTGTTCTAGCTTATCTGGGAGTTTTCATTGCATTGCTTATTGGACTCATAGCTTACTTTACCTCCATTCCAAAGGAAGAAATTGGTCCTATTTCCAGCTTCATCAGTAGCTTTCTGCTTTTGTCGATTATCGTTTCCTTTATCGGATTAGGATGGTATAAAAAAATAAACGCCTACGATGCCTTCATCGAAGGAGCGAAAGAAGGCTTTGGAATTGCCATTAAAATTATTCCGTATCTGGTAGCCATTTTGGTTGCCATTGCTGTTTTTCGGGCATCGGGAGCCATGGATTTTCTCCAAGCGGGATTAGCATCCTTTTTCAAATTCCTGAACGTTAACACCGACTTCATCGATGCTGTCCCAACCGCCTTGATGAAACCCTTAAGTGGAACCGGTGCACGAGGAATGATGATCGATGTGATGAATACCCATGGAGCCGATTCCTTTGTCGGAAGGGTAGCCTCTACCGTGCAAGGTTCTACTGATACCACCTTTTATGTCATTGCCTTATATTTTGGTTCTGTCGGGATAAAACGAACCCGACACGCGCTGGCTGCAGGCTTAATGGCCGATTTCGCCGGCATTATTGCCGCCATTGTAATTGCCTACATTTTTTTCCATTAAACGCCCGTGAATAGTCTTTTTAGTACTGCCTATTTCCCTCCTGTTGCCTTCTGGTCTGCTTGGATTCATTCTTCTAAAGCTCAAATAGAAGCACAAGAGAACTATCCGAAACAAAGCTATCGAAACCGGTGCGTGATTGCCGCTGCAAACGGCCCTCTTCCGCTCAATATACCGGTAAAAAAAGGGATATCCACCAAAATTCCAATATCGGAAGTGCAAATCGATTATACCGAGAATTGGCAAAAAGTTCATTTCAAAGCGCTCGAAGCAGCCTACCGGTCGGCTCCATTCTTTGACTTTCTGATGCCCGAACTCGCAATCTTTTTCCTGGAAAGGAATTTTCAGTTCCTGTTGGATTTTAATGCAGCTATCATACAGCAAGTTCTTGTAAGCATGGATTGGACAGTTTGCGAACTTAGTCCAACCAAAACCTATCAAAAGGATATTCAGAAAGGCATTGATTTTCGTGAAAAAATTCATCCGAAAAGACCGGAACAACTCGAAGAATTATTTCAATTTAAACCCTATTACCAAGTCTTTCAGGCTAAATGGGGGTTTCTTCCGAATTTGAGCATTCTCGATTTGGTTTTCAATTTAGGTCCTGAGGCCGAGGTGTACCTATTAGGCTGTTTTCAACAAAAACAGGTTGATAAAATCCGTGAGTAAACTCCGGTTCAACCCTGATAAATCCTACATTTGAAGAGAATTACAGTTGTAAGCTTATGATAAAAATTGGAGTCCTGGGAGTAGGATATTTAGGTAAAATCCATGTTCAACTTTTAAAAAAAATCCCTGGTTTTGAGTTGGTTGGTTTTTACGACCCCAATATGGAACGACGGTTAGAAGCCGAATCGATGTTCGAGATTCCGGCCTTTGATTCGGAAGATGAATTGATTGAAGCTTGCGATGCACTCGATATTGTAACCAGTACCGATGCTCACTTTTCTTGTGCCGTTAAAGCAATTCGAAAATCGAAGCATCTCTTCATTGAGAAACCGGTTAGCTATTCCATCGACGAAGCCCATGAACTCCTCAAATTGTCGCGAGAAGCAAACATCAAAGTTCAAATAGGCCATGTGGAACGGTTTAATCCGGCATTTACGGCTGCATTACCGCACATTATTCGTCCCATCTATATTGAAAGCCATCGGATGGGACCTATCCTCGACCGTCACCTCGATATCCCGGTGGTGCTCGATCTAATGATTCACGATATCGATTGGATTTTGAGTGTTGTGAAAAGTCCATTGCGGAAAGTTACCTCGAATGGTGTGGCTGTATTCAATGATACACCCGATGTAGTGAACGCACGACTCGACTTTAGTAATGGCACAATAGCCAATTTAACGGTAAGCCGTATTGCAACGGAGAAAAAGCGATCTGCCGAGATTTTTCAGCCACAATCGAACCTATCCATCGATTTTTTGAATAAAAAAGCTTCCATTTATGAGTCGGAGGAAGTCTTGGAGCTTTCTGGAACTCAGCATGAATCAGCACCCATTGGCTTACCAGGAGATTTGCGACCTAAACCAATTCTCAAGGCTCTAGCGATTCAGGGAAATAATGCAATTTACGACGAGCTCACGGGCTTTCATCATGCCATTGTCACCGATAGCAAGCCTCCGGTCGATATTGAAGATGGTTTTGCCGCTCTCGATATTGCTTGGCTCATCCTCAAAAGGATGAATTTTAACGGAATGCGTAGCCTATATTAATTCTTTGCGTAATTTTTTAAAATACTATTGTCTGCATATCTGCCTTTTTTAATTTTGCCCGAACTAACTATGCAGGACACACTCAGAGATAAAGGCTTAAGAAAGCGTTTGATCGATAAGCTCCGTGAACGCGGAATTCAAAATGAATCCGTGCTTCAAGCTATGACGGTTGTACCCCGTCATTTCTTCATGGACAGTAGTTTCCTTTCCTACGCATACAAAGACCAAGCATTCCCAATTTCCTCCGGTCAAACCATTTCACAACCCTACACGGTTGCTTTCCAATCCTCCTTACTCGATATAAAGCAAGGCGATAAAGTGCTCGAGATAGGGACCGGCTCCGGTTATCAATGCGCCATTTTGCTGGAAATGGGAGCCAGTGTTTATTCCATCGAACGACACAAAGATTTATACCTCTCGGCTGGTAAACTCCTTACTCAAATGGGGTACCGGCCGAATTTGTTTTGGGGCGATGGTTACCTCGGATTACCCGGATATGCTCCTTTCGATAAAATCCTGCTTACAGCTGGCGCACCCAATTTACCCGACGAATTAATCAAGCAACTTAAAATAGGAGGGAAGTTGGTGGCTCCTATCGGAGCTTCGAAGCTTCAAACCATGACAGTTTATCATAAAATATCAGAATCCTCTATCGCCAGAGAAGAACACGGACATTTCTCCTTTGTACCTTTTCTGCCGGGAAAAATCTAAAGCTATGATTCAAATTAAAACATTTACGCACAATCCTTTTCAGGAAAACACCTACCTACTTTGGGATGAAACAAAAGCTGCCGTTCTGATTGATCCGGGGTCCTATTCCGATGTTGAAAAAAATGAGGTGGTCCAATTTATTGTGGAAAACCACCTTCAGGTCGAGAAAATGATTTGTACTCATGGACATGTAGACCACATACTTGGGAGCAGCTATTTTGGCGATCTTTTTAGCCTTTCCCTCGAATACCATCCCGAAGAGAAGCATTTGATTGATCATGCAGCCGACTTTGCAGCCAGCTACGGTTTCGATTTCAACCAAATGCCCTATCTGGCACCAATTTTAATGGATCAGGGAACTGTGCGATTTGGAGAATCGAGCCTCGATGTAATCCATGTACCCGGGCATAGCGCCGGGTCCGTTGCTTTCTATTCGGAAAAAGATAAAATCTTAATTTCGGGCGATGTCCTGTTTAAACAAACCATTGGGCGCACCGATTTGCCCGGTGGCGATTACGATGTATTAATGCAGAGCATTACTCAAAAATTACTTAGCTTGCCGGCAGATACCAAGGTTTACCCCGGTCATGGTCCCTCTACCAGTATTGCGGAAGAAATGGAACAAAATGATTTTATCTCCGATTTTTTAAACAAAGCCTAAACGCATGATTGAGAATTTATTTGGACTAAAAGACTGGTTTCTGGAACTCGGACTGGATGTAAAATACATTCAATACTCCGAATTATTAATCTGGTTGCTCCTCGCAGCCATCCTTGCCTGGATCTCTGACTATGTCTCCAAAAAATTCCTCGTTAATTTTATTGGAAAAATCGTTCGTAAAACAACCTCGAGTTGGGACGATATCTTACTAGAGCAAAAAGTGTTTCACAAACTGGCACACTTTGCACCCCTCATGGTGCTGTATGTTTTTACTCCTGTTATCCTGCAAGATCTGCCGGAAAAAGGAACGCGAGTGTTCCAATCCGGTATCAATATCCTCATGATTGCCTTGCTCCTTCAAGTCTTGAGCGCTCTGCTCAATGGAGTGAAAAACATTTATCAGCAAAGCGATTTAAGCCAATCCAGACCCATTACCGGTTACTTGCAAGTGGTTAAAATCATTGCCTACGGTGTTGGGATTATTTGGATTATTGGAATCTTAATGGGGAAAAGTCCCATTGCTCTATTAACCGGTTTGTCGGCCATGGCGGCGATTCTCATGTTGGTTTTTAAAGATACGATTCTCGGCTTTGTTGCGAGTATTCAATTATCGGCAAACAACATGGTTCGGGTAGGGGATTGGATCTCGATGCCCAAACACGGAGCCGATGGAACAGTGCTGGAAATCACCCTCAATACGGTCAAGGTTCAAAACTGGGATAAAACCATTTCAACCATTCCAACCTATGCCTTGGTTTCGGATACCTTCAGCAATTGGCGAGGGATGGAGGAGTCGAAAAGTCGCCGAATTAAACGATCGGTTAATATCGACATGACATCGGTACGCTTTTGCAGCCCGGAAATGATCGAGAAGTATCGCTCGGTGGAATTAATTACCGAATACGTGAATGCCAAACAAAAAGAAATTACCGATGCACAGAATGAGCCGAATGCTAGCTTTCATCGCTCACGTAAAATGACCAATATCGGTACTTTTAGAAAATACCTGGAGCATTACTTGAGAATTCATCCTCGAATCAATCAAGATATGACTCTTATTGTCCGTCAGTTACAACCAACCGAGTTTGGCTTGCCTATCGAGGTGTATGCTTTCAGCAACCGGATTGAATGGGCCGAATACGAATCGATCCAATCGGATATTTTCGACCATATTCTAGCGGTTATTCCTGATTTCGATTTACAAGTATTCCAAAGACCGTCGGGAAAAGATTTTAAATCGAACTAATTATCGTAGGTTTAAAACGCTTCCTACTTGGGGTTCCTGCAGCTCTCCCAACTGATTCATTGCTCTCAATTTCTCTTGCTTAATTCCGTATTGCTGCGAAATTGAATAGAGGCTTTCTCCTTCCTGAACCACATGGCTGCGAAACTCGCGAGATGCTTTGTTGCGCTTAGGCTGCAAATACAAAATGGAGCCCGGTTCGAGCTTATCGTGCTGGTTCCGCTCATTGTATTTGGGTAATTGGTAAGCCATCATGTCGAGTTCATCGGTGAGGGACTCAAAGGTATCCCCTTCGCGAACGAGAATGTATTTAATGTTGTTATTGTACTGAATTGTCCGCCGGCTACTTTGCGGTACGCTTATCTCTTCGGGTGATTCTCGACGAGATTCTTGCTTTTTTCGTTCAAAAAAATCGTCCATCTCCGCTTCGATATCGTCCACTTCTTCATTAGACTGTTCCGATGCCAGGAATTCTGATTCGCCACGATCGTAGCGATAGAGTTGATTCTCTTCAATCACCCGAATAAGTAACTCAGCATACTTCGGATTGGTTGCGTAACCCGCTTTCTTTAAACCGAATGCCCAACCTTTGTAATCGAGCGGATCTAACTCAAATAATGCTTCATACCTCGATCGCTTCAGAAAATCGGAGTGATCCAGATAACTATCTTCAACTTTGGAGTAACGCCGAAAACATTCATCGCGCTCATCGTCGTCCTGATAATAAGTCTTGCCTTTCCACTCAGGCCTGCATTTAATCCCAAAATGATTGCGTGCTTTTCGGGCCAAATCAGAATTCCCAAAATTAGATTCCAATATGGCTTGCCCTAACTTGATACTGGCCGGAATACCCGTTCGCTCCATCTCCTTCATGGCAATCTCGCGGTAGGTTTCAATATATTCTTCCTTGGTAATTTGACCCATTAAACTACTTGGGATAAGCGCTAAAAAGAAATAAACGATGATTCTATGATGCATTGCGTAAGTTTTAACCTTGAAACTAAATTCAAACTGAAAAAGTTGTATCGCGGCAAAAATAATAGAATCATCCTGCTTCAATTTCAATAGCTCATTTTTTTATCTTGCGCCCATTCCTGCTTTTCTTTAAGTTCGTCCTGACATAGTAACGATCATTTAAACCACTAAAAGTTTCCACCAATGGGATTGTCTTCGTTCCCGTTATTTCGAATTTTTGTCGCCTTAACCTTAGGGATTCTACTTGCAATGGCTAATCCTGTCCGAGCACAAATACAGGAATGGTCGAACGCTCAAGAGTTTATCAAGCAGCAAAAGTATTCTCAGGCACTTCCGCTACTAGAGAGCCTGAACCGAAGCTATCCGGCCGATCCGGCAATGACGTATGCCTATGCACTGTGTCTGACAGAACTCAGCATACAACCTGAAAAAGCAATTCAACTACTCAATGGGCTCGGAGCTCATGATTTCCAACCGAAACATCTGGCCATTCTCGGCAAAGCATACTTGCTTAATTATCAGCCATCCGAAGCTGCATCTTACTTAGAAAGATTCGTTGAGCGAGCCTCGGCTCGTGAGTTGAAAGAAACAAAGGCTCAAGAACACTTAGCAGCCGCCACGTTTTTTTCGCAACGCTCCCAAGAATGTATGCGCCCAACAGCGACATTCGTTGGTGAATGGAGATTTCCCGAACTAGGCGAAAATTTGAAAACCTACCTCCAACAGAATCTCATTCCCTTTCATCAGACCCCCATAAGTTCGGAGCTTAATTTTCACTTGAACTTAAACTCCCATTTTGGCCGTGATCTCCACTTGAACGATAATCAGACTAAAATCTTCCTCGAAGGATCAGAAAACGGTATTTTCGAGTGCCTACCAAATCAGCAAATTCTGAATCCAATCTTCATGACAGATGGGAAGATCCGTTTTGCATGGAATGGTCCTGGAGGTTTTGGAGGATTCGACCTGTACGAAATCAACTACGATTCATTGGCACAAAGCTGGAGCCCTCCCAGAAATCTTGGATTTCCTTTGAATACACCCTACGACGAAATCCTGGCTTTCCCGGCTCTCGAATCGTATTTCTTGTTGGTGAGCAACCGAAGCCACTCGCCGGAGAGTTTTTCGCTTTACCTAATAAACTCGCAAGACACTCAATTGTATCAAGTTCCGGATAGCCTGCTAAGCGATTGGGCTGCTTTTCAATACCCGGAAAAGAAACCAATTACCGAGAGCGACAGTGTTGAAAACAGCAACAGTTTTCCCCATGAGTATGTGCAGCAAACCAAAGAGCAGTTGACCCAAATCATTTTAAAGATCACCCAAATTCGACAGCAAGTTTTACTGGAGTACCTTCATCGTAAAAAAGAAATCGCTCAAGCAGAATTGAGCTTTGGTTCTTTTCGTTCCGAGGTAGAGCGAGACAGTTTGGAAAAGAAAATAGCGCTTTTAAAAGAACAGCAATTGCTCGTCAAAGAAAGAAGCAACTTTCTTTCGGATTATCTTGAACAGTTGAATCGAAGGCAGGATGCTGTTATTCAGCTAGAAAGCTATATCGATTCCTTGAGCGGAAACTTAGACGCATTGAATCGGGCAGTGGATGAATTTTCGTTATCCATGAACGACTTAATTCATCCTACGAAAGAAATACTGCTGTATCAAAAAAGAATCGACCAAATCGATGCAAGATTGGTTAGCCTCAACCACAGCATTGAAGAATTGAAACCCAAAGAGCTAATCCTGAAAAATGAATATTTGCAAGAAATAGCTGAACAGGAAGCAGCCCGGCGGGAACTTGAAAACATGGTAAAGCAGCTCGACTATCTGATTACGAAGCTTACTCACCTTCAAAACTAAGCTTGCCGAGAGCAAACGCATTATCTTTTCAAAAATTAAAGAAAAACTCCCTCCCAATAAGGCTTATTCTATTAAATTAGCAGAGGCTTTAAAATCGTATTAAAGCCGTCAGTTTTCCGCTATTCAAACAAAGAAAAATTGCTATGGTGCTTACCATCATTCTTTTAATCGTTTTTGGAGTATTTCTGATTCTCCTCGAATTTTTTGTTGTACCCGGCGTGACCATTGCCGGAATTGGCGGATTGCTTTTAATCATTGCCGGAATTTATTTTGCCTACGAGAGTTTTCCTCCTCCCATAGGTCATTACTTTCTTACCGGAAGCATTTTTTTAATCGTTGGGTTGGTCTATTATGCGCTTCGATCGAAAACCTGGAATCGATTGGGCCTTAAGAATAGCATCGATAGTAAAGTCGATACTCATGACGAAGAAGATTTTAAAGTCGGTGATGTAGGGATTTGTCTCACCCGACTCGCACCAGCCGGTAAAGTGATGGTGAATGAAAAATCAATCGAAGCACAATCCATTTCAGGATTCCTCGACCCCAAAGAACCTATAGAGGTGGTTCAGGTTCTATCGAATAAATTAATTGTTAAACGAAAAATATAACTTATGCTAACAGGACTTACGTTTTACGCTGTTGTTATCGTACTGATAATAATTGCTTTATGGGTACTTTTTTATTTTGTACCACTAGGCCTATGGTTTCAGGCCCTTCTTTCCGATGTGCGTGTGCCACTCATCCAGCTTATTTTCATGCGATGGAGAAAAGTGCCACCTGCAATTATTGTGAATGCCCTCATCGAAGGTAAAAAAGCCGGAATCGATTTGAATCACAATAACCTGGAAGCCCACTACCTGGCCGGTGGGCGAGTCGAGAAGGTTGTCCATGCGCTGGTTTCCGCTTCCAAAGCCAATCTCGACCTAAGTTTTAACATGGCTACCGCCATCGACTTGGCCGGTCGCGATGTGTTTGAAGCAGTGCAAATGTCGGTAAACCCGAAAGTAATTAATACTCCGCCGGTTACCGCCGTTGCGAAAGATGGTATTCAGCTCATTACCAAAGCACGGGTTACGGTTCGAGCCAATATCCGCCAGTTAGTGGGTGGTGCAGGCGAAGAAACCATCCTGGCAAGGGTAGGAGAGGGAATCGTTTCTTCTATCGGATCTTCTTCCTCACATAAAGCTGTTCTCGAAAATCCAGACTCTATCTCCAAATTAGTCCTCGACAAAGGACTCGATGCCGGAACTGCTTTCGAAATTCTATCCATCGATATTGCCGATATCGATATCGGGAAAAACATTGGAGCAGTGCTTCAAATTGATCAGGCGAATGCCGATAAAAACATTGCCCAGGCGAAAGCCGAAGAGCGCAGAGCAATGGCTATTGCTTATGAACAGGAAATGAAAGCCAAAGCGCAAGAAGCACGCGCTAAAGTTATTCTCGCCGAAGCCGAAATCCCGAAATCCATTGCTCAGGCATTCAATAATGGAAACCTCGGTATTATGGATTATATGAAATACCGGAACATCGAAGCCGATACCGAAATGCGTCAATCCATCGCCGATAACCCGGAACCAGAAGATGATGAACCCATAAAATAAATTCTTCTAAAGATAAACCTTGAAGAAGGCAAGCTCTTTCGTACTTTTGCCCGCCAAAATACCGAAGGCTTGCCTTTTTTATTTCCATACCTATGATAAACTACGAAAAATATACCCTTGAAAACGGATTAAACGTAATCTTGAATCACGATCCTCATACGCCGCTAGTGCACGTTAATTTGCTCTATCGGGTGGGAGCCAAACACGAAAACCCGGAAAGAACAGGATTTGCTCATCTCTTTGAACACCTCATGTTCTCAGGGTCTAAGCATGTTCCGGATTACGATAAAGTAGTGCAGGAAGTAGGAGGGGAAAACAATGCTTTTACAAACAACGATTTTACAAATTACTACATAAGCCTTCCTGCCGAAAATATCGAAACAGCCCTATGGGTCGAGTCCGATCGAATGATGCATCTGAACATCAATCAGCAGTCGCTTAAGGTGCAGCAAGGTGTGGTAATCGAAGAATTTAAACAACGCTACCTGAATCAACCCTATGGCGATGTATGGCTTCTGTTGCGCCCCCTGGCTTATACCACCCATCCCTACCAATGGGCTACCATAGGGAAAGATATTCGACACATCGAAGATGCTCGCTTAGATGATGTCCACGATTTCTACGACCGTTTCTATCAACCCGGAAGAGCCATTCTAAGTATCAGCGGAAATTTTCAACCCTCCCAAATCAAAGCACAGGTAGAAAAATGGTTTGCCGATATACCCGGAAAAACAACGGAAACTTCTTCTTATTTGCCGGAACCAATCCAAGAGGAAGAACGAATTCTTACGGTACACCGAAAGGTCGATTATGATGCTATTTACATGGCATTCCACATGTGCGAAAGAAAAAATCCCCTTTTCTACCAGTTCGACCTCTTATCCGATATCCTTTCTACCGGCAAATCGTCCCGATTGTATCAGGAGCTAATTCAAAAACAGCGACTATTTTCCGAACTCAATGCTTGGATCACTGGCGATGAAGATCCGGGACTTTTCATTATCTCGGGCATCCTCATGAAGGGCGTTTCGCCGGAAAAAGCGAAAGAGGCTATCTGGAAAGAATTAGAACGATTACACACCGCTCCTCCCACCGAAGCTGAATTAGCAAAAGTGAAAACTAAATTGGAATCAAACACCCGATTTGGTGAAACGAGCGCTCTGAACAGAGCAATGAGTCTGGGTTACTTCGAAATGCTGGGAGATATCGAACTCATCAATACGGATTTAAATCATTATGAGTCGATTACTTCTGCCGACTTGCTAGCTACCGCAAAGAGGTATTTTGTGCCAGACAACCTCTCCACACTGTACTATCTGGCCGATTAACGACCTAATAAAAAGATACTTGGTTGTTTGTGTAAATCGACCTTTTGTTTCCGCCAGTCCGAAATGGGTTTAGTGGCAATGAATTCGTCGGGGAGGGTTATGTTTTTTGCAATACAAAGTAATAAGCCGGGTTTACAAGTCGATAGGATATCCTCCAGCAAAGGATTGTTGCGATAAGGAGCTTCAATGAATAAATGAGTGCTCCCATTTTGTTCGATGCTCCGCTCAATTTCTCGCAAAGCACGCTGCCGTTCTGCTTTCGGAATGGGCAAATATCCATGAAAAACAAAGGATTGTCCGTTCAGGCCCGAGGCCATTAAGGCCAGAAATAAACTGCTGGGACCTACCAATGGAATAACTTGAATGGAATTTCGGTGTGCAAGCCGAACCAATTCGCTCCCCGGATCGGCAATACCCGGGCATCCGGCCTCGGAAATAATTCCCATCGACTCACCCTGGAGAATTACCTGAATCATTTTTTCTACTTCGTGAAAAGGAGTGTGTTTATCTAACACATAAAAGAACAAGTCGTCGATAACGATTTCCGGGTTCAGCTTTTTAAGAAACCGGCGAGCTGTTCGAACATTTTCAACAGCAAAGTGCTTGCAAGTGTCGACTTTTGCTACAACATCGGCCGGAAGTACACTCTGCCAATTATCGGAACCTAAAGTATTGGGAATTAGAAAAATGTTTCCGCGCATCATGCCAACTCCTTCAGCATTTGGATTGTCGCTTCAGGATTGGGAGAGCCAAAAACATAGCTACCTGCAACCAAAACATCCGCTCCAGCATCCACTAATAAAGGTGCAGTTTGTTGGTCGACTCCACCATCTACCTCAATAAGTGCCTTCGATCCGCTAACGGCAATCATCTCGCGCAAAACTTCAATCTTTTTAAGCGTATGAGGGATGAACTTTTGCCCTCCAAAACCAGGATTAACCGACATGATTAATACGAGATCCAATTCAGGAAGAATGGATTCCAGCAAATGAACCGGACTGTGAGGGTTGAGCGATACTCCCGCTTTCATCCCCAGGGATTTAATCTCCTGAATGCATCGATGTAAATGAGTAACCGCTTCGTAGTGAACGGTTAGTATATTCGAGCCAACTTGCTGGAATTCTTTCAAGTAGCGTTCAGGTTGAACAATCATTAAATGCACATCGAGAGGCTTTACTGCCTTACTGGCAATGTGTTGGATAATGGGCATCCCAAAGGAAATATTCGGGACAAATAAACCATCCATCACATCCAAATGAAACCAATCGGCTTTACTTCGATTAATCATGTCAATTTCGCGGTCGAGCTGACCAAAATTTGCCGACAACATCGACGGAGCAATTAAATGGTTTTTCATAGCTTCTGAATTTGGCGCAAAGGTAATCCTTCCCAGTAATTCATCAAGGGGCTGGCGAATACGCGATTTCAAATTATTCCTTCTAATCCTGCTTTAAAAGCTCATGAACAAACACTAATTTTACTGGCGTGTCTAAGTCGATCCCAATTCGGATAGACTTTCATTTTTCACTTCAATAACCAGTTGAATTTCAAAGCATGAGAAGAAACATATCCCTTTTATCAGGTCTCATTTTATCCGTAATAATGATGAGTTCATGTAATAATATGTCGGTTCAGGATGGATACATTCCGGTCGATGGAGGAAACGTTTATTATCAGGCCTTCGGTCTGGATAAAAAGAATACTCCCCTTGTCGTGGTTCATGGCGGTCCCGGTGTACCACATAACTATCTTTTGGGCCTGCAAAAATTAGCCGATGAACGCCCCGTAATCTTTTACGACCAACTTGGATGTGGGAAATCCGATCCGATTCAGGCCGTTGAAGCAATCGACCCAAATCGCTTCATCATTGAATTGCAACAAGTGGTAGCTCATTTGGAACTGGAGAAGTATTACTTGCTGGGGCAATCCTGGGGAAGTTATATTGTTGCGAGCTACCTGCATCATTATCAACCAGAAGGAGTGCAAAAAGTCGTCTTCTCGGCTCCCTATTTTAGTACCGCCTTGTGGCAAAACGATGTAGCAAATTTAATTGCTCAACTCCCTCCGGAAACACAAAAAACAATTAGCGATCACGAAGCAAGTGGGGTGTTCAATTCTCAGGCTTATCAAGAAGCAATGATGGTTTTTTACCAAAAACACGTCTGCAACCTCGATCCGTGGCCCGATAACTTAATGACCAGCTTCGATCAAATAAACGCCGACTTATACGGATACATGTGGGGACCAAGCGAATTTACCATTAACGGCCTGCTTCAGGATGCCGACCTTACCCCAAGTTTACGCGATCTACCTTTTGAGTCTTTAATAACCGTAGGAGAATTCGACGAAGTGAGCATTGAAACCGCACAATACTATGAAAACCTTTTACCAAACGCCCGATTAGTCATCTTTTCAGGAAATACCCATTCTCACCATATCGAGTCGGAAGAAAAATACCTTCAAACCCTTCGTGATTTTTTAAAATAATATACAAACTATGAAATCTGTCTACACAGCCGAAGACCCTATTCGTTATCAATACCTGATAGAAAAAGTGGTTGAATTCGGTGAAATTTGGCTTTTGCAAGCCCGCGAAGGACTATTTGCCATGATGGAGGATAGCACTGGTCAAGAATATTTGCCCGTTTGGCCGGAAAAAGAATTTGCAGCGCTGTTTAGCAGCGACGACTGGGACGGTTACCAACCGGAACCTATGCCTCTTTTCGAATTCAACTCCTGGCTCAAAGAACTAGAAGAAGATGAAATCAAAATTGCAGCCTTCCCCAATCGCCCGGAGAGCATCATCCCTCTGCACGCTTCAGAAATAAAATTCCACCTCGAAACGGAATACAAACGTCAACACCCAAAATAGAAAGCCTTTACATGAAAGCAGAAATCGTTACCATAGGCGATGAACTTCTAATTGGTCAGGTAGTCGATACCAATTCTACCTGGCTGGCAACCCAACTCAATCAAATTGGTATTGCTGTCAACCGAATCCACAGCATCTCCGACGATGCGGCCGAGATAAAATCGATTCTCGACGATGTGAAAAATCGAGTCAATTTGCTAATCTTCACCGGTGGATTGGGTCCGACTAAAGATGATATCAGCAAAAAGGCAATCGCTGAGTACTTTAATCTTGAACTCTATGAGAATTTACAAGTCCTCGAACAGGTGCGACAGTTTATTCACAATCGAGGGTTCTCCATGAACGAATTAAACCGGCAACAAGCTTTGGTCCCAGAAAATTCAAGGGTAATGATTAACCGAAAAGGGACAGCTCCCGGAATGTGGATTGAAAAAGATGGCTTTGTGTGCATCAGTTTACCAGGAGTACCTTATGAGATGAAAGATATCATGGTACAAGATGGTTTACCCGCATTGAAAAAGTACTTCGACACACCTTTTATCGTTCATCGAACTATTTTAGTACACGGAATATCGGAATCGCAACTTGCTATTAAGGTAGAAGCCTGGGAAGATGCCATTCCAAAAACAATCAAACTGGCTTATTTGCCTTCGCCTGGACGAATTCGTCTGCGGTTCTCAAGTGTTGGAAAAGATAAGTTAGCCATAGAAACAGCTATTCAGGAGCAAATTTCAGCACTCGAGCAGTTAATACCCGAACATATTGTTGCTTACGAAGATACCAACATCGAAATAGTCCTAAGCCAAGTCTTACGCGAAAAAGGGCTCAAAATGGCCACGGCCGAATCATGCACCGGCGGACGAATAGCCTCCAAGCTAACCCAATTACCTGGTAGCTCCGAATGGTATGCCGGATCCATCATCGCCTATCATAATGATTTAAAAACAAATCTCTTACAGGTTCCTCCAACGCAAATTGAGGAACATGGTGCTGTAAGTTCTGAGGTAGCCAAAGCCATGTTACTTGGCTTACTCGATAAACCTCAAGTAGAGGTGGGACTTGCCGTAACCGGAATTGCCGGACCCGATGGAGGTACCAACGAAAAACCAGTGGGCACAGTTTGGATTGCAGTGGGCAACAAGAAAGAACAGACGATAGAACACTACCAACTTGGCACTCAACGAGAACAAAATATCGAACGTGCCTCGGTAATTGCTCTTACCATGTTATGGAATTTTGTGAAACAGATCTAAGAATATCTTTCTTTGTGAAGGGTATTTAGTAGAATGCTAATATGGAACGTTCAATATGATTTATTTAAACCATCATTCAGCTTCTTGTAGTCATTTCCCCGACGAAATTCTCAAGATCCTGCAAACACGAACTCAAGTTACCTATTACCCCAAAGAGATTATCTGCAAGCAAGGTGCTTTTGCCAACCATGTTCTCTTGCTAATCGATGGATTAGTAAGGGTTTTCATTCAAGCAGGTGAAGAAAAACAAATCAATGTTCGCTTAGCTCAAGGTGGCGATTACCTAGCTTTCTCTTCCATTTTTGTCGATCCTGTTTATCCTTTTTCAGCGGTGGCACTCAAAGAAACTCACGTGTGCATGATAGAGAAGGAAGAAATGAAACAATTGCTGCTCGATTTTCCCGATTTTGCCCTCAACCTGATTACCGAAAGCTTCAAACTAGAAAGCCGCTTTATCGAGATTATTTACCAGTTAAGTTCCAAACAAATGCGAGGGAAACTGGCAGCTGCTCTGCTGTACCTGTCGTCCGATGAGTTTAAAAATTCAGGAGTCCTCGAACTATTAACCCGACAGGAATTGGCCGATTTTGCGCAAATCGGCATCGAAAGCGCCATTAAATTCCTGAAAGAACTGGAAAAAGAAAAAGTCATCACAATTCAAGGCAGAGCCATTGCCATCGAAAACCGAAACCTGCTCACCGACCTCTGCCGAAAAGGTTGATGTTAAACACATCGGGAATCGTTTCATACCTTACGATTTTATGTACCTTTGAATCCACGTTTACCAAACAAGCTATTCACTTAATTGATAATTACTTATGCAAAAATTAATTCCTTTTCTTAGCCTTATCCTGCTAATGGGTCTGGCCGCTTGTAACTCTACCAACGAACCCAAAAAGGTCGCCGCGAAGGATGAAAATCCGAACCACGAGGTGACTGTAATGGATATTCAACAAACAAGCTCTTACTCGTATTTTCTTGTAAAAGAAAAATACGATGAGTTCTGGATTGCTACCGATAAAGCGGAAGACATTGCCATGGGCGATGTTATCTATTACCTCGATCCAATGCTCATGAAGAACTTTACCAGTAAAGAACTCGACCGTGTATTCGAAGAAATTTACTTTGTGAACAAAATCAGTAAACAACCCATCGATCCGCAAAAAGAATGGTTCGACCAAGCTCATAATTCCAAAACAGCCACCGGAAGTCCCATGGAAATTGATCTGGAACCGCTAGCTGGTGAACGAACCATCATGCAAATTTACAAGGACAAAGAGCAATTAGCCGGACAACTGGTTAAAGTAAAAGGAGTCGTCGTGAAATTCAACGAACGAATCATGAACACCAATTGGGTGCACGTTCAAGACGGAAGTGGCGACGTACATGATAAAAACTTCGATATGACGCTTACTACCAACGATTATGTAAATCTGGGCGACACGGTTGTTTTCGAAGGTACACTCGCTGTAGATAAAGATTTCGGAGCCGGTTACTTTTACAAAGTGATTATCGAGAACAGTGCGCTCATTAAAGACATCTAATCGATACTTCGCTCCAAGTAGTTAAGCATTAAACTTACCACATTTTGAAAAGGTATTCGGTAAACTCTCCGAATGCCTTTTTTTATTTGACACATGTCATATGAAAGATTTTCAAACAATTATGCAGCAAACAACATCGCATTAACAAACAAATTCGGAACGAAACTGAATAGCATAACAGGTTCTCTGACAATTAGAGATCAGAAACCAGCTGAAGAAAAGCTGGAATAATCCATAAAAAAAGCTGGATTATCGGAAGGCTGATAAATTTCTGTAAAGCTTGCTTAGGCTTACTTTTGCAACGTCAAACTAAAATTGAAACAACATGAAAATGCTAAGAACTGCTATTCACGAAATTGAAACAGCTGCTGAATTAGAAAAACTGATACAAGAAAACGAACAAGTAATGGTATGCTGCGGTCGTATGGGGCCGATGTGTATTCCTGTATACGAAACAATGGAAGAACTCGAAGAAGAGCGTCCCTCCATTAAGTTCTATTCCATGGCTTTCGATACACCCGAAGCAGCTCCCATTCGTAATGCTCCCATGTGTCGCGGTTTCATGGGACTTCCTTTTACCGTTTACTATAAAAATGGACAAATGGTCGATGCAACCACCAGCATTCAAAGCCGTGAACAAATTGAATCCATTCTCGACGCACAATTCAATTAGTAATAGGCCCAACTGGGTTAACTAACTATTTATCAAGGCTAACAAGCACTAGCCAAAACATTAAGAGGCTTTAATCCTTCCGATTGAGCCTCTTTCTTTTGAACTAAACACTATCACCATGGAAGAAACATTCGACGTAATTATACTAGGAGCCGGAGCTGCCGGATTAACAGCAGGCATCTATACTTCACGCGCGAAACTAAGCACCCTCATTCTTAACGAAGGAGCTATTGGAGGGCAAATGACTCTCACCAACGAAATTGCAAATTATCCGGGAGTGCACACCACCAGCGGGTATGCCCTCGCAACGACCATGAAAGAGCAGGCAAAATCCTTTGGCTGTAAAATCAAATCGAATGTAAGCATCAGTTCCTACGATTTGGAATCCGATATCAAAACTATCCAGTTAGCAAATGGCCAGGTTTTTAAAGGCAAAACCATCATCATTGCAGCAGGAGGAGTGCCCAGAACCTTACCCATTCCGGGCGAAGAACAATTCCGGGGGAAAGGAATATCCTTCTGCGCAACCTGCGATGGCGAGTTCTTTACCGATAAGGAGGTTGTGGTCGTTGGAGGAGGGAATTCAGCACTGGAGGAAGCCGTGAGCTTGAGCAAACATGCTCGCAAAATTACTATCGTCCACCAATTCGACCATTTTCAAGCATTCAAACACGCCATTCAGGATGCAGAATCGAACCCGAAAATTAATTTCGTCATGCAATCGGAACTTCGTGAATTCCGGGGCAACTTAAACCTGGAATCGGTCTTGGTAGAACACCTTCCCACGGGCGAAAAGCAGGAAATCAAAACCGATGGCGTGTTTTTATTTATAGGATATACTCCTAAAACAGATGCTTTTAAAGAAATCCTGCCGCTCAACTCACGGGGGGAAATTCCGGTCGATGCCGAAATGAAAACTTCCATCGATGGTGTATTTGCCGCCGGCGATTGCATCGCAAAACGATACCGGCAAGTAACCACCTCAGTAGCCGAAGGTACAATTGCTGCACTAAGTGTGGCTGAATATCTGAATAAAAAGAACTAATTTTACGCTCATATCGTTCTAATACATACCCGAAGTAGTAGCACACTTACTTCGGGTATTTTTTTTAATTCAACTCAAACGACCATGAGAAATTTTATGTTGATTCTGCTCGCCAGCACAATCTTATTTGCTTGCAACACACCACAACGCTACTACAAAAAAGGAAACTACGATATGGCAGTGCGTAAATCGGTGGAAAAACTGCGAAAAAAACCCAAAGACGAAAAAACCATAGCCATCCTTGTTCAATCCTACGAAAACGCTAAACGACTCGATTACGAGAAAATTAAATACCTAAAACAGGAAAATAAGCCTGATAGTTGGATGGAAATATTCAAGGCTTTCTCCCGATTGAAAGAAAGACAAACCCTCGTTTCAACCATAACCCCGCTGCAATCGGCAAAAGGAATCGTACGATTCGAATACGTCGATTACGACGCCGAATTAATCGAAGCTAAAGAGAATGCTTCCGAGTATTTCTACAAAAGAGGAAATAATCTCCTCAAAAAGAATAATCGATTCGATGCTCGCTTAGCTTATGAAGATTTTGTTCAAGTGAAGAATTTTTATTCCGATTATGCCAACATCGATCAACTAATTGCAGCAGCTAGGGAAAAAGGAATGACTCATGCTCAAATTAAAGTAGGCGACTATACCATTTTCAAACTCCCCGCTGCTTTCAAAAACTTTCTAATTCCCAAAGATTTAACTCGACTTAATACGACCTGGGTAGAATACCATGGCCCGGAAAAACGGATGAATCCAGATGTGCTGGTCGAAATCAAAATTACAGGTATTAACTTATCGCCCCGTCAAGAAAAAGAGAAAGCTTATACAGTAACCAAGGAAATTCAAGACGGCTGGGAATACGTGCTCGATAGCAACGGAAACGTGATGAAAGATAGCCTCGGGAACGATATCAAAATCGATAAGTTCAAAACCGTCACTTGTCATGTGAAAGAATATTTGCAACGACGCGAAGTAAGCATTCAAGGAACCATCCTTTACCGAGATCTGGAAAGGAATCAAGTTCTTCGGGAAGTGAATATTGCTTCGGGTGCTCATTACGAAAATATCTATGCCACCGCCAATGGCGATATATCCATTTTAGATAAAGTAACAAAAGCCTTACTTAACAACAAACCGGGAGTCATACCAATGGAAATCGATATGATTTTCATGGCCAAAGAAAACCTCGAAGAAACAATCCGTGGAGCTTTGTACGCAAACAGAAACTATGTAAAATAATTACTTGTCGAATAAAACGTCAAGTCCATAAAAAACAAACAGGAACGCCTATCCAAGGGTTCCTGTTTGTGCTTTTAAAATAGGTATTAAACCAACTCTAGCTTGCTATTGATGGCGAAATAAGAATACATCCCCCGCTCGTTCCTGACGGTTTCCGTAGCGGTCTTCGGTGTAGATTTTCCAAATATAAAAGCCCTCCGATGCAGGTTGCTGCGTGCTTTGAACGAATCCGTTCCAGTGTTCATTCGGATCCTGTGAACGAAATACCAAACCACCGTTTCGGGAATAAATCTCGAGTAAATATTCCATTTCTTGCAAGTAATCGGCTAATGGACCAAAAACATCGTTCTCGCCATCGCCATCGGGTGTAAAAGCATTCCCCATATAAATCGGATGAATAATCCTAACCTCAATGGTATCGGACGATTCACTCTCACATCCGAAAGCATTACTTACCTGTAAACTAACTAGGTATAAACCATTCCGAACGAGCTGCTCCTCCATCTGATAGAGACCTTCACGCTTATCTCCATGAATAAACCAGGTAAACTGATGCGCTTCTTTTACCTCTTGTGGCGTAAAGGAATAGTAGAATTCATCGCGAAGAACAGTGAATTCTGCTGTTGGAGTAGGATAAACTTCAATTGGAGTAGATAATTCATACTCAGCAGTTAAACCTGAAATAGGATAGCTTAGAACTAGCTTGATTGTATATTCTCCTGGTTCCTGGAAATGAAACTCCGGGAGAATCTGCTTGGAAATCTGACCATCGGAGGTCTCCCAACGATAGCGGATACTATCGGCTTGTTCTATCGGATAAACGTTCAAATAAAGCGGCGCACAACCGGAAGCAAGGCTCAGGCTAAAGCGTGCATCGGGCGGTTTGGGTGCTGTTTTTTCTATTTCTTGGTCAGCTTCAGGTTCCTCGATCGGTTTAGCCTCATGCGAAGCGGAACTCAGACTTTTCTCTGCAGATGGAGATGGGGGAGTGGTCGTGTCGCCGTCGGAAGCAGGCGCTGCTGCAACGCTCTCAGTCCTCGAAACCGATTCTTGACGAAGAGGTTCATCTTGCTCCTGTGTAACAACAGGAGTTGAAATGGAATCGTCAATTGCTTTAGGCTGAATAGACTCTTGATTGAAATCCGCATTTTCAACAAGAGGGGTAGTTATACTTGATCCTTCCGGTCGATTTATATAGAGAATCGTTGCGATCATACCCGCCAAGAAAACTACCGTTGCAGCCCAAGGCCATAGAGATGATTTAATTACCGACGGTGCACTCGGAGCTTTTGGAGGTAAATCCTTCTCCAACCGCGCCCAATCTTCGGGTTGATACTCGTAGTCTAGGTTCTTAACCCGATCTCGTAATTTACTTTCAAAAGAGGAATCTTCGTGTTCTTTCATTTTTTTATCCTCATTCATTATGCATTCTATTTTGGTAAAATAAGGTTCTTAATTTCTGGCGAGCTCGCGAATAAGTTGACTTTGAACTCGAGACCGAAATCCCTAATTCATCCGCTACCTGCTGATGAGAATAGCCCTCAAAGATGATTAAGTTGACCACCACACGGGCCATTCTCGGTAGCTGCTGAATAAGCTCAACAATTAGTCGGGCATCGGCCTGAATAATCTCTTCATCGCTTATTCCAAAAGGATCGATCGGCTCCTCTTGCCCAAATACTTCCTCTATTTCAGTGGCTATAAACCGCTTGTTGTTGCGAATTGTATCCAAGGCATTATTGACCAAAATCCTTTTAACCCAACCTTCCAAAGAACCTTTAAATTTGAAACCCGACATATTCGCAAATACCTTAATGAAGCCGTCGTGCATCATATCTTTAGCCTGGTTGACATCCGAAGCATAACGCATACAGATACCCAAGGCCAGGCTATAAAAATGCTTGTAAAATGCTTGCTGTGCTACTCGGTCGCCGTCCAAACATTGCTTGATGACTTTTTGGGCTGTTTCCTGATTCGATAGATCCATATTTACAAGCGATTCAGCCCCTAGACGGAGGACTTTCTAAAAGGTTGCATTTTTTTTCAAAAAGACCGAAAATTTATTTGTAGATCTTTCTTTTGTTCAGTGCCTGATGGTATTTCCGCGCATTGACCATGTGCTGTAAGTGCGTAGTTGCGAAGTTATGGTAACCGGAAAAATCCTCACGAGCACAAAAATAAAGGTACTTATGACGCTCGTAATTCAACACAGCATCGATACTGGAAATGGATGGAATCCGAATAGGACCGGGAGGGAGGCCGGGATATAAATAGGTATTAAAAGGCGAATCGAACTTTAAGTCCTTTTTCGTTATGCGCCGCTTTTCAAAATCTTGCAAAGCAAATTTTACGGTCGGATCGGCTTGCAAAGGCCTCCCTTTATTCAATCGATTCATGTAAACTCCGGCCACTCGCGCTTTTTCATCGTTCTTAAGCGTTTCCTCTTCTACAATCGAAGCCAGGATAATTACCTCTTGTGGACTCAAACCAATTTCTTCGGCAAGTTGCTTGCGCTCTTGGGTCCAAAATTGATCGTATTCATGCTCAATCCGAATGGCTAAATCCCGCTGATCGATATCCCAATAAACCAAATAGGTATTCGGTATAAATCGGGCATAAAAGTTTAAGGTGTCGCTGCCTACTTTGGCGGCATATTTGGAATCGCGAAAAAGATTCAAAATACTTACCGAATCGAGCTCAATTTGACTGGCAAGCCTGCTGGCTAACTGTTCCTTAGTTCTGATATTGTTAAAGGTAAGCTTTACTGCTTCCTGTTGTCCGCTGCGAAGCATATTGGCTAATCCGTTCAAACTCATGCCATCAACCAGCAAATATCTTCCACTCTGAAGGGTTTCATCTAAATTCTTTCGCTTTGCAACCCACTTGAAAAGAGCTATATCAGGAACCACCTGAAACGAGTCGAGCACCTGCAAAACATCCTCTAAATTAGCCTCACTCGGAACAAGCAAATACTCATCGGGATAATGCTGAAGACTCAGGGAGGGCCCAAATATTTTCTGATACTTATGATAAATGAAAAAACCGGAGCCAATAATAAACCCCAGGAAAACTACTCCGGCCCAATGCCATAAACCCATTTTTTTCTCTTCCATAATCCTGCGTATAGTCAACCAAAAATAAGCATTGCAAAAGAATATTCAAGCCCCATCGTTTTACTAGCCACGAAGGGTAGAATAGACCAAGGCTTTTCCCTATTTTTGAAACCACTTTTATCCTTACTGAATGCTTTTAAGATTACTTTTTGGAGGATTCCTGTTGCTGGGACTAATAGCCTGCAAACAAAATACCTGTTTACACCCAGCAGGAAAAACTTCGTCGGAACTAGTATCGCTGGAAGGAATCAGGCACATCGAAATCCACGACGTATTCGATGTAATTTGGATTCCAGATACCGTTCTGTGCGAAGTAGAAATCCGTGGAGGAGAGCATAATCTGAGTTTTATCGATTATGCGCAGGAGGAAGGAAAAATTACTTTCAGGAATCATAATCGTTGCGGTTTTTTACGGAACGATTTTCCCGGAGTGCAACTCATTGTTCGAAGCAATGCAATTCATGAATGGACCATTCCGGGAAGCATTAGCCTGGAAATGACAGATACTTTGCACACCGATAGTGTGAGTTTTTCGTTCAACGGCGGAATCAATGATGTAAACCTTTTAATCAATGCTTTCAAAACATCCATCAGCCTGAATGGAGGAAGCGGGAAATATACGATTGAAGGTAAATCGGTTCTGGGCTATGCTTATTTTTTTGGAAATGGAATTTACGAAGCACGCCACTTCGAAAACCGTCAGTTATACCTAAACCACCAAACTACAGGAAATTTACATATCAAACCAACGGATCTCTTATCACTTAAGCTCGAAGGAAGAGGAAATGTTTATTATTACGGACCGATTCACCAAATCAATGTCCAATCAACGGCTGATTATGCAGGAGAGTTAATTGGCCCTATCGAAGAAAACGACTTCTAGCCTTACGATTCGAAATAATTTGATAACGATTCTTGCGAGTTACCAAGTGCCAGCGAACACCAGTGGTTAATGAAAGATAATTGGTCGTGCTTACGGCTAAACCATAATCCTTATACGGATCGGTTGGAATGGCAAAGCGAAACTCTGCAAAAAGGGATTTATTCCGAAGAGGAAGCTTCCCTCCAATTCCAAAATCAAACGTTATTTGACCGGTTGTACTTTGCGCCTTGTCGATAAATTCATCGGAATAGTATTTCATCCGATCGAATGAACTTAAATTGTTCTTTTGCGTGTACACAAAATAACTTGTTCCAATAAAACCATAGAACCCTCGGCCCCCAATGGGTTGACCGTAAATAAAATAATTGAATTGCAGACTGGTTTCGAAAGAATTACCATCGACCGAATTAATGATAGGAATACTTTGCCGGAAAAGTGCAGTTGGATTAATCTCGTAGGCAACTGTATTTACCTTGGAAATAACCGGTAAGAAATAAGAAAAGCCTAAATCGATTTGAAAGCGATCGTAATCGAGTCCGCCTCGAATATTAAATCCGAGATGAACATTGTTGTCGTAACTGCCCAGAAAATAATAAGAGGTTGGGGAAGTTCCTAAAGTTAACTGAGCAGGTAACACATAAGCGGAACTTACGAACAGAAGAAAAAACAAGATTCGTTTAAACTGCATAATCAATCTATTTTTGAGCATTATCTGGCATTCACAGTTTCCGTTGCCTTAGCAACGCGGTAAACTCACCTTTTTACGTATATCATGCCGATGGCATTGACAAGTGACAAAGGCGTGAGCTTTTTTCCGATGGGCTAATGTAGTAATTTCTGAAATGCAAATCCTGATTGAATCCGACTAAACTTTTTCCATCCTTTAGGCTTTGTTCTATCTTTACAGGATTGAATTTGTAAAGCTGATTTTTCAACTGAAATCAATTTTGTATATGAGTCATCAACTTGGATTTTTACGGAGGTTTATGTTCCTAGCATTCCTGTTAGGAAGTGGCATTCTCTACGCTCAATCCGACGATGCTTTAAACCCAAAATTCCTTGCCGATTGGCTAAATTATCCCCAACATAACATCGAAGAGCTAGAAGCTGTGTTTGAAATGGCTCAAGTAGGTCGGTATTACGAACAAAACGATGAGTCTGCGCAATTTCTTCACACTCAATATGCCAACTATGAGCTGGACATTCCCGCCAATTTCGACGATATCCTACGCAATCAACAAATTCTTCGAATCGACTTGGTTTTTACCGCTTATCCGGTTCGAAAAGAAGACTGGATTACGAATTATAACGACTTGCTGGCAAATCGATTAAAAGCTTTATTCGAATTGGCTCCGCATTGGAACTCCAACGAGATTATCTTCCGAATCGTCCTTCAAACAAATTGCAAAACGGAAGCGGAAGCTAAGGCGCTACCGCATGGTTTTCAAGTTGTTTACCAAAGTAACAAGGTGTCGGGGCAGGAACTCATCCAGGAAAAGGAAATGATCGCAGAAAGAAAAGCAACGATCAAATCGTCGGAGAGCGAAGAGCCAATTTGGAGTAAAGAGTTTACACCCATTCAAGAAAAAAGGACGGAGTATCCGCAACCTGAATTCTACCCAAGAAAACCGATAGAACCCAAGAAGCTCGATTGTCCGGATTTCAGGCAAAAAAGACGTTGGTTCAGCCGATGATTAAATCGACATTACAAAGCCAAAACGGATGGTAAGCTGCTGGGAACGAATATTATTCTCTTCATAGCGGGGGTCAATTTCTTCCGGTTCGAAACCAATCAATAACTCAACATCGTTGAGCTCTTCTGCTTCCCGACCCACATACAAGTTTCGAAAACCCTGTCCATAGCGCACATTGGCATAAATGCTGGTAGTAGGCCCCCAAACTCCTTTACTAAGCGGGACAATAATACCCCATCCAACAGCAAAACCATAATCATGAGTGTACTCAGCGCTACGTGAAAACTCAAAGTCTTCGTTCCTTGTTTCAATCGAGCTGGAAACAGGGGAAATGCCTTGAATTTTAAGTGCTCCTTGCTCAGTTGCCTTATTCAGGTAGGAGAAGTAGGGACCCGCTTCAAAATAAGTCATTACAACCCTGCCCACATGATATTTTGCCATGAAAGGAACCGTCCAATAATCCAAGCGCAATTGATTGTTAATTTGAGTATTCAGTTGCATACCATTAACCGGATAATAAAGCACATCGGTATAAGCCATTCCTTTTGTTTCGCGATTTAATTCGAGCTGAAAACTCCACTTATCGGTATGCTGATAAATCCCGGCTAAACCAAAATGAGGTAAAAAAGTGAAATCGGTTGTTGCTAAATAACTATCGGAGATAAAATACTTGCCGGAGAGCACCACATTGGAGTAATTAGGTCCAGCGAAAAATCCAAGATGAAACTTCGATCCACCGAGAGTTCGGTTGGGAATAAAATCCGGAGTAGGAGGGTCAAGGGCATAACCCGATTGAAATAATAGACTTAGGATGACAATAACCCAAAATTTCTTGCTCATGACGATATTTTTTGCAAGAATAATTAATTCTCTGCACAGATAGGGTGGTGAAGCTTAAAAAAATGATTGAAAGGCGAGCTACTAATAATCCTCGTCGTCGTCCTCCTCATCATCGTCGTCTATTCCACTATCGTAAGCAGGTTCTTCTTCTTCTTCATCCTCATCGTCGAAATCAGCTTTCAGCACTTCCTTCGAAGGAGTTGGAATATCGATGTCAAAAACATTGTCGGAATCGGAATCATCGGAATCACCGTCAATCAGTACATCAACCTTAATAAGGTAGGAAGCATCATCTGTTTCGAAGGGAAAAGCATAAAAATGCTCCATGGCGTTTTTAGGAAACTTTTTGATTAGGTGTTCAAAGCCTTCAGGATAAGCTTCAGCAATAGTATCCAGGAGCTCCTGGCTTAACTTTTTGTACGATACAATGAGCTTTTTCTTACTCATAACAGTGCGAAAGGGTGTATGGAATAGTTTGTTTAAATCGTGCCAAAAGTAAAAATATTTTCATTTCACAAACAGAAGGTTCAAAAAAATAAAAACCACACCTAAGAAACTACTAATAAGAACTTTACAAAAACAAAAGAGTGATAATTTGCTTCGTCAATCCAACTTTCCTTTTCCATCGAGCCTTGTTTGAAACGCAACTGGGCTGGGAGTTTGAAGCTCGAGCAAGCAAAACAGGCACGGCCAATCTATCGCGAAGAACCGACATCGGGATTGAAGTAGCGCTGTATCTCCTCTAATTGTTGGCGCGTGTAGCTGTCGGAAGGTTTATACTCCAGTGCTTTCTTATAGAAGAATCGGGCCGAGTTAAAATCTTCATGTAAATAATGCTCGTCGGCCTTCTCCAAAGCCAACTTAAACTGATGATTTAATTCATCTTGCTTCAATCCTTCCTTAATCGATTCAATTTCGGATAGCCGCTCTTGTGGGTCAACCTGATTCCCTTTTACCCGACTGGCTTTATCGAGGTAAAACTCAGCAACGGCATATTCTTCTTCCAAAACCGCAGCCTCGGCACGGGCCATTAAGCGCTCATATTCAGCAAAACGCTCATCCATCTTCCGCAATCGCAAGGCATCTTCAATATCGGATAAACGAACCTTCGGATACTTAGCTTCGGGCTTAATACCCAGCGCTTTTCGAAAATAAAAGCGCGAAGCCGGATACTCTGCCTCCCGAAAATGTTCATCGCCTAACTGTATGCTCTGCCGATAATCTTGCTCTAGCTTGGCCAAATGCCGATTCTTCCAGCGCGAATCAATTAGCTCCAACTGATCGGCTGGATAAGACTCCAAAGGTCGCTCGGCCAAGGCCTTGCGATAGTAAAAACGAGCCACACTAAATTCACCTTCGTAAAATGCTTCATCGGCCTTTTGTATGGCTTCAAAATAAGGATCATTTGCATCTTCCGGAGCCCTGCTAGCAATATCCTTCTCGCGCAGCAACCAATCAATCTCCTTCATTCGTTCCTTAGGATAAACCTCCTCGGGCAAAATAGTGGAGGCTTGCTCATAATGTGAACGGGACTCATAATAACGAGCTGTATTGAATAAAGAATCGGCCCAATAAATAAGCTCTTCGTATCGCGAATTCGCTTCGTTGGTGGCAAGCTTTAATTCACGCTCCTTTTGCTGAAAATCCAAAATCTTTTGTATCATTTCCTTCGGATATGCTTCGGCTGGCTTTAATTCGGAAGCAGTCCTGTAATGATGCAAGGCATCGGCCAATGCCTCTTTTTCGTACGACTTGTCAGCTTTTAATAAGCTAACTCGATACGCTTCATCGAGTTCCTTGTTAGCTGCCATCTCCTGATCGTGCACAATGGCTGCCTCGATGTCTTTCAAACGTTGAGCAGGGTAGGGCTCATCAGGAAAAATACTCTGGGCTTCTTTGAACTTCCGTTTGCTCAATTCATAATCGCGAATCTCAAAGGCTTGATCTCCACTAAAAACAAGATCGTCGTATCGATTTTTTAGCCGCAATTGTTCAGCATTTGCAGCCGCCTGTCTGGCTAAAAGTTCTTCCAACTTTTCTATCTGCTGCAAAGGATATCGTTCCTTCGGTTTATAACTTAAGGCTTCTTGATAGGCCGTCACCGCCTCCGAATAGGAATCCCTCGAAAAGAAGTCGTCGCCCTTCGCTACAGCCGAAGCATAAGCCGCATCAATCCTTTTTAAGTCATTTTCAGCTGCTTGCTGTTTAGCCAGCAAGGATTCAATCGCAGCTATCTGTTCTTTCGGGTAATTTTCGCTTGGCTTGATGGTGGATGCCTTCCGATACAACGTTAAAGCCTCTGAATACCCTTTTTCCCGATACTTAATGTCTGCTTCAGCAATGGCTTGAGCATATTGTTCCTCACGCAATCGAGCATTTTCTTTTTCTTCGGCGAGCGATCGAAGAAGATCCTCTATTTGCTGAATACGCTCCTTAGGATAAACCTTATCGGGCTTTATTTCCAATGCTTTCTGATAATTAATTTTCGCTTCAGAATAACGGGTCGCTTCAAAACCTTGGTCGGCCAGGGTAATCCATCCCTGGTACTCCTGATCAATAGCTTTCTCGCGATTGGACAAAAACTGTTCAATCTCTGCGAGGTGTTTAGGTGGTTCAGGTCGCTGAGGAAGTAATTCCTGCGCTTGCTTGAAAAGTCGGATCGCAGCATCCCACTCTTCTTGCTTTTTTTTAGCTATTGCCTCGGTAAGCACTCGCTCAAACTCCTTTTCGGTAGCCTCTCGAGCAGCCAATGCATCTTGCTGCTGAAGCAATAGCCGGTCAATCTCCTTGATGCGTTCTGCAGGATACGGTTTTTCGGGTTTAAGTTTCAAAGCATCCTCGTAGTATTGCCTGGCAGTTGGATAGTCTTTAACGGAAAATTTTGCATCGGCCAATCCGACTAACTCTTGATACTGCCTGCTCAATTCCTGCATCGCGAGCTGTTCCGTTAAAAAGGTCTCGATTTTATCCAATTGCGATGTAGGATAAGGCTCATTGGGTTTCAACGAAAGGGCGGTTTGGTAGGTACTTTGGGCCATTTTCCATGATTTAGCCTGAAATTCCTGATCTGCCTGGCTAATCAGTTTTCGATAATTCTCCTCCAATAATTGAGCTTGTTTAGCAGCCTCTTGCTCATTTTCCAAAAGCTGGTCGATGGCAGCTATGCGTTCGCTCGGATAGCTCTCGCCCGGTTTAATTTCCAGTGCCGCCTGATAGGATTTTCGAGCCAATAAGTAAGCTTGTTGTGCAAACTGATTATCGGCCTGCTTGAGAGCCGACAAATAGGCCGCCTCCTTTTCCTGATTAACCGATTCAGCCGCAGCTTGCTCTGCCAAAAGCTGCTTTATCTTAGCGATTTGCGAAGGGGGATACACTTCTGCAGGAAATAATCCGGCCGCTTCTTCGTAATCTTTTTGAGCTTCCCGATATTGTTCCTTGCTGAAAAAAGCATCGGCCGAAGTAATTAAGGCCTGATATCGCTCTTTATTGATTCGGGCTAAAGCTGCTTCTTTGCTGGCATTGTTTAATAATTCATCGATAGCAGCAAGTTGCTTTCTGGGATAAGCTTCCTCGGGTTTAATGTTGGAGGCACTGAGGTAATTAGGACGGGCTTCTTCGTAGTTTCCTTGCTGAAACTGTTGATCTGCCGCTTGCAAATAATCGTTATAAGCTTTATCAATCTTTGCCTGATGTTTCTCAAGTTGTTCTTCGCGCTTCAATAAATCCTCAATTTCAGCTAGTTTTCGTGGTGGATATTTTTCATCGGGTTTTAGCTGATTAGCACCTGAAAAAGCTGTTTTAGCTTCATTGTATTCCTTTTGTTCAAAATATTTATCCCCTTCGTTAACCAAGCGTAAGTATTCATCGTCTTTTTGCTTTAGTTCTTTAACGGCTTGAATATCTTCTAATTTGTACAGGACATATTCGTCGTTCGGTTTTAATTCTTTTGCTTTGGCATACAAGCTTCGAGCTTCGTCGAATTGATCGCGCTTGTATAATTTATCGGCCTCATCGATTAAATCTTGATATTCTTCCTCGCGTTTAGCCTGCTCTTGAGCTAATTTGTGCTGTTGTATAAACAACTGATCGATAGCCACAATTTGTTTTTTTGGATAGGCTTCAGCCGGGAGGAAATAGAGAGCCTGCTGATAAAACTTTTTAGCTTCTTTTAAATCCTCCTGCTTAAAGAGGACATCAGCTTGTTTAATCGCTTCATCATAAGCTTTCCGCTTGTCCATTGCAGGTTCCGGTTCAGAGGAAACCAATTCATCGACATTTTTTGTGTACTTCTCCACCAAGTCCTCATAGGCTTGATAATTAGCATCAAAATGATCGATGTTGGCACTATACTGAATAAACACAATCGGGTGGTCGAGCGCAGAATAATCGACTCCATTTTCCCGAGGGAAAAGCTCTATATCAAAAGAGAAAGCAGGGAAATCAGTATTATCTTGAATATCAACAGGTAATCGGGTATCAACATCAACGAGTTGGGTAACCATTCCATCGTGCAGAAACTTTACCTGATAAACAACTCCGAAATCGAAAGCTAATTTATATTTCCGTGCACTTCCCAAATCGAAGCGCTCAATTCGCTGTTGCCCTTCATAAACTTCGATAATCAAACTTTCCGGCTTGCCATCAAAAACCGAAAACTTACCCTCAATCTCAAGAAAACCATCGCCTTGTGCAAAGCCATCGTTTGCAGTAAACAGAAAAAAAAGGGTTATGATGAAGTAAAGAATTCTCAAACTGGTTCAATTTGCTAAGCATGGCAAAAACGCTGCAAAAATTCAATTATTTTCCCTAAGTTCAAACTACTAAAAAACCTATTAAAAAGCATGCAGTCAAGTATCACTAAGTTGTTCAATATCAAGTATCCCATTGTTCAGGGAGGAATGATATGGTGTAGCGGTTATAAATTAGCAACAGCAGTCAGCAATGCCGGAGGCCTCGGGCTCATCGGTTCAGGATCGATGTATCCCGATGTGTTGCGCCGTCACATTCAAAAAGCAAAGGAGCAAACTCTAAAACCATTTGGTGTCAACGTTCCGCTTATTTACCCCAACATCGAAGAAATTATCCAAATCATCATTGAGGAAGGAGTCAAAATCGTTTTTACGTCGGCCGGGAATCCGAAAATCTGGACCCGCCATCTGCAAGATCATGGTATTCAGGTAGCTCATGTCATTGCCAATTCAAAATTGGTGTCTAAATGCGAGGAGGCGGGTGTAGATGCCATAGTAGCCGAAGGGTTTGAAGCCGGAGGACACAATGGGAAAGAAGAAACAACCAGTTTAGTGCTCTTGCAAAGTCTTCGTCATAAAAGTTCCGTGCCAATCATCGCCGCAGGTGGATTCGGTTCCGGCGAAGCGATCCTGGCTGCCATGCAATTGGGTGCAGCCGGCGTGCAAATGGGAAGCGTATTTGCAGCTGCGCAAGAATCATCGGCGCATGAAGCTTTTAAAAATGAAATTTTAAAAGCGGTAGAAGGAAGCACCCATTTAAGTTTGAAGCAACTTATTCCTGTTCGACTAATCAAAAATACCTTCTTCGAACGAATCGACCAGGCTGAGAAAAGAGGAGCCAACAAGGATGAACTAAGCGAACTGCTTGGTCGAGGTAGGGCAAAAATGGGAATGTTCGAAGGCGATACAGAAGAAGGGGAACTGGAAATCGGTCAAATCGCGGCTATTATAAACGAAGAGGAATCGGTTCATAGCATCATGAAAAGGCTGGTAAGAGAATTCAACCAAGCTTTGAAAAAAACTCAGAACTGGTCAGAATTAGAAGAATAAAGCACTGATATTCTCGCATTTTCCCCATCAAACTGGAAGGCAGGATCGTGCTAATGTCTGCTAGAAAAAATAATAACTACCCAATAAGAAGCGCCACACACCAACCTGATAGGAATGGGTTATTCGGCCGTATGCATCGCGGTTTAATAAATTATCCTCTTGGCTCGTAGCGTAGGCTGCAACGGTATATTCCACTTCGACCGCTAAACGAATCTTTCCGCTATTCCAGCTTACCCTAGGTGCCATTCGATAGAGGTAATCGACATTCGCTCCCCGCGAAAATGCTCCTAAGAATTCAGGATTTTCCAGTAACTCAAAACTACCCATGTTCTTGCTGTAAGCTAGGAATAACCCACTTGATCCCCATCTAGTGGTATGCTCCCATTCCCCCCAAATCGAAAAAGTATTAATCGGAACATACGATCGTATCTCTCGTTCCAAATCAACCATACTCGCTACCGTATAACCGCCCAACATGAGCCCGTCGTAGGCATTCTGTGCCCATAGTGCCTGAACTTTAAATAAACTCTTTTGATAGCGGTAACGAGCAAAACTGTTCAGGTTAAAAGCACCAAAACTCTCATTGGTTTTGTAATTATTGAGGCTCACCAGGCGAGGTAAAGTGCGTTTATATCCAATAGTGGAAGCCAATAAGAGCTGTTCAGAAACTTTCCATTGAGCCTGGAAATGTAAGTCGGGTAGGAGGGAGTTGCTTAATCCCTGATATCCTCCCGGACCGGGAAAATCGCGCTGCGATGCGGCAGCTGCAATCAGCTGAATGGAATTTTGCTGGTAGCTTAAGCGAATTTGTGGATTTCTAGAAAAAAATTGAAACGGAATACCAGTGTTAAACGAAATCGTTCCCGGAAAAACCTCTGGTACAAATAATAAATGCCAAAACTGACCCATTAACAAACTCCACTTGCCCCAATCCATCTCCAAATAGGCATGCCGCAACCTGAATCCATTCACATCACTTTCGGTATGCCCAAAATAAGCTCCTTCCAACAAACCACTTACCTCTGCTCCAAAAGCTTTGGGACCAATTAGTTTTGTCCCAAACCTCGACTGAATCGATAAAAAGTTGAATTGCCCGCGCGTATGGATATCATTCCCCTCCGCATCTAGCTGTACTTCTCTCGGATACAACATGAGATGACCCTCGCGCGCTGAATAGGATTGACGCGTATCGTAGAAGAAATCATTCTTCACATAGCCAAACCAAATCGCACGAAAATCACTATCATCTTCATTTTCTGATAACTGAGCACTTGAAACCAGAGGCAAACCAATGCCGAAAGTCAATAAAAAAACCAACCTGAGAGAGACGAGAAAGCGAACATTCATGATATGCTGTTTTAGTCCGCAAAACAAGAAACAATCCGGCAGAAGTTCTATGCCAAACATCGTCCTTATTGCTATTCTTCAACACATCTACCTGGTTTAGAAAGCACAATAATTTAACGTAAATAAATGGGGCGATTTCTTCATAAAGCCTAATTTTGCAACTGATATTAGGTCTTATTTTTATTTAATCTATATTCCAATGGATGTCGAAATACTCTCGCGAATACAATTCGCATTTACCGTTTCATTTCACTATATCTATCCTCCACTGAGCATTGGCCTTGGCCTACTTATGGTTCTCATGGAAGGAATGTACCTACGAACCGGTAATAAACTGTACGAGGAACTAACTCGCTTCTGGACAAAGATTTTTGCAGTTACTTTCGGACTCGGAGTGGCCACAGGAATCGTTATGGAGTTTGAATTTGGAACAAATTGGGCTACTTATTCGCGTTACGTAGGCGATGTGTTTGGCTCTGCGCTTGCTGCCGAAGGAATCTTTGCCTTCGCCCTGGAAAGTGGTTTTCTGGGGGTTCTTCTTTTTGGCTGGAACCGTGTAAAACCGATCGTTCACTTTATTGCCACACTCGGTGTATGGATCGGCTCTATGTTCTCGGCCGTTTGGATCGTTGTGGCTAATAGCTGGCAACAAACGCCCGCAGGTTTCCAAATAGTAGGAGAGGGGATGAACGCCCGCGCCGAGATAACCGACTTTTGGGCGATGGTTTTCAATCCCTCCAGCGTCGATCGGATTTTACATGTTTGGATTGGTGCTCTCATTGCCGGAGCCTTCCTCGTTTTAAGTGTACATGCTTATTACTTGCTTAAAGGTCGGTATATCGAACACTCTCAAAAAGCCTTTAAAATAGCTCTATCTGTGCTCATTTTCACGTCCTTACTGCAACTAGTAACCGGACATAGTTCAGCAGAAGGGGTAGCAGAAAATCAACCCGCTAAACTGGCTGCTTTCGAGGGACATTACAATCAAACAGACCAAGCACACCTGTACCTTTTCGGTTGGGTCGATCAGGATAATCAAAAAGTATATGGCCCCTACGTACCAGGTGGACTGAGCTTTTTACTATACGGAAACTTCGACACACCCGTTAAAGGGCTTAACGACTTTCCTGCCGATGAAATTCCGACCGCCGTCAATGCCGTTTTTCAATTCTATCACTTAATGGTAGCATTTGGACTCTTTTTCATTGGATTGAGCCTCTTCAGTGCCTTTCTCTGGTGGCGCGGTAAATTATTCCAATACCGTTGGTTGCTTTGGGTGTTTGTAGTCTCCGTTATTTTACCCCAGTTGGCGAATCAGTTCGGTTGGTTTGCAGCGGAAATGGGACGGCAACCATGGGTCGTTTACGGGCTATTACGAACTTCCGATGCACTCTCAGCTACGGTTACTGCCAATCAGGTGCTCTTTTCACTAATCATGTTCACGGCAATTTATGCCTTGCTTTTCGCCTTATTCCTTTACTTGCTGAACAAAAAAATTCAGGCAGGGCCATTCGATGAATCTGGCACAGAACAGCGTCCCCTTCAAGAAAGTATTGCAGGAGTTATTAACCCTAAAACCAATTAATTATGGCAACTTTTTTAGGTATCGATTACCCAACTTGGTGGTTCTTAGTCGTTGGAGCCTTGTTCTCGGGATATGCCATTCTCGATGGCTTCGATTTAGGTGCAGGCGCACTACATTTGTTCTTTAAAGAAGAAGAGGATCGACGAATTGCACTCAACGCAGTTGGTCCTGTATGGGACGGAAACGAAGTATGGTTGGTTATTGGTGGGGGAGCACTCTTTGCCGGTTTTCCTGTACTCTACGCATCGATGTTTTCAGCCATGTATATTCCCTTCATGTTATTCCTGGCATTCTTGATTTTTAGAGCAGTCTCAATCGAATTCCGGAGTAAAGAACCCATGAAATGGTGGCGAAATATGTGGGATATTAGTTACAGTGTATCCAGCATTGCAATGGCTTTGCTACTCGGAGTCGTGGTCGGAAATATTCTCTGGGGAATCAAGCTAGGTCCCAACTATGAATTTCAAGGTAGCTGGCTCGAATTCCTCAATCCGTACTCACTCTTAGTTGGAATTACAGCTGTAGCCTTATTCACGATGCATGGAGCTATATACCTGGCTATGAAAACGGAAGGAAAACTCTTCGCAAAAGTGAAAAACCTCCTCAAGCAATCAATGATATTATTTATCGTAACGTACAGCTTAGTAACACTTTACACCTTGATTTACCTTCCACATTTAACCGACAGACTCCATGAAAATGTAGCCTTATTTGTGGTTCCGCTCCTGGCCTTTCTCAGCATCGCCAATATTCCTCGCCTTGTCAGTAAATCGAAGTTCGTCATGGCCTTTATTTTCTCGGCACTCACGATGAGCTTTTTACTGATTCTGGTTGCAGTAGAATTATATCCAACCATCATCATGTCGACCATCGATCCTATATACGATATAACCGTTTATAATGCCGCTTCTTCCGAAAAATCCTTACGCTTTATGCTGCAGATTACGGCCATTGGAGGACCTCTGGTGATCTTATACACGGTATTTGTATATCGTACTTTCTGGGGAAAAGTAAAACTCGACGAAACAAGTTATTAGAAATTTAAAATTCAAAATTCAAGATTTGGAAATTCAAGGTAGCTGCTGATCAATTTTGAATATTGAATCTGAAATTTTGAATCTGAATCCAAGATAGCTGCGGATCAATTTCGAATTCAAATTTACGCGTAGAACCCTTGATTAGAAATTTAAAATTCAAAATTCAAGATTTGGAAATTCAAGGTAGCTGCTGATCAATTTTGAATATTGAATCTG
>CALGAK010000154.1 GCA_937954085.1 uncultured Bacteroidota bacterium
ATGAGTGTAACCGAGTCCTTAATCGTACAATAGTTCTGGTCGGTTGCCGTAACGGCATAAAATCCTCCGCCAAGGTCGCTCAAACTCGAGGAGGTCTCTCCATTCGACCATTCGAAAGTAAAAGGAGGCACTCCGTTGAAGGTTTGCAGCAGAATGGACCCGTTGGTATCGTTGTGGCAAAGCGGATCATAGGCCGTAAGGCTGTAGTAGATAGAATCGGGTTGGGTAATCGTAAAGGTATGTTCACGAAAGCATCCAATAGAATCGGTTACCGTTACCTGGTAAGTGCCTGCACCCAGGCCTGTAATGAGTCCTGCTGTTGAGTCGCCTAATTCCTCTGGTAACCATTCGTAATGAAAGGATTCAAAGCCTCCCACCGGAACAACATTAACGATTCCATTTGTGTCGCCGTAGCAAAGATTGTGTTGGGTCGATACATTTAAGTTTACGAACGATGAATTACAAATCCTCACTGAATCGATGGCGGTTTGTCCACATACATCGGAGATGGTTACCTTATAGGTGAAGCAATTACCTACGGGCGGGTCAACTGAAATGTTCGCAGTGGTGGCATTGGCAACGTTCCATTGGTAGGTAACGGTAAACGGATCCATGTCCGGTGGGATGAAGGTATGCAGGTTAACAAAGTTGGTGTTATAGGTACAGATATCCATGTCATCTTCCACGATGCCCGCTTCTAATTCAAAATTATCGATGATATCGATGGTAATCGTTTCGGAGGCAGTACAGTTCGGGTCGCAAATGCTTGGATGACTAAAGGTAATGGTCCATTCCTCGCTTCCTTCGACGATATTATCGATAATTGCCGTAACGGGTATCGTTAGGAAAGCGTTTTGTGCTCCCATGAGAATCTGCCCAGAAGATAACCCGGTGTAATCCACCGCTTCGATTGCTACTCCCGACATGGCTACGTTAATTGGAATAGGTACTGTATCCAATTGGTCGAGACGAGAAATGACGATGTTCCCGGTACAACCTTCGTATAGTTCACCTTGACTTCCTGCGGTATGCTGATACTCTACATTGAATCGGAAATCAGATTTGATACTATTAGCCGCAATAAATACTGCCGAGTCGAAGTCGCGATTGAAATCGGCAACAACAATTTTTACGGTATAGGTGGAACAGGGTACGGTTAGAATTCTAGCGGTCATTACATCGGTATAACCATCGTATTGAAATCCATAGGAACCAAAATTTGCCTGATTGTAGAACATCGAATTCAGGTTGGAATTGATAGAATCGATGCAAACCGGAGTGCTTGAGTTAGGCACTAAAGCAATGTTCTGATTCGCATAGGGAGTTGCATTAAGCGGGTTGGCTCCACTTACAAAGATTCCGACTCCTTCGGGCCAACCTTGATTGGTAAAGTCGAATTCGTAACCTTCCGATGCAAAAACGTATTCCAGGCTGAGCACTTCACTATGGGCCACTACATCGAAGGTGATACTTGCAGCATCGTACGACGCATTATTTCCAAAATAGGCATTGTAAACGGGATCGCCGGGTGTCCAAAAGGTGAAATTGGTCGAGCCGCTAAAATTCGGAGTGGCCGCATCGGTCACTTTTCCGGTCGATAGGATAATTCCTTCTTCAATACCAATTACGCTGGATCCATTCGAAAAGGTTCCGTTCGATAATTGATTCCCGGACACAACGATATTCGATACGCTGGTACAACCAGAAAAGAGGCCGTTAACTGCCTGTGCCATATTGGCGGTAGGATTCACTTCAAGTGTAACGGTTTGTATTTGAGCATGTGTGTTCAGGCTCAATAGACCGATGATAAAAATGCTGAGGATGTGTCTTGTTTTCATGATAGAACAGGATTAAAAGATGAGAGAGAGGGTCCCTTTTTTCTGATAAGGCATTCCACTTAAATCTTTGTAGCGGATAAGCCAAGAATATGTTTGAGCAGGCAATAATTCGCCAATACTGTTTCGACCATCCCAACCCAGATCGGGATCGCTGGTTTCAAAAATTAATTCGCCCCAACGATTGTAAATAAGCATCTGGAATTCGTTACGATCCAACATGCTGATATACGGTTTGAACCGGCGGTTTTCTTGAATAAACGAGTGTGGATTAATCGCGTTGGGTGCATAGAATAAACCTTGATAATCGGTTACTTCTACTTTCATGTAAGCGGTGTCGGTGCAATTGAAAATGTTTTCGGTAATAAGGGAAACAAAATAATTACCTGGTACTGCTGGGAATTGATGAGGCTCCGGATGATGCGTGTAAACGGAATCACCATCGCCAAAAATCCAATAAGAGTGGTCGGCGCCAATCGACTGGTTGTAGAATTCCACTACCGGGTCGATGACGGATACGGATTGCTCATCGCTGGAGAAGTTTGAGGTTGGGGCAGGCCAAACAGTTACCGTTTCAGGTAGCGTATAGGTAGCTCTACAACCAGCTTCGTTCGAAGTGGTCACTTTAATCTGATAAGTTCCCGGATTCTTGTAGGTGTGAGCTGCGTTCACTCCAATATAGTTGTCGAAATAGTCGGCATCACCAAAATTCCATTCGTACTGATAAACATGGTTGTCGGTTTCAATTTCAGTAAAGAACACTTCGTGTGGTGGACAACCATTCAGTCCGTCGATGGTAATACTAGGCACCGGCGGTTCTAAGACGGTGATGTTAAGTTCTTGAATAACCGAAGGAGTTCCGCAGCCATCGGTTCCCACAACGAAATACCGTTGGGTTTGTTCCGGAGCCACTTTATGGGGCGGATTTACAGCCGGACCTCCTAAAATTTCATAGAAATAAGGTCCTCCGTTTCCACCACTTAGATTAGCAAAAATGGTGGTGGTGTCGCCCAAACAAATGGTGTCGTGTTGTATGTAGGATTCCATCTCCAAGGGTGGATTCACAAATACAGTCACGTTCTTAACGTTACTCTTACAGCCGTTGTCGTCGGTAGCGTGTACCCAGTATTCGGTTGTGCTCGATGGTTCAACGGTGATGGTAGCTGTGTTGTAACCACCGGGTGTCCAGAAGTAATTATACGGTGGAGTTCCTCCAGCTACAGCGCTGACAATCTGGGCCGATTGACTCAGGCAGATGTTCTGATTTCCCGAGGTATAAAGCAAAACCGGAGCAGGTTCGGTAAAAGTGACGCAGTCGGAGATTTGGCAACCTTTTGCATCGGTTACGGTAACGCAATAATTACCAGCGCCCAGATTGGTTTGTCCGGGACCATTTCCTCCATTCGACCAAGTGAAGACGTAGGGACTGGTTCCTCCTTCCACTTCGATACTCACCGTAGCATTGGTGTCGGCATGGCATTGCAAGTCGGATTGTACCAATTGATGCGTCATGGCCAACTGGTCGATGAAATAGTCGCCCGTTACAGAGCAGCCTAAGGTATCGGTAATGGTTACAGTGTAGGTTCCGGTGGTTAGGTTGGAGAAGGTATGCGTTGATGAGGCCGTGCTGAAAGGCATGGTGTTCGGAATTTCATAAATAAAGGGCATAATTCCATTGGTGAGGGTTGCTACCACGGTTCCATCTTCCGCGCCATCGCAAGATTCTGGTGATCCGTTCAAACTAATTCCCATTTGCGGATTTTGGAAGATATGGAACACGGTATCGATTTCGTACTGACCACCCAAGGTTGAAACGGTAACCGAATAATTTCCGGCGGGCAGATTACCAATGCTGCTGGTAGAGTCGTTCACTCCGATGATAGAAACACCATTGGACCAAATGAAATCGAAGGGACCGATTCCATTGTGAATGTTTACGGTCGCAGAGCCGGTAGCTTCTCCGTAGCAATCGACATTCACCGTGCTTCCCGTTAGTTCGCCGCAGGCTTCTACGTTAACGGTTACCGTATCGGTTAACAATTGTCCGCAAACATTCAAACGTGCTATGTAAGTGGTCGTTTGTGTGGGTGTGACCAGCAGGTTTGTTTGTGCCGGATAGGTATTTCCAAAATTATCGATCCAAGTAAAATTCTGAACCGGAGGTCCGGTGGGAACGTAACGATGCGATTCCTGAATAGCAGACCAGTTGGTGTTGTTACGACCTGGAACGGTGTAGGCAATTGCACCGGCAATATTTTGAATACCCTGTACTCCATTTCCTGAGTTCCAGTTAGGGCAGGTTGGGCAGTTAACAAGGTGATTGTCGATAGTGTTGGTTGTTTCGTGTAATACGATTTGGAAGGTTCCGTGCTGACTGGTGCAAGAAAACAAGGCAACATCAATCCAGGTAACGACCAGCTTACGATGAGGGGCTACTCCAACCGTGTAATATTTAACCAATCCTCCAAAGGATGCTCCGGGATACCAGTCGCGCCACGGGCCCATTACACAATTCTTAGGGGTCGATGCTGCTGCATTGGGAATGGCTTGAGTAACCCAAGGATCGTGAGTGGGAGAGGCGGGAATGGGAGTGAAAGAAATCCAGCCGTTCGAGCCTACATAAAATTGAGTCCAGGTTCCACCAAAGAAACAGAAGTTAAAACCAATATCGAATGGTCCGTAATAATTGTCGTCGACCATACCGGTTACCGTTGCTCCAACATTGGTTGGATAGGGTGTATGCGGTATCGCCTGTACCGCATATTGCGTTGTTTCATGCAAAGTGGAGTCGAATTGGACATTCAAAACGGCATCTGTGGTAACGCAAATCGTGGTATCGTTCGAGAGGACAATGCCGTTGAACCCTTGAGCAAAAATTGGAGTTTGAAAACTCCCTGCCAAGAGTATGAGGATAAGAAGATGAAGGTGTTTTGTGTTCATATAGCTTTATGTTTCAGGTCGTTAAATGGTGAGAAGTTCCGCTATTGGAATATGTCTTCCTTTTAATAAAAGGTGTTCTACTCCGATAAAAACAAAGATCTTATGAAAGTATTCTTTTCCTGCTTCATGATGAAAGATGAGTTGGCCGTTGTATTGACCATCGGTTTCGCTTGGTTCAAGATGCAGCTCGATATTGTCTTGCAAGGATTCTAGCTTTTCGCGAATGGCTTCGATGTTGGCCACGTTAGTATGCAAAACAAAGGATAAACTGGTCTTTTCGCTTTTAAAAAGATAAGTCGGAACATCATTATCAAAGCTGATATGCATGCTTTCAGATTGGCTCAATGCTGAAACATGGAAGAGTAAGCTAATGATTGCAAGAACGAAGAATTTTATTTTCATGGGTGCGTATTTGTTATGTGTTTATTATCAGGTTTTTAATTGATAAAGAAGCTTTGTGCTGCTCTGAAGTGGTCCATTTTGTTCTGTTTTTTAAGCTTGATATTCGACCATCAGACGAGGCTTAAACTGAAAGGTTGAAAAATAGACTGAAAAAAAACCAATTTTTTTTTGAGTGTTCGTTTGACGGCATGCGAATATAAAATCTTTAGGAACAAATCGGAACGTTTATTCACCTTTCAAATGGTTGAATAACATATACGAATTGTGAAAAGCTTTGTAGATTTGCCGAAGTTTGTCAACGCATTAATACTTTAAAATCATGAGGAAACACATTTTCAATGCCGGACCTTGCGTTTTACCCGAATCGGCTCGCGAGAATACTGCTAAAGCCGTTTTAGATTTAGATGGAATTGGTCAATCCATTATGGAAGTTTCACATCGGGGAAGTCATTTTCAGGCTATTTTCGATGAAACAGTTGCTTTGTTTAAGGAGTTATTGGCTATTCCGGAAGGCTATTCTGTCCTATTTTTGGGTGGCGGAGCCAGCTTACAATTTGCGATGATTCCTTTCAATTTCCTGAAAACGAAAGCAGCCTATTTGAACACTGGAACCTGGGCCACCAAAGCTCTAGCCGAAGCTCGCTTATTTGGCGAAGCAATTGAAGTAGCTAGCTCGAAGGATCGAAACTTTACCTACATCCCAAAAAACTACGAAGTACCTGCCGATGCCGATTATTTCCACATTACCACGAATAATACCATTAAAGGAACCGAAATACATGTCGATTACGATTGTAAAGTTCCCTTAATTGCCGATATGTCGTCGGATATTCTAAGCCGCCCAATAGATGTGTCGAAATACGATATGATATACGGAGGAGCTCAAAAGAACCTCGGGCCAGCCGGTGTTACCTTTGTAATTATCAAGAATGCACTCTTGGATCGCTTGGCAGATCGTACTATTCCCACCATGCTAAAGTATGCTACTCACATTGAAAACGATAGCATGTTTAATACTCCTCCGGTTTTGCCCATCTATGTGGTGAGAGAAACCCTTAAGTGGTTGAAGAGCCTCGGCGGACTCGAAGTGATGTACCGCATGAATCGTGAAAAGGCCGATTTATTATACCATGCCATCGATTCCAGTAAAATGTTTGTTGGAACCGTTGAAGAGGAAGATCGATCCCTTATGAATATTTGCTTTGTAATGAAAGAGCAATACAAAGATAAGGAAGCCGATTTTATCAAATTTGCCCAAGAGAAGGGCTGTGTCGGAATTAAAGGACACCGTTCCGTTGGTGGATTCCGCGCTTCGACCTACAATGCGCTCCCACTTGAGAGTGTTCAAGTGCTGGTTGATGCGATGCAGGAATTTGAGCGTGCAAACGCATAATATACCTTATTTAATATACAGCCCGGAAAGTACCTTGGTATTTGTTCCGGGCTGTTCCCTTTCTTATTATTAACCTACAGAAGTAAGTCTTATTTCGGAGTCTCCTTGCTCCAATCTTTTTAAAATCTTAAAGAATTCCCTGCCATGAAAAAAATTTTAGTTGCTACCGAAAAACCTTTTGCTCCAATTGCCGTCGATGGTATCCGTCGGGTAATTGAAGAAGCCGGATTCGAATTTGCTCTTTTAGAGAAATATACTTCAAAGGAACAATTCAAAGAGGCTGTTCAAACCGCCCACGCACTCATTATTCGTTCCGATAAAGTCGATCGCGAGATCCTCGAGGCTGCCTCAAACCTCGCGATTGTGGTTCGTGCCGGTGCCGGTTACGATAATATCGATTTACAAGCTGCTACCGACCATCAGGTTGTGGCTATGAATACCCCCGGTCAGAATTCCAATGCTGTGGCTGAATTAGCCTTAGGTTTTATGGTGATGATGGCACGGAATAACTACAACGGAAGTGCCGGCACTGAATTAAGTGGAAAGAAAATTGGCATCCACGCATATGGAAATGTTGGGCGCTTGGTTGGTAAAATCGCCAAAGGTTTTGGCATGGAAGTATTTGCTTTCGATCCATTTGTCGATGCCTCAGTGATTGAGGCCGATGGAGTTACCGTATTGTCATCGGTCGAGGAGCTATACAAAACCTGTCAGTACATTTCGCTGCATATTCCGGCCAACGATAAAACCAAGCAATCGATTAACTACGAATTATTAATGAGTATGCCTCAAGGAGCGACCTTAGTGAATACAGCAAGAAAAGAGGTTATTCACGAGGAAGATTTGCTTCGGGTTATGAGTGAGCGCAAGGACTTTAGATATGCTACCGATATTGCCCCCGATTGCCTCCAGCAATTGATTCAGGAGCACCCCGGAAAATTCTTTGCTACTCCTAAAAAGATGGGAGCTCAGACAGAAGAAGCAAATATCAATGCAGGAATTGCTGCCGCTAATCAAATAGTCGATTTTTTCACCACCGGCAATACACGTTTTAAAGTCAATAACTAATCGTTTAAATAAATCCATGGATTATGGCCATAGTAAAACCATTTAAAGGAATACGTCCACCCAAAGAAATTATAGCGCAGCTAGCTTGTTTACCTTACGATGTGATGAACAGCGAAGAAGCAGCCCGCATGGCTGAAGGGAAACCCAATAGTTTGCTCCACATTACACGAGCCGAAATAGATTGTGAACCCGGAATTGATATCCATTCTGAAACCGTGTATGAAAAGGCTGTTTCGAACTTCAAAACTTTTCGCGAAAAGGGCTGGTTGAAGCAAGACGCTGAGGCTCGCTATTACATTTATGCACAGACCATGAATGGCATAACGCAATACGGAATTGTTGGAGCTGCTGCTTGCGAAGATTACTGGAACGGAGTAATTAAAAAACACGAGCTTACTCGCCCCGATAAAGAGGAAGACCGAATGGTGTTAACACGCTATCTCAATGCGAACATCGAACCGGTATTTTTTAGCTATAAAGCGGTACCTGAATTAGACGAAATCGTTTCTTCAATTGTTGAAAATGAAACAGCAGAGTATGATTTTGTCGCTGAAGATGGTTTCGGACATCATTTTTGGCCGGTTTGGGATGCCCAAACGAATAGTAGGATAGAAGCGTTATTTGCTACTCGCGTGGAAAGCACCTATGTAGCCGATGGTCATCATCGAACTGCTGCTGCTGCCCGAATTGGCCTCGAACGCAAAGCTGCCAATCCGAATCATACCGGCTCCGAGCCTTACAATTTCTTCATGGCTGTCCACTTTCCCGATAATCAACTGCAGATTATCGATTATAATCGGGTAGTAAAAGATTTGAATGGTTTAAGCAAGGAAGAATTTCTTTCTCGATTGAACGAGGTGTTTGAGGTAGAGGAGAAAGGATCAAACGAGTTTAAGCCTACTCGTTTACACGAATTTAGCATGTATTTGGATGGAAGTTGGTATCGCTTAATGACCAAGCCAGGCTTTTATAACGATTCCGACCCAATTGCCACACTCGATGTGACCGTTCTTTCGAATCATGTCCTCGATACTATTTTAGGAATCGAGGATTTGAGGACCACGCAGCGATGTGATTTTGTGGGTGGCATTCGCGGATTGTCCGAACTGAAACGACGTGTAGATGCCGGCGAGCATGAAGTAGCCTTCGCTCTCTTTCCGGTTAGTATGCAGCAATTAATCGATATTGCCGATTCTGGAAATATCATGCCGCCTAAGACAACTTGGTTCGAACCGAAGCTACGTTCAGGATTAGTCATTAATCCTTTGGATTAGTTAAGAATTTAACAATTAGGAGCAGCCCGGAGAAATTCTTCGGGCTGCTTGTTTTTAATAAAAACCTTCCACCAAGTCGACAACCTTTGTGTTTTTTTTTGTCTTAATGCTGGTTTTAATCGCTCAAAGCAATTTTATTTCTTGTTTTATGATACAATCGAATAGCTTGATGTTCAGTTTTTTATAGGTGTATCTGGAGGAAGGTAAATTACACTAGCATTCTAAAAAACTTCATGGTTGAACGATTTCATTATATACGAGGATTACTTATATTTGAGCGGTTTGCAAGAAAGATATTAATTAAAAATAAATGCGCATTATGAGATGGAGGAACTTTTACCTTAGCTTATTACTCAGTTTAATTCTGGGGCAATCTTATGCACAATCCAATGAGGGAGCAATTTGGTATTTCGGTAATTACGCCGGATTAACCTGGTGTACTCTCCAGCCCAATGGAGACCCAATGTACTTGATGGATAGTCAGCTTACAACCAACGAAGGAGTTGCGACCATTGCCAATGGCGCCTGTGAGCTCGTGTTTTATACCGATGGAATTAGAATCTGGGATGCTTTGCATAATCAGATGCCAAATACGCAGAATACCAGCCCGGGTGGATCCTTATTAGGCGACCCATCTTCGACTCAATCGGGGGTGATTGTTCCGAAACCACTCGATCCGAATACCTTTTATGTATTTGCTGTTGATGATAATATTGGGGTTAATGGATTAACCTACTCCCGGGTCGATATGACTTTGAACGGAGGAATGGGCGATGTTGACCCCATGGAGAAAAATGTACCTCTTTTCACTCCTTCTACCGAGAAAATTACCGCGGTAGCCCATGCGAATGGATTGGATATTTGGGTTATTACCCATGAGTGGAATAACAACACTTTTCGGGTGTATTTGGTTACCACCGCAGGAGTTGATATCGTTAATTATGTTTCCTCCAGCGTAGGAACTGCTCATACGGGTAGCTCAGGATGGACACGTGGTTATCAAAAAGCGTCTCCTTCCGGTAACAAAGTAGTTTGTGCTGTGGAAGGCGGTGACTTTTTTGAACTGTTCGATTTCGACAATAGTACCGGTATCCTTTCAAATCCGGTTTATATTTCGGGGCAGGACTATTACAGTTGCTACGGTGTTGAGTTCTCCGACGACGAGCATTACCTCTACGGTTCAGAACGATGGGGAACACCCTTGCGTCAGTACGACATTACTTTGCCTTCGGCAGCCATTGCCGGTTCCGAAATCCAGATTGCAACCCTCGGTTCTGCTGCCGGTGGCGCCTTGCAATTAGCGATTGATCAAAAAATTTATCTGGCTCGAAATAGTACCAAATACCTAGGTCGAATTAACGAACCCACCGAATTAGGGATGTTAACCGAGTATGTCGATCAAGGAGTGATGTTGGGTCCGGATTTAACCAGTGCCAAATCCTCACGAGAAGGTTTACCTACCTTCATTACTTCCTTCTTCGTACCGGCAATCTTTGAGATTATTACCAATTGCGAAAACGATACCGCTTTCTTCGTTATCCCTAATCCGCAAGGGTTAACTTCTGCATCCTGGAACTTTAATTATCCTACCAACGATCCTAATTTTCACCTTACATCATCGGAAGATACCGTATTCTTCATGTATGAGTGCGGTGGTTCTTTCGACGTGCAGCTAATTACTAACCGACAAGGGGTACTCGATACAACCGTCCAAACCATCAATTTTGCGCAAAACCCCGATCCATATTTAGGTCCAGACACAATTATGTGTACCAATACCACCTTGGCCTATGATTTCTCGTTCAACGATTGCTTTGCGCTCGACGGACAAGCTGAATATTCCTGGACAGCCAACTTGGGGTCTAACACGTATTACGATTCAACTCCAACGTATTTAATCGATAAGCCAGGATTATACACTTTACAGATTTATGGTGATTCTATCTGTGGAATGATGACAGATCAGATTCAGGTGATATACAACAATGTGGAAGCCGATTTGGGAGTCGATATTACCAGCGGTATTTGCCAGGGCGATATCCAAACCCTCGATGCAACCTATACCAACTTGAATTTTGGAATGACCTACTATCAATGGAACACGCTTCAAATATCACCTACGATTAACGTAACTCAAACCGGAACCTATTCCGTTACACTTACCCTGGGCGATTGTTCCTCGGTCGATTCTATTTATGTTGCATTCGATCAACCTCTGGTCTCTCCGCTTGGAGGCGATCAGTTTCTCTGTCCGGGCGAAACCGATACGCTCGATGCACTAAATGTTGGATCTACCTATTTGTGGAATACCGGTTCGCAGAACCAAACCTTGGTTGTTTCAGTACCCGGTACTTACAATCTTTCCGTAACAAACGCATGCGGAACCATAACGGATAACATTACCTACAACCCGCTCGACGTTCCATTGGTTGATTTGGGTCCGGATATTACCATTTGCGAAGGGGTAACCGAAGTTATTAGTGGTTCTACCGGCTTCCAATTCGAAACCTACGAATGGTCTACCGGTGAAAATACACCCCAAATTGCTGTCACCACAGGAGGGTATTATTCCATTACTGTTACCAATCAATGTGGCGACGGAGTGGATCAAGTATTTGTTTATGCCGATCAACCCTTACTCGATATTTTTGGAAACGATACCAGCGTATGTGCCGGATATATTCTAGATACCGGTCAGGAGAATGCTGAATACTTCTGGTCAAATGGTGCCTCCACTCAAAGCATTGAGGTTAATCAAGATGGTAATTACATGGTTGAAGTAACCAATATGTGTGGTACCTATTCCGACGAAGTGAATCTTGAAATTATTACTATTGAAGAGTTATTACCTGCAAATGCAACGGTTTGTGAGGGTGAATCTCTTCTGTTAGATGCAGGAAATGCCGGCGCCTCGTACCTTTGGTCAACTGGGTCGATGACTCAAACTACCTTGGTAAATAGTCCCGGAACCTACGATGTGACCATCACTAACCTTTGTGAGTCGGTTGTTCAGGAAGTGGAAGTAGATATGTTTGAGATGACACTCGATTTAGGTGGAGATCAAACCATTTGCGATGGTCAAGAGCTTATCCTCGATGCAGGACATCCGGGTTCTACCTATGCTTGGTCCACCGGCGACCAAACTCAAAGTATTGCTGTGAGCCAAAGTGGTACTTACAGTGTCACGATTTCTCATCCTTGTGCGGTCTTAGAAGATGAGATTGCCTTGGATATCAATCCAAGTCCTAGTGTCAATTTTGAAGAGGATACCATTATTACTTCTGATCCATCGGTTTTCCTCGAACCAACTATCGATGGAGCGATTGCTTATACTTGGTCAACCGGCGATATTTCGGAGACTTTATTAGTAGAAGAAACCGGCGATTATACGCTTACGGTTACAAACGAATATGGTTGCGAAGATGTCGCTTCGATTTATGTTGGGGTAAGTGTTGGTATTTCAGGAATCGATTTAGAGCCTTTCGTAAGTATCTATCCTAATCCGGTAAAAGGAGTTCTCTTCATTGAAACCGAACAAATTCAAGTTCGCGATCTGGCTATCTATTCCACCATTGGCGAATTGATTCAACGCGTTCAGCATGAGAATGGTTTATCGCGTTTCGATACCGGTCGCTTGGCTGAAGGAACGTATTTCGTGAAAATCGAGACCAAAGAAGGTAATATGTTAGTAAAACCTTTCACGATAGTTCGATAGTTCTGTTTTCGACTTTAAAAAAACGCTTAGCCTTATGGGTTAAGCGTTTTTTTTTGAAAGTAATTCTGTTATTTTCTAATCTCTCCTTCGAAATAAAGCGTGGTGGCTTGAAGAAACCTGTGAAAAATTTTTAAACATGGTTCATGCAATTTAAGAGTCCAATGTCATTATTTGTATATGTCTGGTAGTTAGCTTTTTGCAGGTGTTGTATTCTGGCCTAGGGGTAGCGATTAATTCATAGTTGCACGTAGATAATTCATTTTTTTTTAGTTTTTTTAGCAAGGAAAGCAACTTTAAGCATTTTAGATAGTCTATCTGCTGGAATTAATAATTAGGGCCTTATGCGAATCCTTATCTTCTGGCTGTTTATGTTTTACCTGAGCACATCGGCCATCGCTCAGGGTGAAGGCGGTGTGTGGTATTTTGGGTATAATGCAGGACTGAATTTCTGCACGGGAGCACCCATCCCACTCACCAATGGAGCCTTATCGACCAACGAAGGATGTGCTGCTATTTCCGACCCCAACTGTAATATCCTGTTTTATACCGATGGAATAACCGTTTGGAATGCTAACCATCAACCCATGCCGAACTCTACCGCCTGGTCGCCCGGTGGTCCACTCGGAGGCGATCCCTCTTCTACCCAGTCGGGGGTAATTGTGCCGAAACCTTTGAGCCCCAACTTCTATTACATTTTTACGGTCGACGATAACATTGGTGCCAACGGATGTCGATACTCGCTGGTGGATATGTCTTTGAATGGAGGTTTAGGCGATGTGGTTACAACCGAGAAAAATATTTTATTATTTACCCCTGCTTCCGAAAAGATTACTGCGGTTAATCATGCTAATGGTTACGATATTTGGGTAATCGCTCACCCGTGGAACACGAACATGTTTTTCACGTATTTGGTTACCTCGAATGGAGTAAATGTGGTTCCGGTCATTTCAAATACCGGAACACCTCATAGTGGCAACATGGCTGTTACGCGTGGCTATTCCAAGGCATCTCCATCAGGCGATTATGTTGTGTTGGGTATCGAAGGGCTCGATAAATATGAGTTATTTGAGTTTGATAACGCAACGGGCCAGTTAGGACTGGTTATTTCCTGGCCGTCGGCATATCCCGATGCTTATGGCGTTGAGTTTTCTCCCGACGGGACCTATTTGTATGGAAGTCGTCGGTGGGGAAATCCTCTTTATCAGTGGGATTTAACTGCAGGCACACCTGCTCAGATTATCGCTTCGCAGGTTCAGATAGGAACACTTACTACCAATTACGGGGGAGCATTGCAATTAGCTATCGATAACAAAATATATCTAGCTCGAAGTGGTCAGCAACACCTTGGGGTAATTAATTTTCCGAATAACCCCGGTGCTACCAGCATGTATATCGAAGTTGGAGCGCCGCTAGCAGGGAAAAGCTCCAGGGAAGGCTTACCTACTTTTATTACATCCTATTTCAATATCGCTGATTTTACGTTTCAGCATCAATGTTTTGGCGATACCACTACCTTTAATATCTCCAATGTGCAGCAATTGGATTCAGCTGCCTGGAATTTTGACGATCCGGGTAGTGGAATAACCAATACCTCGACATCCTGGCAACCCTACCATATCTTCTCAACCTCTGGAGTATTCGAAGTTGAGTTGATAACCTATCGTGGGGGGCAAGGAGATACAGTAGTTCTCGATGTGGAAATTTTCCCCTATCCGATTCCGGTTTTACCCAGCGATACGGTTATTTGTCTGGGGGCTAGTATTCAACTGGATGCCGGGAATGTAGGAATGGACTATTATTGGTCGAATGGAGTTACTACGCAGGGAACTAGTTTTCTGCCACCCGATACCATCACTTACACGGTCACGATTACCAACAATGGTTGCGCAATAGTCGATTCGATCACCGCTTATCCGTATGCCCTTACTTCCTATTTTAATCATACGACTCCTCTTTGTCCGAACGATCCGATTACCCTAAATTATACCGGAAATGCGGTGCCCGGGTCGGCCTATAACTGGGACTTTAGTGGTGCAACCATCAACTCCGGGAATAATCAGGGGCCCTACAACATCAATTGGGAGACCGAAGGTTACTTTGATATAAGCTTGCATGTCGTCCAAGGGAGTTGTTTCTCCGATACGACCTCCTTTGTGATTTATAATCCGGAAGGAATTGATTTAGAGTTCGATGGAAACGATGCGCTTTGCTATGGCGATGCTACCGGCGAAGTATTCGTGAGTGTTAGTGGTGCGGCTCCTCCATACGTGTTTACCTGGAATAGTGGAGCTAATACCCAGAATTTGATGGGAGTTCAAGCAGGTACTTATGAGTTAACCGTTACTTACAATGGTCAGTGCGAGGAGAGTGGTAGCTATGCCATTTCACAGCCAACTTCTCCTGTAAGCGCAACCGGAATTGGCGACGATATTATTTGCTACGGCGACACCAATGGCGTGGTTAGTATCGCTCCCAGTGGAGGGACTCCACCGTATTCCTATTATTGGGGCGTAAATGGAGCCACCACCCAAAGTATTGGCGATTTGCAAGCGGGTTATTATTCCTTCACGGTCGAAGATGCTCATGGATGCGTTACAGTGGGTGGAGGTCTCATAACTGAGCCACCAGAGCTCATAATTTATGGATCCCCCGATCAGTTTATTTGTCCCGGAGAAACCGTCGAGGTAAGCACTTTTGTCGAAGGTGGAGCTCCTCCTTACACCATTCATTGGGAGCACGATGGATCGGTGGGTGTGAGCGCACAAGTATCGCCGCAAACGACCACTTATTTCGAGGCCTGGGTAGAGGACAATAATGGCTGCGTGTTGGAAGGAGCTAATTCCTTAGTCCACGTTTATGAGCCAGTTGAAACGGTTCTTTTTACCAATAACGCGCAAGTTTGTGCAGGCGATTCAGTTATCATTTATGCCAATCACATCGGAGGTGCAGGTGAACCCTATACAGCCTATACCAGCGATGGAAATCCAATCGTTTTTCCTTTTACTTTATACCCCGAATCGAGTATGCAGATTGAAGTTTATGCCATGGATGAATGCGAAGTCCCCGGGGTGAATGCCAGTCTGGCAATAGAAGTCGCTCCTGCTCCAACGGTCCTTTTTGAGGCCGATCAATATTTTGGTTGTCAACCTCTTGAGGTAGCATTTAAAAACCTGACTCATCAGGATGGAAATACCTACACCTGGCATTTTATGGGGTTGGGCGAGGATCAATTTGAGTCAGAAGTTAATCCATCGCATATTTTCCAGAATGCTGGTTCTTATCATGTTCAGCTGAAAGCCAGAAATGAATTTGGTTGCGAAAATTCGCATTATAAGGAAGATATGATCCTTGTTTTGCCAAAACCGGAGGCTAATTTTTTAGCCGATCCGGAAGCCGTTTCCATTTCGAAACCGGTAATCTTCTTCGAGAATTTGAGCAAAGATCCTATTTATCAGTCTTTTTGGAGTTTCGAAGGAGAAGAATTCCGCTTGTGGAACGATACGTACGTGAATCATATTTATAGCGATACCGGTTGGTTCGATGTGCGATTAATGGTAAGTAACCACCATAAAGCAGTCGATTATTTGCCCTTGTCGGCCGATCAATTTTGCTACGACACCCTTCAGCTTTCTGTCCACGTATTCGAGGATGATATTTTTATGGCGCCGAATGCGATTCACCTGAACTCAAGCTCACCTGAAAACCGGGTTTTTCGCCCTTTCATTTATGGTAATGACCCTGTTGATTATCATATGATTATTTACAATCGGTGGGGCGAAAGGATTTTTGAAACCTTCGATTATCGTCGTGGGTGGGACGGAACGATGCCGAACGGCGATTTCGTTAAGTCGGATAATTATGTTTGGATGGTCTCCTACCGCGATAAATACGGAAATCCGCATCAGCAGTCGGGAAATGTATTGGTCCTTTATTGATTAATCCTGCTGGAATAGTTGATGGAGCGCTGCTGCCTTCAGCTTACATTCTTCATATTCTTCTTCTGCATTCGAGAGCGCGGTAATGGCACTTCCTACTTTCCAACTTCCAGAACCACTCGCTTGATTGTACACAAGCGATCGAATCACAACATTGAAATCAAAATCCTTGTTTGGGTCGAAATACCCAACCGATCCACTGTAAATTCCCCGCTGCACAGCCTCGGTCGATTCGATGATTTCCATGGCACTTATTTTTGGGGCACCTGTCATCGAACCCATCGGGAAGGTCGTTCGGATTACTTCGACCGGATCGGTCTCTGTACTGATTCTGGAACTAATCGTTGAGATGAGTTGATGCACTTGCGGAAAAGAATACAATCCGCATAATTCTTCTACTTGAACACTTCCGCGTTCTGCCGTTCGACTCAAATCGTTCCGAACAAGGTCAACAATCATGGTGTTTTCTGCACGTTCTTTTACCGACTCAAGTAACTCTTGCTGAATGAGACGATCCTCTTCGGCATGCTTTCCTCTTCGTGCAGTTCCCTTAATGGGTTGTGCAATAATTTTATTTCCTTCCTTTTTTAAATAGCGCTCAGGGCTAGCCGATAAGAGCCAATTATCCTCGACCCGATAAAGAGCAGAAAAGGGTGCTTTGGAAAGTTTGTTGAGAGCCTCGTATGTTTCAATTAGATGAATACCGGCTTGTTCGAAGTAAAATTCCTGACAGAAATTGGCTTCGTACAAATCGCCTTGTTGGATGTGGTTTTGTACGCAAGCAATCTGTTTTAGGTATTCCTTTTTAGCAATCCTAGCCTGTATGGTAGGCGATTCGGGAGATGGGGGAAAAAGCGGTTGATTTGGTTTATTTGCAAGTAGTTCGAGGATAGTAGAAGGTGCTTTAGCCAACGGATGATCGGGGTGAAATAAAAAATCGAAACGATTATTCGTTCTGCGCACCACTAACTCCGGAACAAAAAAATGCAGGAGGGGAAACGATTGCTGAGGTTTTAACTTTGCAGGAAGCTTTTCGATGAACTGCTTGAGTTCATAATTTAAATGACCAAAGATCCAATCCGAATGCTTGTTTACAAAATCGGAAAGTTGATTGAAAGGATCTTTAATTACCGGTCCGTCTTCTTCGCGAATAGTGAGTGCATCGTGATTTCCAAAGGCCATTAAGGAGGGAAAGCCTTGTGCGTAGTCATGGCCATTTAGGAAGATGAAATGTGAAAAACGAGCGCCAAAATTGACTAATTCCTTTTCAAAAATATCCGGGTTGGCCGATACATAGGTCCATGCTGTTCTCATGGGGCAAAAATAAAAAAAGCACCCAGTGTTGGGTGCTTGATTTATAATCCTGATAAGGGAAATTATTTGTTTCCAAGATAATCGGCGATTCCCTCTTGACTAGCTTTGAGTGCACGTTTGCCAGCATGCCAATCGGCAGGACAAACTTCACCATTTTCTTCGAAATATTGCAAGGCATCCACCATGCGTAATGTTTCGTCGATGCTGCGGCCTAAGGGCATATCGTTTACTACTTGATGACGAACAACGCCATCTTTGTCGATAAGGAATAATCCGCGATAGGCTTGAGGAACTCCGTTGAAAGTTGCATTTCCTTCGTCGTCGTAATCGTACGAACCAGCTAATACATCGTAGCTTTCGGAAATGATTTTACTTTGATCGCTTACCAAAGGATATTTTACACCTTGGATTCCACCGTGTTTTTGTTCTGTGGTGAGCCATTTCCAATGCGAGAATTCCGAATCGACCGAGCATCCCACAACAGCTACGTTTCTAGCTTCAAATTCCTTTATTTTATCTTGAAATGCAATGATTTCGGTAGGGCAAACAAAGGTGAAGTCGGCCGGATAGAAATAAAAGATTACGTACTGCTTTCCTAGGTATTGGTCCAAGGAGAAGTCATTTACAATTTCGCCTCCGTTAATAACCGCTTTTGCTTTAAACGAAGGTGCTTTTTTACCAACTAATACGCTCATAATTTTGATTTTATAGTGATTGAAAAAATACGAGTTCACGATCCGCTAATCTATTATCTTCTGAGGGGAAAAAGACTTGTTTTAACGGATTTTATGAAATTCTTTTCCTGGAATTTTATGCTCGTTCCGTAGGTCTATTATCCTGAAAAAGAATCATTGACAGCTAAAGAGAAATTACCCCAAAATGTTCATAAAATTTTGAAACATAGCCTTCAAAATCCATTTTAGATGCCTGCTTTTTGTTATCTTTGAGAGCATTTAAAATATTTGTGTAATATATTGATTATGAGTAATATAGAAAAAGATAATAACCAGTCACACTATTCGGCTGGTAACATTCAGGTGCTGGAAGGTTTAGAGGCAGTTCGGAAGCGTCCGTCGATGTATATTGGCGATGTTAGCACAAAGGGATTGCATCATTTGGTGTACGAGGTGGTCGATAACTCGATCGATGAAGCTTTAGCCGGTTATTGCCGCAACATCGATGTTGCCATCAACGAGGATAACTCCATCACGGTTAAGGATGATGGACGTGGTATCCCGACCGATATGCATGAAAAAGAGGGTAAGTCGGCTCTGGAGGTTGTCATGACTGTTTTACATGCCGGAGGTAAATTTGATAAAGATTCTTATAAAGTTTCAGGAGGATTGCATGGAGTGGGAGTATCCTGCGTGAATGCTCTGTCCATTCGTCTTGAGGCAGAAGTTCATCGCGATGGTAAAATTTACAAGCAAACCTACGAACGTGGAAAGCCCCTTTCCGATGTAGAGCAAGTGGGAACAAGCGATAAAACAGGTACCATCGTTTCCTTTCTTCCCGATAAGGAAATTTTTATTACAACGGAATACAATTACGAAATTCTGGCTGCCCGTCTAAGGGAACTTGCCTACTTAAATGCAGGAATTCGTCTCAGTATCATCGATTATCGCGACAAGCAAAACGGGAACGGATTCCGAAGCGATTCCTTCTATTCCGATATGGGCTTGGCCGAGTTTGTTACCTACCTGGATAGCACTCGAGAAAAACTGATTGATGATGTGATTCATATTTCAACCATGAAAAATGATGTTCCGGTTGAAATTGCATTACAGTACAACACTTCTTTCTCGGAAAATATTCATTCTTACGTCAACAACATCAACACCATTGAGGGAGGGACACACTTAACCGGTTTCCGTCGCGGACTCACCCGCACCTTGAAGAATTATGCCGAGAAATCGGGCATGTTGACTAAATTGAAGTTCGATATAAATGGCGACGATTTTCGCGAAGGGCTTACTGCCATTATTTCGGTAAAGGTTCAAGAGCCTCAGTTCGAAGGGCAGACCAAGACAAAGCTTGGTAATTCCGATATTAGCCTGGTAGTCGATCAGGCGGTGAGCGAAGTTTTGTCGTATTACCTGGAAGAGCATCCAAAGGAAGCACGCCAAATCGTAAACAAGGTTATCTTGGCTGCTACTGCTCGTCATGCAGCTCGGAAAGCCAGGGAGTTAGTTCAACGAAAAAATGTTTTAACCGGTTCCGGTTTGCCTGGGAAATTGGCCGATTGTTCCGACCGTAACCCTGAGAATACCGAGATTTATCTCGTCGAGGGTGATTCGGCAGGAGGAACAGCTAAACAAGGTCGCGACCGGGCGTTCCAGGCCATTATGCCACTTCGGGGTAAAATCCTAAATGTGGAAAAAGCAATGGCTCACAAGATTTTCGAGAACGAGGAGATTAAAAATATCTTCACCGCATTGGGTGTCAGTATCGGAACCGAAGAAGATAGCAAGGCCCTTAATCTGGAAAAGCTACGGTACCATAAAATCATTATCATGACCGATGCCGATGTGGACGGAAGCCACATTACTACGCTTATCATGACCTTCTTTTTCCGGTTCATGAAAGAGATAATCGAGAACGGCTACCTTTATATTGCCACTCCACCTTTGTATCTCGTCCGAAAAGGGAAACAAGAAGTTTATTGCTGGAGCGAGGATGAGCGTTTACGAGCTATCGAAGATTTGGGGAAAGGCAAAGAGTCGGGTGTAAGTATTCAGCGCTATAAAGGTTTGGGTGAAATGAACGCCCAACAATTGTGGGATACTACCATGAATCCGGAGTTCCGCACTTTACGTCAGGTTACGATTGATAGTGCTGCTGAGGCCGATCGGATTTTCTCCATGCTGATGGGCGACGAAGTGCCACCACGTCGTGAGTTTATTGAACAGCATGCGAAATATGCTAACATTGATGTATAAACCTGAATAATGGCAACGTAAGTTGATGGATTAACAGCCATCTTACTGCTGTCTAAGGAATTTTTTCAGACTGAAAATATCTCCTGGACCATTCAAAGAAATTGAGCCTATGAAGAAAACATCACTCAATTCGAGTTCCCTTGCTTGGGCAAGTTTCCTTTTCGTGCTAATCAGTCTCGTGGCCGTTGTTTTTCAGTTTGAAACACTTCAAAATCATTGTGTTTGCATTTCAAATTTCTTGGCTTGGGCTTGGATTGCTTTTGCATTCACTTTCTTGTTTGGGTTGATTCAGCCCTTACTCAAGTCCTCGGTTCATCGTTTGATCGTTTACCTGCTTCAGGCGCTCCTGTTCTTTTTTGGACTTAGCATGAGCGTTCTATTTGGAGCACGGCTACTCGATGTTATTTAATTATCCACCCGACAGTCGTCTGTCGTACAAATCCTTTCTTTCATGCCTGAATTATCTGTAATTGTTTGTGTTTACAATGAAGAAGAGAATGTAAAACCACTCATTAATAAGATTTTTAAAGATTTAGAGGGCATCGATTTAGAGTTGATTTACGTTGACGATGGTTCAACCGATGGTACCGTAAAAGCGGTTAAGTCTTTTCAGGATTCCCGATTGGTTTTGCTTGAGTTGAAAAAGAATTATGGTCAGAGTACGGCTCTGGCGGCTGGAATTGATTATGCTTCGGGTGAATACATTGCTCTGCTCGATGGCGATTTACAGAACGATCCCTCGGATATTCCCGCCATGCTTGAACTCGCCAAACAGGAAGAATGGGACCTGGTAGCTGGCATTCGGGCTAATCGACAAGATGGAATGTTCTTGCGGAAAATTCCGTCCAAAATTGCCAATGCCATTATTCGCGAAACCACTCAGGTAAAAATAAAGGACTACGGTTGCACCCTAAAAGTGTTTAAACAAGATATTGCCAAGAAGATTGGTTTATACGGTGAGCTTCATCGATTTATACCGGTTTTAGCAGCCTTTGAAGGGGCTAGGATCACGCAGCTCGATGTGAAGCATCATCCTCGTATTCATGGTCAATCAAAATACGGATTAGGCCGAACCACTCGGGTAATCAGCGATTTAATGCTAATGATTTTCTTTCGTAAGTACTTGCAAAAACCCATGCACTTATTTGGAGGATCGGGTTTTATCTTGCTAAGCATTGGTGGATTAATCGAATTTTACTTGCTTGTTTTGAAGCTGATGGGGCAGGATATATGGGGAAAACCCTTATTACTTCTTGGGATGATTTTCATTATCGCAGGCATTCAATTGATTTCGGTGGGAATCATCACAGAACTTCAGATTCGAACTTACTATGAATCGCAAAATAAAAAGCGCTACAATTTAAAGCGTATTTGGAAAGCCGAATAGAGAACGACCTTGAGCGACTCCATCGATCATACGAATAAAACCAAAAAGCTATTCACCTTCCTGCTTAAGCTCGCCATTACACTGGCTGCAGCCTACTGGGTGGTGAATAAAATTTCTTTTGTCCAGATTTTTACCCTTATTCTCGACTCAAAGCTTCACTTCCTTTTCCTCGCAATCGTATTTTTCGTTTTAAGTAAGTTTTTGGCTGCCATTCGTTTGCATCGTTTTGTCCGGTTGATAATTCCCGGTTATTCTGCAACCTTTAATCTCAAGTTATACGTACTTGGGATGTTTTATAATTTCTTCCTGCCCGGAGGAGTAGGAGGCGATGGTTACAAGGTTTATCTCCTGCAAAAAAGATATCAACCTGGAACCAAAAAACTCATTAGCACCTTACTCGTTGATCGCTTGAGTGGAGTGCTACTTATTTTCTTTCTGCTGGCAGCCATGTTTTATTGGATACCAATTAGCTTCCCTTATAAATTCCTATTGGGTTTAATCATTCCGCTTGGAGTGCTTGTGTACCGGTGGTTGATTGTCTATTTTTTTCCCTACCTCCTAGCGGAATCGCTTTTTTCGGTGGGCTATTCCTTTTTGGTGCAAATAGCCCAGGTTTTGAGTGTATTTTTTATTCTGCTTTCGCTTTCGGTTGGCGATTCTTATGTAGTTTATCTGAGCCTTTTTCTACTGTCTGTTTTGGCAACCGTACTCCCCATATCGGTTGGAGGTTTAGGCGTTCGAGAACTTACCTTCCTAATTGGAGCACAGTATGCCGGATTGAACGAGGAAATTTCAGTGGCAGTTGGATTGATATTTTACCTCATTAGTTTACTTGCCTCCTTACCGGGTATATATTTCCATTTTAAACCGGGCGAATTAAAAGTGCAAAAAAAATCCCCTTCACCTCACGGCTCCGGGGATTACTAATCAACTTAAAACGAATGTTATAACTTATTCACTAACTTGGTAATGCGTTCTGTATCTTGTTGCACCTCTACCAAATACATTCCTTTGGGTAATTCGGTGAGATCGATACGGTTATTTAATCCTACGAATTGCTGAATCAGTACTTGACCGGTTAAATTGTAAATATTTACTACTGCATTCGAGCTTACACCGGATATGGCAATCCAGTCTTTAGTCGGATTAGGATAAATGCTTAAGGTGTTTTCCAATTCGGAAGTTTCGTCGATAGAAACAGGATCAACTAAGGAAAGTTCAATTAAGTTGCCACCATTTGCAGTTGCTACAAATAATCCGAAAGCTGGTCCATTGTTGTTTACTGCCGGATTTACAAAACCAGAAGCTACAACGGTAATCGCTGCACCTGCCAAACTACTCAAGTCGGCTTGGTAGGTTGCAATTTCGTCGCCCGAAGCAGCAACGTTGAGCCTCAATTCATAAGCAGCAGGAGCTAGCGATAAATATCCAGCATACTCACCATAAGCTAAATCACTAACAATACCTGAAAGATTGTTTACGACCTCATCGACAGTAACTGCAGGTGCATCGGTGGCTCCATGGAACACTAAGACATCTACCTCCGAAGCATTATCGGCAACTTCACGGATTTCATCTCTTGCAATGATTTCGAAGTTAATAGCAGGATCGTAGGTTTCAGAACCGAGGGAGAAAACACCGGAGGCAATTGCCTGATACGTTTTATTGCTTTCCAAGACAAACGTCTGGGTATAGAGAGGTGCACTGTTATCGGCGGCCGATTTTTCTACTACATCAATGGTAATCTCAGTGGCTCCTGGAATATCTAAGAACCCGGTTGCAGTGCGGAAGGCAAAGTTATCAAGGTAATGCATGCCGTTCACATAAATATCTACGGAGTCGGCAGCAGGAACAGCACTGTTATGGATAATTTGCAAACGTGCAGGAGTAGTTAATCCAGTAGGCTCGAGGAAAACAGTTGTTCCAGCAGGAGTGACGGCCAATAATCCGAATGAATTGGTGCTTCCTTGTGCAGCAGGATCAAGGTAACCGGAGGCAGCTACGAAGACTACGGAGTCGGCGAAGAGGGAGAATGGAACAGCGAATTCAGCGGCAGCTACACCACCAACTTGTAATTGAATGCTGTAATCGATAGCAGCCAAGTCGATGTAGTCGGTAGCATTTCCGAAAGCTAATCCGCTAACTAAGGTACCGGCAGGAACGGCCACTTCAACTAAATCCACTGCAGGAGCATCGGTTGAACCATGGAGAATGTTTGCACTGGTATTTCCGGCAGTGATGGGATTTTCGCGTCCTGCAAATGCGAGTAACTCGAAGTTGGTTCCTACATCGCCCGATGCAACCACTACATAGGTACCATTGCTTTCTAAAAGGAAGGTTTGAGTATAGATGGGGCTACTGTTGTCGGCTGCCGATTTTTCAACGATATCAACCACAAGGTTCGTGGCTCCGGGGACATCGATGTAAGGAGTGGCAGCGCGGAAAGCAAAATTATTCAGAAGCAAGGCTCCATTCACATAAACATCGACGCTATCGGCAGCAGGGGTTGCACAGTTGTGAATTACTTGCAAACGTGCAGGAGTAGTCGAAGCAGCAGGCTCTAGGAAAACAGTTGTTCCGGCTGGAGTGACGGCCAATAATCCGAATGAATTGGTGCTTCCTTGTGCAGCAGGATCAAGGTAACCGGAGGCAGCTACGAAGACTACGGAGTCGGCGAAGAGGGAGAATGGAACAGCGAATTCAGCGGCAGCTACACCACCAACTTGTAATTGAATGCTGTAATCGATAGCAGCCAAGTCGATGTAGTCGGTAGCATTTCCGAAAGCTAATCCGCTAACTAATGTTCCTGCAGGAACAGCCACTTCAACTAAATCTACTGCAGGAGCATCGGTTGCGCCATGGAGAATGTTTGCACTGGTATTTCCAGAGGTGATGGGATTTTCGCGTCCTGCAAATGCGAGGAGGTCGAAGTTAGAACCTGGGTCTCCGGCAGCTACAACTACATAGGTATCGTTGGCTACTAGATTAAATGTTTTGTGGAATACCGCATTGGCTGTATCGACGCTGTTGGGACCTGTAACGGAAATGGTTAAATCGGTTCCGGCAGGAGCATCGATGTAGGGAGTAGCCGCACGAAAGGCAAAATCTTCCAAGAGTTTAACCGAGTTTGAATCGAACGAAATCCAAACATCCACGTTGGCAGCTGCGCTTGCAGCAGCGTTGTGAATGACCTGCACTCTTGCAGTAGTTGACTGAGCGAACGCTTGAAAGCCTATTAGGAGGCTTAGTACGATGGTAGTAATTCTTTTTGTCATGACTAGATGGTTTTAGTTGTTTGTTTACGTGTTTTATGCTCTAAGAACTGCTTGATCCTCTATTTTGTTTAATGAATGCATTTGAAATTTAAACAAAAGCAATAACTCCTAGGCTCTTAATGTTAAGAGTTTAGGGAAAGATTGATTATTTAAATCGCTGGTTAAAAGCTATTTAATGCTTGTTTGGATTTGCTCCTTTCTAAATGCTGTCTAAATAGTTTTTCTGGCTGGACAAAGAGTATCGCTGGACACCAATCAATCCGATTACATTGCTTGAATTTGGGCTATTTGAAATGGTTCAAAATAGCTAGCCTTGGACGTTTTCTTGGTTAGGTGTTGCGACTATTAATTATTTTTTAAGTCTGAAAAAGTAGAGGTTACTCCTTGATAACTTTCCTAAACTAATCCTGCTATGAAGCGACTTACTGTTTTGATTTTATCGATGGTATTTGTAACGGGGCTTGTTCAAGCTCAGATTACAACCGTCCTTCAACTTCCCGATCCATGTAATTTAAGTATCCATCAATTTGCGGATGCTTCTGATCCGCTCTTAGTGGTTTTCCCGAATCCAAATGAGGGTGAATTTGAATGGTCCATCGCTGCCAGCTCGGTCATTGGAGAAGCTTCTCTTGAAATTCTCTCTATGGAGGGTAAATTGATGGTTCAAGAGCAAGTATATATTCCTGTGGAATCATACTCAAGTGGATTAGATATCAGGCATTTAGCGAAAGGATTTTATATCCTGCGACTCAGGAATAAAGTTTACCAGGTAAATTATAAATTGATCTTAAAGTAGCTTATTGATGAGGAATCTAACTATAGTTACCCTCTTCATACTTGGATGTTCCTTAGCGTCTCATTCGACTTATTCACAGAGTTTGCTATTAGGTAATGATACCATCCATTTGCAGCTAGATAATTTCCATTATGGAACCCTTCAATGGGAGGAATCGACCGATAGTTTGTCGTGGACTCCCATTTTGGGAGCGAACGATACGGTTTATACTTTTTTCCCTGAAGCTGAGCGGTATTATCGAGCTAAGTTAGATGTGCCGGGTTGTTCGACGGAATATTCCGAAGTTTGTCATGTTTTGTATTACCCTACTGTGATAAATTCTGGGATTGCCAATCTTTCGCCAAGCACGGCCGATGTTTATACAAGCGTGCTGTACGATGGTGGTTCGCCTGTTATGGAACGAGGAATTTGTTGGAATACAACAGGTTCCCCTAGTTTGGCCGATACCTTTACGGTTGATGGAAGCGGATTAGGGGCTTTTATCACGAATTTGTATGGACTAAGCCCTAATTCCCTCATTTACATCCGGTCGTATGCGAGTAATAGCGTTGGGACTGCCTACAGCGACGAAGTCTTGTTGAATACAGGGGTTTATTATCCATCGGGAACTTCGCACTGCGATCCTTTTAATGCGACCATCATTGCAGAAGTTGTGAATCCATTAACAGGCAGGATTTGGATGGATAGAAATCTGGGGGCGGCTCAAGTTGCCACCGATTTGGTCGATACTGCTGCCTTTGGCGATTTATATCAGTGGGGGCGATTTGCCGACGGTCATCAGTGCCGAAATTCCCCTTTAACAAGCAATTTAAGCAGCACAGATCAACCGTTAGATCGAAAGTTTTTCATCCTTTCACCTCTTTTCCCCCTCGATTGGAGGAGTCCCCAGAACCATAGCTTATGGCAAGGAGTGAACGGAATCAATAATCCATGTCCGATTGGGTTTCGTGTTCCTACCGGAGCAGAATGGACCCAGGAGCGACTTAGTTGGAGTAGCAACAACGAAGCTGGTGCCTTCAACTCACCTCTCAAGTTAAGTCTTGGAGGCGGACGATACGGCAATAATGGGACTCTCGGTTATGTGGGTGCCAGTGGTGGTTACTGGTCGAGCACTATCGATGCAGTAGGTGCTTTTTCTCAGCATTTTTTTGTCTCCAATGCAACCTTATATTCCTACAAACGATCCTGGGGTTTCTCGGTGAGATGCATCAAGGATTAGTTTTAGAGGAGCTTGGTGAAAAAAAACTTGAACTGGAATGGTCGCCACGCGCCGGGAGCCGCGCGGCAGTTCGCTGTACTAGAATGATGGGCAAGCGGCAGTTCGCCCATTCGCCCATTCGCCTCTTCGCCTCTTCGCCTCTTCGCCCATTTTTTCACTTTTCACTTCAATAATGGCCGCGAAGTTTTGAATGGAGGTCGCTAAGGTTCTCGCAAAGAGCGCAGAGGATACGCAAAGGGCGCAGAGTTTTTCCCTTGAACTGGAATGATCGCCACGCGCCGGGAGCCGCGCGGCAGCTCGTTGAACTAGAATGATGGGCAAGCGGCAGTTCGCCCATTCGCCCCCTCGCCTCTTCGCCCAGTCGCCCCGTCGCCTTTTCGCCTCTTCGCCAATTCGCCCCGTCGCCTTTTCGCCCATTTTTTCACTTTTCACTTCAATAATGGCCGCGAAGTTTTGAATGGAGGTCGCTAAGGTTCTCGCAAAGAGCGCAGAGGATACGCAAAGGGCGCAGAGTTTTTCCCTTGAACTGGAATGATCGCCACGCGCCGGGAGCCGCGCGGCAGCTCGTTGAACTAGAATGATGGGCAAGCGGCAGTTCGCC
>CALGAK010000155.1 GCA_937954085.1 uncultured Bacteroidota bacterium
ATTAAATCGCAATTTGTCATTCTAAGTAATTGAAAAAATGCCTTTTAATTCTAATTTTGTGGGAACTAATATGCTACAGGGAAATGTCGTCAGTTAAAATTCAATCTGCTTTAATTTCAGTTTATTATAAAGATAACCTGGACGAAATAGTCCGTTTATTACACGATTTGGGAGTGACCATTTATTCCACCGGAGGAACCCGTTCATTTATTGAAAAATTAGGTGTTCCCGTAATCGATGTAGAAGAAATTACCGGGTATCCGGCCATTCTGGGAGGAAGAGTAAAAACCTTGCACCCTAGCATTTTCGGAGGAATTCTGGCTCGTCGGGAGGAAAGTTTGGATCAACAACAATTGGTCGATTTTAAAATACCTCCCATCGATTTGGTTATCGTCGATTTATATCCTTTCGAGGAAACACTTGCTTCGGGAGCTACTCATCAACAAATTATTGAAAAAATCGATATAGGAGGTATTTCCCTCATTCGGGCTGCCGCAAAAAATTTCCAGGATGTACTCACCATTTCCTCCAGGCAACAATATGCCGCTTTGCTTCAATTGCTGCAGGAAAACGGAGGAACCTCCACGCTCGAGCAACGGAAAGATTTTGCGATGGAAGGATTCCGATGGTCGTCGCACTACGATACGCGCATCTATGCTTATTTTGCCGGCGAATCGGATACTAGTTTCAAAAAAAGCATTCTCGAAAGTCAAGCCCTGCGCTATGGCGAAAATCCTCATCAGCAAGGTCGTTTCCATGGTAATTTAAATGAATTGTTCGACCAACTGCATGGAAAAGAAATCAGCTACAATAACTTACTCGATATCGACGCCGCAGTGAACCTGATCCGGGAGTTCGATGAGCCTACTTTCGCTATTCTGAAGCATACGAATCCTTGCGGATTAGCTTCTCGACCGAATATGAAAGAAGCTTATCTGGCTGCTTTATCTGGCGATCCGGTTTCCGCTTTTGGAGGCATTTTGATTGCCAATCAAACCATCGATTCGCAAGCTGCCGAGGAAATAAACCGCTTGTTTTTCGAAGTAATTATTGCTCCAGGCTACGATGCCACTGCGCTTGAATATTTAATGCAGAAGAAAAACCGGATCATCTTGGTAATGAAACAAGTGCAACTGCCAACCAAACAATTCCGAAGCCTTTTGAACGGAGTATTAGCTCAAGATAAAGATCTTAAAACGGAAATCCCCGACGACCTAAAAGTGGTTACTGATGTGGCTCCGGAAAGTATTCACATCGACGATTTATTGTTCGCAAATAAAATTGTGAAACATACAAAATCCAATGCCATTGTTTTGGCGAAAAATAAACAGCTTATTGCCGGTGGAGTAGGACAAACATCCCGGGTCGATGCGCTGAAGCAAGCCATCGAGAAGGCCCATTCCTTCGAATTCGATTTGAATGGAGCTGTTTTGGCTTCGGATGCTTTTTTCCCTTTTGCCGATTCTGTCGAAATTGCTCACCAGCACGGAGTAAAATCTATCATTCAGCCTGGTGGGTCGGTCAGAGATCATGAAAGCATTGATTATTGCAATCGCCATGGAATGAGCATGGTGTTTACAGGAAACAGACATTTTAAACATTAATTCATAACAGCACAATATATGGGTGTTTTTAATTTTCTTACTCAGGAAATAGCGATCGACTTGGGTACAGCAAACACCATTATCATCAATAATGGAAAAATTGTGGTGGACGAACCTTCTATCGTTGCCATTCATCGAACTACCGGAAAATTACTGGCTATAGGCGAAAAGGCTCGCCAGATGCACGGTAAAACCCACGAGGATATCAAAACGATTCGCCCTTTGCGCGATGGGGTGATTGCCGATTTTCAGGCAGCAGAGCAGATGATTCGAGGGATGATCAAAATGATTAATCCTCGGAAAAGGCTTTTTAATCCCTCCTTGAAAATGGTTATTTGTATTCCATCCGGGGCAACCGAGGTGGAGCAGCGTGCTGTTAAAGATTCTGCCGAACATGCGGGGGGGCGCGAGGTTTATTTAATCGAGGAACCCATGGCCGCTTCACTTGGAATTGGAGTCGATGTGGAAGCTCCGGAAGGAACCATGGTGGTTGATATTGGAGGAGGAACCACCGAAATCGCTGTGATTGCGCTCGGAGGTATCGTTTGTCAGAAATCGATTCGGATTGCCGGCGATGATCTAACGGCCGATATTCAAGAATACATGCGTCATCAACACAATATCAAGATTGGCGAACGGACAGCCGAAATTATTAAGATCAATGTAGGAGCCGCATTGCCCGATTTGGAAAATCCACCCGAAGATTTTATCGTTCGAGGTCCTCACCAAATGACAGCCTTGCCCATCGAAATACCGGTTAGTTATCAGGAGATTGCTCATTGTCTCGATAAAAGTATCTCGAAAATTGAAACCGCTATCCTCAATGTTTTAGAAGAAACTCCCCCCGAATTATACGCCGATGTGTATCGACGCGGTGTCTATTTGGCCGGTGGTGGTGCTCTCTTAAAAGGACTCGATAAACGTTTATCGGACAAAACCAATATCAAGTTTCATGTATCGGAAGATCCATTGCGTGCAGTAGCGAGAGGAACCGGTATCGCTCTTAAAAATGCCGATCGATTTACTTTCCTGAAACGATAAACTTGATTAATCCGTTTCGGCTATGATTAGAGCTTTCCTTCAGTTTTTAGAAAAATACCAATTACTCATATTCTTTCTGATTCTGGAGTTAATCGCTTTCTCGCTCTTCATCAATCGACATGCTTATCAGCGAACACGCATCCTCAATTCGTCGAATGTGGTTACCGGCTTCGTGTTTAATTCTTATCGAAACATAACGGCCTATCTCGACCTTAAAAGTTCGAACGAAGAATTGGTCGCTGAAAATATTCGATTGTACAATGCCCATCAATCCGATTTCTTTCATTTTTCGCAGGAAAGTACTGATCCTAATCGATTTGTTTATCTACCAGCAAGGGTTATCAATAACTCGGTGAGTCATTCCCGAAATTTTATGACCCTGAACAAAGGGCGTCTCGATGGGGTCGAGGTTGAGATGGGGGTCGTATCCCCTTCGGGTGCAGTGGGCGTTATTTATTCCGTGAGCGATCGCTATTCCATTGCCATTTCCCTACTCAATGAACAATTTCGCCTCAGCTCCAAGATAAAACGCAATGGTTATTTTGGGTCCTTGCACTGGAATACACTCGATGCACGGTATGCCGTTCTCGAGGAAATTCCCGGTCATGTCGATGTGCAAGCAAACGACACCATCGTAACGAGTGGCTATTCCTCTATCTTCCCCGAAGGAATTCCCATCGGATTAATCGATGAGGTGAAGCTTAATCCAGGCAGTAATTTTTATCAGCTTAAAGTAAAATTAAATCCTGATTTTCAACGGTTAGACTACGTCTATATCATTCAAAACAGGGACGCCTTCGAAATACAAACCCTCGAAAAAGCGCTGCAAAATGATTAATGTTTTTCTTCGAAATATTGTCCGCTTTTTCTTTCTAGTCCTACTGCAGGTGCTAGTGCTCAACCACGTGCACCTCTTTTCGCTGTACAATCCATTTTTCTACCTGCTGTTTATCGTGTTGTTACCCTTCGAAACGAATAAACTCTTGGTGCTTTTGCTTGGTTTTGTACTGGGACTAAGCATCGATATTTTTAGTAATACCCTTGGTTTGCATACCACAGCTACGGTATTTGTGGCTTTTATTCGACCTTTAATACTCAATTTACTTGCTCCACGCGAAGGGTATGAACCGGGATCCTTCCCAAGAGTGCATTACTACGGATGGACGTGGTTTTTACGCTATTCGTTCATTCTAACCCTTGTTCATGCACTGATAATTTATACACTGGAATTTTTCAATGTCCAGGAATTGGGGCAGATTCTGAAGCATAGCCTTATCTCTACGCTATTCACTACCGTTCTGTTGCTGATTAGTCAGTTCTTTATTTTCCGAAAATGAGAAAATTCGACAATCGTAAATATGTCATGGGAGCCATCATTGTTATCCTGGCCCTAGTGATGCTGATTAAGCTCTTCATGATACAAATGGTCGATACGCGTTACAAAATTTCGGCTCAAAATAATTCGCAACGACACGTTACCGAGTATCCGGCACGAGGCCTTATTTACGACCGACATGGCACTTTAATGGTTTATAATCAGGCCGCCTACGATTTGATGCTTATCCCTCGTGAAATGAAGGCTTTTGATACGCTTGAATTAGCCAATGTGGTGGGGATTTCGGTCGATGAAATGAAGGATGGGATTCAGAAGGCCAAACGCTATTCGCGCTATAAACCTTCCGTTTTGGTGAAGCAGCTTAACACCGAAACCTATGCCATTTTACAAGAAAAACTATACAAGTATCCGGGTTTCTTCGTTCAAACTCGTACCCTGCGCAAGTATCCGAGTCCCATTGCCGCTAATGTGCTTGGTTATGTAGGTGAGGTAGATGATAAATGGCTGGAAAACAATGCCTATTATCAGCAAGGGGATTATGCAGGGATTAGTGGACTGGAAAAAGTTTATGAGGAAATGTTGCGTGGTAAAAAAGGGGTTTCTATCTATCTGGTGAATGTGCACAATACCATTCAAGGTAGTTTTATGAACGGACAATACGATACTGCAGCCATAGCCGGTCGTAACCTTACCACGACCCTCGATTTAGAGTTGCAGGCATACGGGGAACGTTTGATGCAAAACAAAATTGGCAGCATCGTAGCCATTGAGCCAGAAACCGGTGAGATTTTGGCCCTGGTATCGAGCCCTACTTACGATCCAAACCTTTTAGTGGGTCGTGTGCGAGGACAAAATTATAGGAGCTTACAAGCCGATTTGAATAAGCCCTTGTATAACAGGGCTCTAATGGCTCAATATCCGCCAGGATCAACCTTCAAGCTGATAACTGGTCTCGTTGGCTTGCAGGAGGGAGTGTTGAATCCCGGCATTACCTACGCTTGCAGCGGACCGAATTCCCTCCCAATTAAATGTTCCCATTTTCACGATACGCCCATCGGTCTGATTCATTCCATCGAAGAGTCCTGTAATCCCTACTTTTGGAAGGTTTTTCAATCCGTTATGGATAACCAAGCTTACCCGCGCATTCAGGAAAGTTTTACTGCTTGGCGTAAGCATGTGATGAGCTTTGGATTGAATCAGAAGTTTCAAACCGATTTATTCAGTGAATCAAGAGGAAATATTCCCGATATCGATTATTTCAATCGTTACTACGGAGAAAAAGGCTGGCGTGCCTTAACGGTTCGCTCGTTATCGATTGGACAAGGAGAGATTTTGTTGACTCCTCTTCAATTGGCAAATCAGGCTGCAACGATTGCGAATCGCGGTTACTTCAGGCCACCGCATTTGGTGAAGCAAATCGAGGGGCTCGATTCACTCGAGTTTCAGAAAGAAATTCATGAAACCACCATTCACCCTGAGCATTTCGAACCGATTATTGAAGGAATGCGATTGGTTTATGCGGGCGACCACGGAACTGCTCGTTGGTATCGAAACGACAGTATTCCGATGGCCGGTAAAACAGGAACGGCCGAAAATCCGCATGGCGACGACCATTCCATCTTTATCGCTTTTGCACCCATCGAGAATCCGCGCATAGCCATTTCGGTTGTTGTAGAAAACTCCGGATTTGGCTCTACTTGGGCAGTTCCTATTGCTACGCTGATGATGGAGAAATATTTAAAGGGAGCAATTAGTCGAACTTGGGTCGAAACCCGCATGCTGGAGGGGAATTTAATGCCTAAACCCGAATCGGCCGAAGCTGTTGAATGAACCCATGAACGTTAAAAAACTAGGATGCGAAGACGAGTAAATTATTTACAAGAAATGGATTGGCTTACGGTGTTGCTTTATTTGCTCATGGTAGGTTTTGGCTTGGTTAATATCTACTCCTCGGCCTATAATTCCGAGCTGCCCTCTTTGTTTGAAACCTCGCAACGCTATGGTAAACAGATTCTTTGGATTGGCGCTGCGCTGGTTTTTGCCATTGTCATCTTCCTAATCGATTCTCGCTTTTATTCCTTCATTGCTTATCCGTTTTACCTTCTCATGATGATTGTACTGGTATTCATTATCTTCTTCGGGATAGAAGTGAATGCCGCAAAATCGTGGATTGAGATTGGTTCGTTTCGGATTCAACCGGCCGAATTTGGAAAGCTGGCAGTTGGTCTTGCTTTGGCAAAATACCTGAGCAGTATCAGCCTAAATACCTATACCCCGGCCACTTTTGTTCGAATTGGAGCGATAGTTTTTATACCCATGCTGCTGGTGCTTATGCAAAATGATACGGGCTCAGCACTCGTCTATTTTTCCTTCATCATGGTTCTGTATCGCGAAGGGTTATCGGCCAATTTCCTATGGATTGGCTTAGCTTCGGTCTTTCTTTTCGTGATGTCCTTCATGGTTCCCATCTTTTTCCTCGCACTGGGAATTGTCCTAGCTGCTTATCTCTACATGCTGATCACGCCTAAGCTGATCAAAACCAAATGGGTCGTTGGTTTGGTTGTAATCGGCGCTTTTTTTCTGGCCTACTATGGTCAATCCTATCTGAATTTGAAGTTTACAGCTTATTTCTGGCTTGTGATTCTATCTATTGGCGGAGCCTTGGTTTTGCTGGGTTATGGCTGGTGGTACCGGGTTAAACGATTTGTGCAAGGTAGTTTGGTGCTCATCTTTTCCCTCCTCTTTGTTAGTTCGGTCGATTTTGTTTTTAACGAGGTACTCGAAGCACATCAGCAAAATCGTATTCTGGTACTGTTGGGGAAGAAAAGCGATCCGCAAGGTGTTGAGTGGAATGTGATTCAATCGAAAATTGCCATCGGTTCCGGAGGGCTTTCGGGAAAAGGCTTTTTGAATGGAACCCAAACGAAGTTCGATTTTGTACCCGAACAAAGTACCGATTTCATTTTCTGCACCGTGGGCGAGGAATGGGGTTATTTAGGAACATCGGCTGTAATTGTACTCTTTGTGATATTCCTTTTGCGTCTTATTTATTTGGCTGAGCGACAACGTTCTAATTTTAATCGAATTTATGGTTGGGGGATTACCTCGGTTTTCTTTTTTCATTTTGCCGTGAATATCTCCATGACGATTGGTCTGGCTCCGGTAATTGGAATTCCACTTCCATTTTTTAGCTACGGAGGATCTTCCTTGTGGGCATTTACCATCATGTTATTCATCTTCCTGCGTCTCGATTCTACGCGGAAAGAATTCCTGCAATAGCCGTTGGGCATACGCCGGCTAAATAAAAATCCCGGTTCATTTGGGTATTTCCCTTAAACGGAAGTGTTTGATCCTTTTTAGATTAGTTTGAAGTTTCATGGAAGTAATTTACTTTGAATGCTTAGTTTACAATGAACAAGATGGCTCAACTACAGATACTTAAACAGAACATTATTAGTGTTTTAAAGGCACGATTTCTCCAAAATCCTCATCGGCATCCTTCTATAAATTGGGAATCGGTTGAAACTCAGCTTAGGAAATATCCCGAAAAGCTCCATGCTCTTATTCAGATGGAGCATACCGGAGGAGAACCAGATTTACTTTTGTTTTCACATGAGAAAGATGCTTTTCTGTTCGTCGATTTTTCAAAAGAATCACCTTCCGAACGCAGGAGCTTATGCTACGATCAGGCTGCTCTGGAAAGTAGAAAGCAGAATAAGCCTCGAGGAAGCGCTCTGGGAGCAGCGACGGAAATGGGGGTTGAATTAATGACGATTGCAACGTATCATCTCCTTCAGGAAAAAGAACAAGTCGATACCAAAACGTCGAGTTGGCTGGCCACTCCCGCCGATATCCGAGCGTTAGGAGGAGCAGTTTTTGGCGATAACCGGTATAACACGGTGTTCATTTACCACAATGGTGCTGAATCGTATTATGCAGCAAGAGGATTTCGCAGCGAGTTGTATCTTCCAGTAAAATAATTGATTATCTGGTTATCGAAGATTTTCGAAATCACGAAGTGTCAGTTTTATTGCTCTTTAGCAGACGGTCTTAGTACTATTGGTACACATCTTCCTTAAAAACCAATTCGCCTTGCACATAGGTACGTAGCACTTTTCCATGCGGAAGAATTGCTTCTGGTTCGCTTAATAAGTTGATGTCGAGTACGACTAAATCAGCCCACTTGTTAGGTTCGAGACTTCCTTTTTTATCTTCTTCGAAAGCTGCTTTGGCTGCCCAAATCGTCATTCCTTTCAAGGCATCGAGCCTCGAAAGTGCTTCTTCTTTCTGAAAACCATTCGGAGGGTTGCCCTGCACATCTTTTCGTGCCACTGCGGCGTAAAAGGTTAGCAGAGGATTCACTTCTTCGATAGGGAAATCGGTGCCTAAAGGAATAAACTGGTTTGCCTGTAAGAGGGTTTGAAAAGCATAGGCCGATCGGATACGCTCGGAGCCAATGCGCGTCTCAGCCCAAGGCATATCGGAGGTAGCATGGGTCGGTTGAACCGAAGGGATGATCTTGTAAGTGTTGAATAAGGCAAAGTCTTTGGGATGAACGATTTGAGCATGTTCAATTCTCCATCGGAGGTCGTTTCCGGGATCGAGGAATTGAGCGTAAAGCTCTAACACAAATCGGTTAGCCGAATCGCCTATTGCATGCGTACATACCTGATAACCGTGTGTTAAGGCCAATTGGCAATAATGCTTGTAAAATTCCGGTTCATGCAGGATTAATCCGGTTTGGTTGGGCTCGTCGGAGTAGGGCTCCAATAATTTTGCTCCTCGTGAGCCTAAAGCTCCATCAGCAAATAATTTAATGGACCGAACACTCAAGCGATCAGTACAATACGGTCCATTCGGTAAGAAATAATCCATGTTTTCCGAATTCGATTCGAGCATGGCGTAAAGGCGTATTTTTAAGTCTCCCGCTTGTTGCATCGAATCGATGAGAAGGATTAAATATTTTTTCAATCCTGCATCGGCAACGGAGGTTAATCCTAATTGGAAGCAGGTCTCTTGGGCCAGTAGCAAGGCTTTTCGTTGAAAGGCTTGATCCGGTTCGGGAATATGGTTGGCAACTAAATCCATTGCCTGGTCGATCAAAATACCATTCGGTTCTCCATCCGTTAGCAGTATTTCTCCGCCATCGACATGGGTATCTGCAGTAATTCCGGCTAATTCAAGGGCTTTGCTGTTCACCCACGCTGCATGACCGTCGATGCGGATGAGGTAAACCGGATTGTCGGGGAAAATTCGATCGAGGATATGCTTTTCCGGAAAGGCTTGATTGTTCCAATCGTTCTGATCCCAACCCCTTCCTTCAATCCAATAAGAGGGATTTGCATCCCGATGATCTTCCAACCGGTTACAAACCTCTTCCGCTGAGCCGGTTTCACGCAAATCCGCTCGACGAAGTAAATTCGAACCATAACCATAGAAGTGCGCATGAGCATCGTAGAAGCCCGGATAAACGAACTTCCCGTCCAAATGATGCATCGAATCGCTCTCATAACTACTCAGAATCTCTTGGTTGCTTCCGGTCGCGATAATCTTTCCATTACGAATGGCCAAAGCTTCAGCCTGATTTAAATTGGAGTCGAGTGTAAAAATCGTTCCATGGTGTAGAATTAAATCAACTTTTTCGGTCGTCGAGCAGGAAGTCATACTAATCAGAATAAGGAATGCAAGGAATTTCATAAGGTTTGAAGCTTGATGTGGGCTAATTATGGATTAGTTGATGGAGGAATAATGTGCACATCGCGCTGAGGAAATGGAATCTGAATCTGGTTTTTATGAAATTCATCGTCGATGGCAAAACGAAGGTTACTCTTGGTGTTTTCAACATAAAAAGGATCGTTTACCCAAAAGTAAAGTTGGAAATCGAGCGATGAATCGCCAAACTCCGAGAACCGTACAAAGGGTTTTGGGTCGGCACTAATCGCTGTTATTTGGTTGGCACACTGTAGCAGAACTTTTTCCACCAAACGCGTATCGGAACCATAAGCTACTCCTACATTTACGTGAAAGCGGGTTCTCCCGGCAACATCGCTCCAATTGATTGTGTTCTCGCTAACCAGTTTCGAATTTGGGATTACTACAATGATATCGTCGCGGGTTTTTAGTTTCGAGGTTCGCAATCCAATGCGTATTACTTTTCCAACCATTTGATTTTCGACCTCCATAACATCGCCCACCTTGATGTTTTGTTCGAATAAGATCAGTAAACCCGATACATAATCGTTGAATATTTGCTGAATACCAAGGCCTAAGCCAACCAAAAGGGCTGCCGAACTGGCCAACAGAATATTCAGTTTAAAGCCCAGGCTATCGAGCGCAATGCCAATGGCGACAACCCAAATGATGTACTTGATAATTTGATAAATAGATAAAACGCTGCCAGAGTCAATCGTACTGCGCTGACTGTACCGCATTAATCCTTTTTTAATGAGTTTCAGCATCAGGCCTGTTAGCACCAGAATAATGAGAGTAAGGAGTAGGCTCCACAAACTGATGTTGATTTTATCGGTTTCGATAATCGAAAAAGATAAGATGGATTGTAGCTTTTCTATTAGTTCCATTCCAATGAATTAAGTTCCCTTAAAAGTAAATTTTTCTTTGAAAAGGGAGGAAGAAAAGCGTGTACGAATGAGGGTGTTTTGAAGGAAAGTTTTGCTTCGGAAGATGGAATGAAGTCCGATTCCTAGTCTTCCAGGTCTTTGCAAATATTGCAGTAACGCTCATAGGGGCATTGGTGAGGCGAACTATGGCAAAAATCCAGGTGCATTTCACCGGCTAAAGCCAGTTTTACTTCTTTTCTCCAATGTTGACGTATGATGCGATAGCGTTCAATTTTGGGCAGTAAAAGGGGGAAATCGAAATAGAAATGATAGGCTTGCAGGAGTTTTTCCAGTTTGTAGGATAGGATGTCCAATTCCGCTTCGCTCAACTTATGCGGTTCAGGCAGTGCTTCAATGCTGATTTGAAATAAATCCTCGAAGCGAATCATACCCCCTGCTACAAATTTTTGCTTATTTAAGGCTAAACCGTTGCTCAAATAACCCTTAGCTGCAAAAAATTGTTGGGCTTCCAACTCTAACTTCTCGATATCTTCAATTAGGTAATCGAGGTAATCACTCATGGTATGTTTACTTACTCTTTCCAAAATAGCTTGTTCCAATTTTAACCTTTAAACGGCAAGCTGTTTTTTTTGTTCACCTCTTTCCTTTTATTATTCCTGAATCCCAATTTGATGAAGAAGATTGATGGCATCTTGCACGGTTTTTACCTGATTCAGGATTAGGCTAAGTCGATCGTTCGATTCCTTTAATTTCGATAAACGCGGATTCTTTTGGACAAATTGGAGTACACGTCCAAAGGCAGGCGACTCATAATACGGTGAATCTGGAATGGCAATGAAATAGCAAATCATGATGCCGGATTTTAGGCTGATTTTTTCGATACCCAACTTAATTGCTTGCCATCGCAGACGAACCACCCGAAACAGATCGATGGTTTCGGATGGGATTTTGCCAAAGCGGTCGAGCAAACTGAGTTCAAAACGGTCGAGTTCGTCGGGGTCGCTAATCTTATCGAGTTCGCGATAAATTTTCAAACGCTCTGCCGTGTTCTGAATGTAGGTATCGGGAATGAGCATGCTCAAATCGGTTTCTACATTGCAATCCGATACATAATTCCTTTCCCGGGGTTTTTTCCCGGCTTCCACCTGATTGAATAGTTCGCTGAATTCGGTTTCTTTCAATTCGAGCATAGCCTCATCGAGGATGCGCTGGTAGGTTTCGAGTCCAATTTCATTGATGAAGCCACTTTGCTCGGCTCCGAGCAAATTTCCGGCTCCGCGAATATCCAAATCCTGCATGGAAATATTGAAACCCGAACCTAACTCCGAAAATTCCTCAATCGCTTTCAACCGTCTCCTTGCATCCATCTTGAGCGAATGTAAGGGTGGTGCCATCAAGTAACAAAAGGCTTTCTTGTTGCTGCGTCCTACGCGTCCTCGTAGCTGGTGCAGCTCACTCAATCCAAAATTCTGAGCTTCGTTTATGATGATGGTATTGGCATTCGGAATGTCCAGACCACTCTCGATGATGGTGGTTGCTATCAGCACATCATAATCGCCCTGAATAAAGCCAAGCATTACCTGCTCCAGCGCTTTCCCGTCCATCTGCCCATGACCAACCACGGTTTTTACCTTCGGATTAATTTTCTTGATCATCGCTTCTACTTCGTAGATGTTTTGAACGCGATTATGAATGAAGAAGACTTGTCCGTCGCGATTCAATTCATATTCAATTGCTTGCCGGATAATGTCGGGATGAAAAGCGTGTAGTTCGGTTAGAATCGGATAGCGGTTGGGTGGGGGAGTGTTGATGACGGATAAGTCGCGGGCGCCCATCATGGAGAACTGTAAGGTTCGCGGAATGGGCGTGGCAGTGAGGGTTAAGGTATCAACGTTTACTTTAAGTGCCTTGAGCTTTTCTTTTACGGCTACCCCAAATTTTTGTTCTTCGTCGATAATGAGTAAACCTAAGTCGTTAAACAGAACCTCTTTCCCGATAATTTTGTGGGTTCCGATAAGAATATCCAGTTTCCCTTCGGCCAGGCGGTGCAATATATCTTTTTGCTCCTTTCCGCTTCGGAATCGACTAATGTAATCGACAGTAACCGGAAAGTTTTTTAACCGGTCGCGAAAGGTATAGAAGTGCTGCATGGCCAGAATGGTTGTAGGAACGAGCACGGCCACTTGTTTGCCATCGGTAGCTGCTTTGAAAGCTGCCCGAATAGCAATTTCGGTTTTACCGAAGCCCACATCGCCGCAAACCAATCGGTCCATTGGAATAGCCGATTCCATGTCCTCCTTTACTGCCTGCGTCGTTTTAAGCTGATCGGGTGTGTCTTCGTAAATGAACGAAGCTTCTAACTCATTTTGTAAATAGGAATCCGGACTAAACGCAAAGCCTTCTTCCTTGCGTCGCTGCGCATAAAGAGTTATCAGTTCGCGAGCAATATCCTTGACCTTCGACTTGGTTTTCTTCTTTAGGTTATCCCAGGAAGCACCACCTAATTTACTCAGGCTGGGCGATTCATCTTCTTTACCCCGATAGCGGGAAATGCGGTGCAAGTTGTGGATCCCAACCAGTAAAGTGTCGTTGTTCCGATAAGTTAAACGAATCACTTCCTGCCAGTTACCGTTTTTTTCGATACGAGCCATTCCGGCAAATACACCGATTCCATGATCGGCATGCACCACGTAATCGCCCGGTTGTAAGCCAGCTAGTTCTTTAAAATTGATTGATTCTTTTTTGGAGATATTGCCCCTCAATCGGTATTTGTAATAGCGTTCAAAAAGTTGATGGTCGGTGTAGGCCGCCAAACGCAGGTCGTGATCGATAAATCCTTGCGAAAGAGCTGTTTGTTGGTAGTAGAAAGGTTTCTCCGACCATTTACCCAATTCGGAATAAATGGCATCGAGTCGGTCTATTTGCTTTTGCGATTGAGTAAAGAGGATGTTTTCGTAGGCTTCTTCGAATCGTTCGTTGAGGTATTGGAAAAAATACTCGAAGTTTTTGTTGAAGTTGGGTTGCGGACTAATCGAGAAGGAAATGGTTTGGGAGTCGTTGAAGAAGCTTCGTTGTCCGAATTCGATTAGATTGAAATCGAGGCATTTATGAAGTAATTCTTCCCGACTAAAAAAGTTGGAGCTTTGATCGCTGACATAATGCTCAATAGCCGCCAGACCCAGGTCGATATCGTAAAAGAAAATGGGACTTTTAATCGAAAGGAAATCACTAATTGCTTGCGATTTCGTGCTAAGAGAATTAAACTGAATATTGGGGATTATTTGAATTTTTTCGAGAGGCGTTAGTGAAAGTTGACTATCCACCTCGAAGGTCCGAATTGATTCTACCGTATCGCCAAAAAAGTCGATTCGATACGGATATTCATGGCTGAAGGAGAAAATATCTACGATACTTCCCCGTATGCTGTATTGTCCTGGTTCGTATACAAAATCGACTCGTTCAAATTCGTAGGTTTCGAGGACCTCGGCAATGAACGAGATACTGAGCGTTTCGTTCACTTGCAGCTGAAGCGTATTTTCCCGGAGATCGTCGGAAGTCATTATTTTTTCGCAGAGTGCTTCGGGATAAGTAACGATAATGGCCGGTTTCGATTCAGTGCTTAGTAGTTGAATCACTTCGGTACGAAGGATGATGCTACCTGCATCGATTTTATCCGGGTCGATAGCCCGTTTGTAGGATGAAGGGAAGAAGAGCACCGGAGTATTGGGCAGGATGTTTTCGAGGTCGTTGAGCAGATAAGCAGCTTTTTCTTTGTTTTCCTCTACCAGTAGGAAAGGATGATTCGATTCGTGAAATCCGGCTGCGAGATGCAGGGCGAGCGATGAGCCTGTAAGTCCCTTGAGGTGAATTCGTTGCTTCTTATTATGAAGGTTTTGGCGTAGTTCTTTCAGGGCGGGTTTTTGTCCGATCCATTGAAGTATAGCTACGATATCTTTCATACAATTTCCTTTAAAAAGTTGCAAAAGTATCGATTAATTTGGAGGATTGAGAACCAGAAAACCTCGCAGCGTCAACTTGCTTTTAAACTATTCAAAACTTTGTATATTTGCGCCGCCAAATGATAGGCGGTCCGGTAGCTCAGTTGGATAGAGCAACAGCCTTCTAAGCTGTGGGTCGTGGGTTCGAATCCCGCCCGGATCAC
>CALGAK010000156.1 GCA_937954085.1 uncultured Bacteroidota bacterium
CGATAACAATCAATGAGTCAGGGGTCTATCAGGTAACGGTAGTCGATTCAAACGGTTGTTCTAATTCCGATGCCCTAAGCCTTACAGTGAATGCCTTACCGGTTGTGAATCTTGGTCCGAACCAATCCATTTGTCAAGGCACAACGTTCGATTTGGATGCCGGAGTATTTGAATCTTATCTGTGGTCGAATCAATCGACGAGTTCTTCGATTACGATTGGAGATGCCGGAAACTATGCCGTAACAGTAACCGATTCGAATGGATGCGAGGGTAGTGATACCTTTACTTTATCTTACTACACCAATCCCGTCTTACAACTTGGTCCCGATGTATCGATTTGTGAAAACCAATTCACAACAATCGATGCTAGTGGTTGGAGCAGCTATGTGTGGTCAACCGGAGCAACGAGTTCGAGTATCTCTGTCAGTGAAGCCGGAACCTATGGAGCAACCATAACCGATACAAACGGCTGTACGGCTAGCGATGAGCTGGTGGTTGTGGTAAATGCCCTTCCAGAGATTGATTTAGGAGCTGATCTGTCCATCTGTAGCGGCGAGTCCGTACTTTTAAGCACAGATCCTTATGCGAGTTACAGTTGGTCAACCGGAGCTACCACACAATCGATAACAATCAATGAGTCAGGGGTCTATCAGGTAACGGTAGTCGATTCAAACGGCTGTTCCAACTCCGATGCCTTAAGCCTTACGGTGAATGCCCTACCGGTTGTGAATCTTGGTCCGAACCAATCCATTTGTCAAGGAACCACGCTCGATTTGGATGCCGGAGTATTTGAATCTTATCTGTGGTCGAATCAATCGACAAGTTCATCGATTACGATTGGAGGAGCAGGAACCTATGCGGTAACAGTAACCGATTCGAATGGATGCGAGGGTAGTGATGAAGTTTTACTTCTAGTGAACTCGACTCCTGAAATTTCAGCCAATGTTATAGATGTTGCATGTAATGGACAAGCAAGTGGATCTATTGATTTGAGCTTAACTCAAGGTTTACCTCCTTATGATTTTACTTGGTCGAATTTTACTCAAAACGAAGATTTAACAGCTGTATATGCAGGAAGTTACTCTGTTTTTGTGTCGGATCAGAATGGTTGTTCAGCATCCATGTCATTCGAAATAGCTGAGCCTCCCGTTTTGTCAATCAGCCTCTTAAAAACAGATGTTAGCTGTTTTGGCCTATCCGATGGGGCGGCAATAGTTGCTACACAAGGCGGAGTTTCCCCTTATTCATACGAATGGAATAATGGTGAGACAACGGTAGCTTTGTCGTCATTGCCGAGTGGAATCTACACCGTCACGGTAATTGATTCCAATAATTGCCTGAGTTCATCCAGTGTTACCATAGTTGAACCTGATGAGCTATTGTTTAATGTTATAGTTTCGAACATAAGCACACCGTTTCTAACCGATGGCACTTTATCAGTTTCCTTCCTAAGTAATCCTGTAGAACCTTATTCAATAGTATGGAGTAACGGATCAACTGGAGAATCTATTAGCAATTTGGCACCAGGGAACTATGGTGTTAGTATAACAGATGGAAATGGTTGTCAGTATGAAAGTGAAGCAATAATTCCTGGATATCCAAGCACGCCTAATTGGTCATTATCAGTTACTTCTAATACACATACCATTGTAATTCCACAAAATATCCCGGTAGAAGTTAATGGTATCCCACTTCAGGAAGGTGATTTCCTAGGAGTATTTTACCAAGTGGATGGAGATGAATATTGCGGAGGTGTTGTTTATTACAGTAACAGTGCCGACACTCTAATTGCTTATGGTGCTGAATCAGGTATGAGCAATGGATTTGCCTCAGGCGAAGAATTTAGTTGGAAAGCCTGGCGTTATTCTACCGACCTCTACTATGATGTCTTTGTTTCCTATGAAGCGATTCAATTACCCGATGTAACAGCAGAAGGAACATTCCAATCGAATGGACAATCAAGGGTAAATTCAATTACCAGTAATTTCCCGATTATTCAAGAAATTCCTTTATTGGGCACATGGAATATTATATCCATAAATGTTGGACCGGCTGAATTAAGTTTTGACTATATTTTGAGTTCTATTTCCAACAATCTCACCATTGCGAAGGATGAAATTGGTCATGTCTATTGGCCAATTTATTCTGTCAACCAAATTGGCGCATGGGAGCTAGAAGAAGCCTACCAGGTAAAGGTTTCAGCAGTTGATACGATACAAATTGAAGGAATAGAACTTGATCCGAGTTCCATCGTAATTGAGATTCCGCAAGGTTGGAGTTTAATCTCCTATCCAAGACAAGATGAGGCAGATCCCGCCGTAATATTTAGCAGTTTTGTCAACCAAATCACCATTGTAAAGAATGCAACAGGACAAGTTTACTGGCCGGTATTTGGCCTAAATTCTCTAGGAAACCTTACTCCGGGTCAGGGCTATGTGATTAGTGCGAATAGTGGATTTTTATTTTCTTATCCTCCTAATAGTCAGGTTATATCAAAAGATTATCAGGATGCAGGAGTTTGTGAATATTTTGACACACCAGATATCACAGATAACAATATGACTTTGGGTATCCCACTTGATTTGTTTGATTTTACTCCGAGCATGAGCGATGAAATTGGTGTTTTTGACGAAAAAGGCAATCTTGTTGGACGTTCACTCGCATCATCAGGTTTTACTGCTATAACTATTTGGGGTGACGATCTTCTGACCGATAAGAAAGAAGGATTGTTGCCAAGTGAAGACTATAAGCTGCTTTATTACAATTCCTTAGATGATGATGCTTTTGAGTTCAAAATATCATCTTGGCTCGAAGGCAAGAAAGGATATGATATCAATCAAATTGCTATTGCTTCAGGAATTGGAACGGTATCGGTTGAGGAGGAAATTCAACTATTCCAAAATGAACCGAATCCAGTTCGTTCCCATTCTAAAATAAAATTCTATTTGCCTGTTTCAATGGATGTTGAACTGAAACTGACAACAAGTAAAGGACAAGTCCTGCAAACATTGCTGAAAGGATACAAGGAAAATGGAATGCATGAGGTTGATTTGGATGTCACCATGCTTGAATCAGGAGTTTATTATTACTCGTTGAAAACGGAATCGCATCACTTAGTTCGTAAGATGATGGTAGTTAGGTAGATTGTTGTTAAGCAAAGACACCTTTAGAGGTCAGCAGCCAGCTTAGGTTTCATGATTTAGGATGAAAATCCTAGTCATGAGCCTAAGCATTGGTGTTATTATGCACCCAAAATTATTCAGATGAAATTATACTTAATAATCACTTGAAATTTTGGGGGTATATCAGGTAGAAATAGCACGGATATCACTCCAATGACAACCATCAGAAATTTGGAAACGATGGTTTTCACGGAATTTTGCATAGTCCATGTCGCCATCAGATAATTCCAAAGCATCTTGGTATTCTTCGTCCCAGATATCCGAAACCCACTTGAAAAAAAGTTGCGGAAAAATGCATTTTATTTAAAGTCAGCCGCATCAATCATTCCTCTCAGAATATTGGCAACTCACCAATGGTAATCTTCTAGTTATTTTGGTGTCATTCTATGTCTTTAGTAATTAGTTGCACGGTTTTATACCAATAGTAAAATGAAGATTTATCCGACTGCTTTTTCAGTTTGTTGAGAAAGTTCCAATCCGGATCTTCAATATTCCATTCTTTTATGGTTTGTCCAGTGTAGTAGTCAATTGGCGACAAATCGTTGTGTAAAATCTTTGCTGCCAGGTAGGCTATTCTGGCAGATGCAGGTATTGCATCATCAATCCTGAAATTACCGGACATGAGGAACCCAAAATCAAATGCTTTAATCCCTCTTTGTAATTCGGCAAACTTTTGTTTTTCGTCATCAGAGCCACCACCTCTTTTGGCAAGGATGAGACAGGTGTCAATAGTGTCTTGCAGTACCATTTCAGGTGTTAGATCACTCTCAGGTTTTCCATTTTTTCGGAAATTGATTTCCTGTTCTGCAAATGCCCCAAAACTTTTTGCAACCATTTCAATGTCTTCGATTTTTTCAAACAACTTGCTTAAATCAAAGAGTTGCTTGCAAATTTCCATGGAGAACGGTTGCTTGTCTTTTCCCTTGAAATAGGGAATTCCAATCGTGTTGGGAGCAAAGGCCGTAAGCTTGTCCCCGGTTATGGCATCAATGGTAGGAACGGTGACCATGGTATCTTTTTCTGTTTCGATCCATTTTGTATTTACAGGGAGCTCAGTCAGCGCAGGATAAATCAAATCCTCGATCAGCACATCTAACAAAATAGTGCCGGAACCCTGCTGTTTGGTATCAAAGGAAAACTTATAGTGAGCTTTTGGCACTCCTGGTTGATAACTACGGTGTTTATCCAGTTTCCATTCTATAAAATGGGAATTATCAATTAGCTTGTTGAGAATCTCTTCAAGCACTTTTCGGTCTGTGTTACAAATAATATCAATGTCAATAGAGAAACGATTCCCTTCTTGGAGCAGGAGTAATAAACTGGTTCCTCCCTTGAATACGAAACCCAGTCCATTTGCCTTGAGTCTTTCCAGCAAATGCAAGGCATAAATCATTTTTTCGAGAATGATCTTGTCAATTCGTTTATGGTCTTTTTGTTTTTTGAATTGGTCCAGCCACTCTTCTGTAAAGCACTTATATTTAATCATCAATAATATCTTTTACGAGGTGTAACAGATGGTTGGTCATGAACTGCTTTATATCCTTTTCTCTTTCCCTTCTTTTTGCGTAGCTGAATAATTTGGTGAAATTGATTGTGTATTTACTTAGGGCATTTTCATAGATATGCATCAATTCACCGCCTTGTAAGTAATAGAAAAGGCGTTCTTCAGCGAACAAGTCAACCAGTATCTTTTCTAGAGTAGGAGTGTAGAGTTTTGTTTTATTTTCAGTTCGTTTCATCAATGGTGCTCTTGTAAGAAGCTTCTTAATGATGACAGGTTTATTACTTTCGGCTATGTAGAAATCGATGGCTTTTTCGTCAGGGTTCACAAAAACTTCCTTGTGTAAGTTGTCTTTTAGTGCATAGAAAAGAGATTCTTCAAATCCCTTTTCCACTTCGATGAACAAAGTTGATTTACTCGTTTGGTGCTGAACAAATTCGTTCAACCACTCAGTTTCCCAAACACAGTGTTTGACTTCATCAAACTTCTCGGATAGTTGTTTCGCAATCTTGAGGAGATTGGGGGAAATGTCCGGGTTGTATTCGGGTTTATAGGAGATTACATAAAGACCTCTTTTGAGAGGCTTAATGATGTTTCTGTTTTTCAGGTCATAGATTCTCCACCCGAAAGTCCCTTCTTTCAGTTCAGGTTCGAAGTATCGATAGTAATGCAAGAGTTCTTCACGTGTAAAGGACTCTTTATCTTTGAATTCTTCGATCAATCTTTTTTCTAATACTTTAGACATACTGAATCCAATTTTTGCCAAAAATATAAAATTCAGGCTTAAATTGGAAATCAAAAATACGCCAGTATATCAAATAATTGGTAAATTTTGGTTCTTTTCGAAGCTTGAGTTGTATGTTGGCTTCCCGCTGGGGCGGGACAGGTCATGCGCCTTTGGAATGTACCCAATGTGGGTTGGCAGAGTCCCGAAAAGCATTCGGAATAAAAAATGCGAAGCGGGATGGTAAGCCCATCTGCCATTCGCCTTTTATTTGTAACTCATTGCTGAAAAGTGTGAACCTTGATCCCCTCTTCTTGGGCAAATACCTTCAGACTTAATCCGGATTCTTCCCATTCCCCAACCAAATCCAGCACTTTTTCTCGATTCCCGATTGACTTCACCTTTTTTTCGCCAAGGAAAATCGAAGGTTTTAATGGGACAAGACGCTCGTGGCCGGAGGCTTACAAAGCCAGAGTCAAGAGGGCTATAAGTTTTATCTGAGAAAGAGGAAAAGAGTCTGCAAAAAGAATGGTAAATGTATCGGCTAAAACATTAATTTTACTCACTGCTCTGGTATCGTTCTTCCTAGTCAAAAGTGTCGTAATTTTTTACTTGAGGAACTGTGCATCAGAGCTTTTAACCTATTTTGCCTCCAAGGGGCTTTGCATTAGACTTAAATATATTTAATTGACTTTGAGTTATTTACTGTTTTTTCGATATCGACTTAGCAGGAACCCACAAAATCCTAAAACAACAAGGTTTAAAGGAGTTGAAAAAATTGAATGGTAGTTGATACCATGAGAAGCTCAGGAGGAAGCTGAGCATTAAAGAAAAGGAAATGCTATTGAAAGAAGAATCGGTAGCAAAGTATGTTAATAGAAATGTTAAAAACGACAAATCAAATCAACCTATAAGTTGATTTATTGAAGAACTTAGTATGTTTGTAATCGAAACAATAATTGAAAATAGTCTGTATGCTATCAAATATGGAGATACTGTGGTGGATGAATTCGAAAACAACGAATTTGAGGAAGATTATAAAAAACCAAACGAATTTAGAAGACTTTTCAATAATTGGTCCGATCCGGAATACCTTGATGCTTTTTTCTACAAAC
>CALGAK010000157.1 GCA_937954085.1 uncultured Bacteroidota bacterium
ATGGAAACACAACAGGAAAGTAAATGGGTTATCGATTTGTCGCACAGTGAATTATCGTTCAAGGTTAAGCACCTGATGATTTCGAACGTGAAAGGAGAATTCCGAAATTTTTCGGGCGAAATTAAAGGTTCCGATTTGTTCACTGCTCCAGTTGAGCTCACTATTGAGGCCGGCTCCATTTTTACCAATAACGACGATCGGGATGCTCATTTGCGTTCGGCCGATTTCTTCGATACCGATACCTATGCTCAAATTACCTTTCGATCTACTTCGATGGAGAAAATCGACGACGAGCAATTTAAGTTACATGGCGAACTGACGATGAAAGGAGTGAGCAAGCCGGTGGTGTTGGATGTAGAATTTGGTGGAATCGGCAAAGACCCGTGGGGGAATGAAAAGGCCGCTTTCGAGGTAAAGGCAAAAATTAACCGGAAAGATTGGGGATTAAACTGGAATGCAGCCTTGGAAGCCGGAGGCGTTTTGGTTAGCGAAGAAGTTACTATTTTGGCCGATGTTCAGTGGTTAAAGCAAACCATTTAAGCAAAAGAACACATTCAGGCTACCATGGATCGAAAACGTTTTATTCAAACCTTGGCTCTTTTGCCTTTAACGGGGATGATGATGAAATTAAATTCCTGGAGTAAATGGATTCAACCCACAGAGAGCGCCACCATGATGCCGGCGCTCTTTTTGGGCCATGGAAGCCCCATGAACGCTATCGAAGAGAATGAATTTGTACGAGGATTTCGCGAGGTAGCAGGAAAATTGCCTGCTCCCCGCGCCATCCTCTGCGTAAGTGCCCATTGGGAAACCCGCGGAACCTGGGTAACGGCGATGGATCAACCTCGAACCATTCATGACTTTGGAGGTTTCCCCGAAGCCCTGTATCAAGTTCAATACAAGGCTCCCGGTAGTCCGGAATTTGCCACCCTTACCCGCGACTTGGTTAAATCGACCGAGATTGGGATGGATCATCATTGGGGACTCGATCACGGATCCTGGTCGGTAATCAAACATTTGTATCCCGAAGCCAACGTGCCTGTTTTCCAATTGAGTTTGGATCGGGGAGGCGATACTACCTTTCATTACGAATTAGGGAAAGAACTGAAAGCCTTGCGAAAGCGTGGTATTCTGGTAATTGGTAGTGGGAACATGGTGCATAACCTACGCATGGTCGCTTGGAATCGTATGCAGGAAACCTTTGCTTTCGATTGGGCTGCCGAAGCCGACCATTTTATAAAAGAAGGAATAAGAAATCAACAGCACGCATCGCTTATCGATTATTCCAAAGCAGGAAAAGCGCTACAATTAGCTATTCCAACTCCCGAACACTTCCTGCCGCTATTATATGTCCTAGCCATGCAGGACGATAACGATCAACTCACCTTTTTTAACGATAAGCCGGTTGCCGGTTCGCTCACCATGACGAGTCTGCTGCTCGAAAATACCAAGAGATGAAGCCGGTAATTCATTTTAAAAGAAGTGATTAGTAGTAGTTTGCCTTTTGAATCACAAGACAAACTGCTTACTGAATATTCGATTTTTATGCTTTGGAAATGGGGGAATGGTCTATTAGTTTTAACCCCAAAAGAATGTCGAATATGATTTCACCCCTTCGTCTCCTTAAACTTGCCGTCACCATTGCTTTTTTGCTGTTTAAAACTTCCTTATTTTCTCAAAATCTCGATTCGATTCTAACGCAAATTGCCTTCAATCACAATGCAATGGGAGCTGCAACCGTGGTGTTTTGTGAAACGGATATACTGCACGAGCATTACATCGGATATTCCGATGCTCAGCGAGGAATCAAAGTGAATCCGGATACTTATTTTCGAGTCGCCAGCATTTCCAAATTAATTACCGCTATCGCTTTTATGCAGCTCGTTGAGGAAAATGAGGTATCGCTCGACCAAAGCATACACTCGATCCTGGGATATGCTCCTATCAATCCGGCCTATCCAAACATCAACCTTACTCCTCGCATGCTGCTCTCGCACACCTCGTCTATCATCGATGGACCCGGTTACTCGTCCTTTCTCCAAGCGAGTGTGGGGCAAAATCCGATTCCCGACTTGAGCGAAATATTGCTTCCGTCTGGATCCTTTTATCATTCGGGACAGTTTAATGCTGTAGAGCCCGGATCGTATTTCAATTATTCCAATTTGAATTATGTGATTCTGGGAACGCTGATTGAGAAAATTTCCGGTATGCGGTTCGATGCGTACTGCCGGCAAACCATTTTTGAACCCCTGAACCTGGATGCTTCTTTCAATGTGAATGACCTAGATTCCCTCGATTTATTGGCGGTCTTGTACCGGAAGGTTGGGGGCGTATGGCAACCTCAAGCCGATGATTTTCAGGGGATCCAACCCGTGCATACTAACTTGGATAATTACCTTCCCGGAACCAATGCCGGTCGTTGGGGACCACAAGGTAGTTTGCGGATTAAAGCCAGCGATTTGGCCCGTTTACTCCAATTCTTCTTGCAGGATGA
>CALGAK010000158.1 GCA_937954085.1 uncultured Bacteroidota bacterium
CTTATGTGAGTCACTCGGGGGAAAAAATCAACGCATTAAAACTTCAGCAAGCATTAGGGCATAAGCGCTACGAACCCATTTGGAAGATGCTGAAAAAGATTCAAGCTTTATCGTCCAACGATGCTCTGTTTCAAGCGATACAACGGGAATTAAAAAAGATAGCTTTTCCTACAGCAAAATAAACCAATTGATTCATCAAAAAAACTCAAACTATGTTAGCACTTAAAAATCCTTTTATCATGGCTCCGGTTAAAACGGGCTACGGAAATTCATCGGGTCAAATTACCGATAAGCACCTTCGGTTTTATGCGGCCCGAGCGAAATACTTAGGTGCACTAACGCCCGAACCACTTTTTTTGGATAAAGGGTTGCGTGAATTGCCAACGCAAATTGGGATTGACGCGGATGATAAATTGGATGGTTTGAAGAAACTGGCCGACCTTGTGCATGGTTTCGATACGCAATTGATTGCACATTTAAATCACCCGGGTAGGATGGCAAACCCCAAAATACCGGGGAATTATTTTTGGTCATCATCGAATCAAGCTTGCGAAGCGGGAGGGGCTGTTCCAAAAGCAATGGAACATGAGGATCGTTTGTATGTTCTGAGTTTGTTTCGTGAAGCTGCCATCCGTTCGGAAAAGGCCGGTTTTGATATCCTTGAGTTGCAGTTTGGACATGGATATTTAGCGGCTCAATATATTTCTCCTAAGGTAAATCATCGGACGGATGAATACGGTGGCTCTTTCGAGAATAGAATTCGTTTTCCGCTGGAAATATTGGCTACTGTCCAGTCAGTCAGTAAGTTGCCCATTGTCGTTCGTCTGAGTGGCGACGAAATGGTTGAAGGTGGTATTCAATTGGAGGAAATGATTCGTTTTTCAAAAATCCTTCAGGAGCAATCGGTCGATGCCATTCACGTTTCTGCTGGGACCGTTTGCAGCACTCCTCCGTGGTTTTTCCAACACATGTTTGTTCCAAAAGGGAAAACGTGGGAATTGGCGCGAAAAATTAAGGAAGAAGTCGATATCCCGATCATTTTTGTTGGTCAAATCAACGAATTTTCCGATGTAGATAAACTATTACAGGAGTTTCAGGCCGATTTTATTGCCATGGGTCGTCCTTTGCTCGCCGACAGCGATTTTGTAGGGAAGTATTTGGGCGAAGTAAAGGGGAATTTGCGGCCGTGTCTTGCGTGTAGTGAAGGTTGTTTGGGAGGAGTTCGAAGTGGCAATGGATTGGGCTGTTCGGTGAATCCCAGCGTTGGTCATGAACCGGAACGATTTGAAAAAGCAACCGCATCCAAACAAATGGCGGTTGTAGGTGGCGGGCTTGCCGGCATGCAGGCAGCCATAAGGCTCCATGACCGCGGACACCACGTGAGTTTGTTTGAAAAAGATAAGCTGGGAGGGCAATTCTTGCTCGCTCCCTTGCCACCCCATAAAGAATCGCTGGGGAAAATTATCGATTATTTCAAGCAAGAAATCAACGACCGAGGCATCGAGGTTCAGCAACGTGAGGCTACTCCCGAACGACTCGAACCCTTCGATGAAATTGTGCTGGCAACCGGTTCTAAACCCTTCATTCCACCCATTCCCGGATTAAAGGATTATTACTGGGCTGAGGTATTAGAAGGTCAGCATTTGCCTGAAAATAAGCGTGTTTTAGTGGTTGGTGGCGGTCTTATTGGAACGGAGGTTGCCATGAAATTATTGTCGAAAGGGAATACGGTATTTCTGGTTGAGATGATGGAGGAGATTGCTCGCGGTATGGAAATGATGGAGCAGAAACTGACGCTTAAAGCGCTTCAGCATGAACGCGTGAAGATCTTCCTGAATACCAAAATAGAAAAGCTGGAAGACCGAAAAGTCCTAATGCAAGGGAAGGAACAAAAGCAAACTCTGGAGAATATCGATTTAGTTGTTTTAGCAACAGGAATGAGGTCCTATCATCCTTTCGAGCAAATCGATTTAAACAAACCGACTCACTTGGTTGGGGATGTTCAGAAAATTGGAAAAGCACAGGATGCCATTCATGATGCTTATGAACTAGCGAATCGAATTTAACTAAGGAATGCCAGTAGAACAAGCAACGAGATAAGACTTTAATGAGGAACTATTGGCGTTAGATTTATCGCAATGATAGCCTCTTAATTCAAATAAAACTAACAGTTTAGGTATGAAAATTTTAATTGCAGCCGATGCCGCCGGCTTAAACGGCAAGGTCTCCAGACGTTTTGGAGAAGCACCTTTTTATTTGATTCACGATACGGAATTGGGCGAAACGGAGGTTCGCGAGAATCATGGTCACGACGAAAATCATTCCGGTTTAATCGAATTAGTGAAGGAGGGAATCAGGCATTATTTGATTGGAAATACAGGTCCCAATGCGTTTGCCATTTTGGATGAGCTCGGCGCTCAATTGTATTTGGCGCGTGGACTAACTGCTCGGGAGGCTGTCGATTCCTTTTTAAATGGGGCATTGTCTCCGCTGGATAAGCCCACCTTGAAAAAGCCGATCCGGGATCATTGATCGCTCCTTTCGCTACTTAGCATCGGCTAAATCCTTACTTTTTTTAGCCAATTGCGGCATTTTGTCCTGAAAAATTAACCTTTATTTGCTGTGTTTGCCGGAAGTAACTGGTTTGCCAGGGAATAATTTCCTGGTCAGCATGGAGGCAAGCCATGATCTTTGAAGGGTTATACGGGGCTTTTCCTAGAATTTGTCTTTCGTAGGCAGGTTGGGGTGAAAGTCGCTGAATGAATACCGGCAAGAACAGATGTCGATTGATCAAAAGTAGAAAAGGATGAAAACAATTGAATACAGTATTGAATGGGCTCGCGGTGAGCAGTTCGAAGGTTGGAGTATTACGATTTTCGGGGCTCTTGTGCTACTGCTCACGCTTATTTTATGGCGGTATGGAAGTACTCCTAATGCGAAGGCACTTGTAGTGCCTGCATTGATACTCGGAATGCTCTTTTTGCTCATGGGAAGCTACATGGTTTACTCCAATGGTGTGCGGCAGGAAGCGTTCACCGAGGCTTATGAGCAAGATGCTTTGGCCTTTTTACAGGCTGAAAAGAATCGGGTAGAAGGTTTTCAGTTTATGTACCCTGCCTCGCTGCTGATTAGTGCAATTTCTTTCGTAGTGGCTCTTGCTTTGTTTTACTTCAGCGATTCACCAGCGCGAAAAGCTCTGGCAATTGTTTTGGCTGTTTTTGGGCTTAGCCTGCTCATCATTGACTATTTTTCGAAAGAACGAGCCGATAACTATTACGAAGCCTTGCTAAATGCCTTGCTATGAGTCAAATTCTAGAAATTACAAGCCTGGAGCAACTTCACCGTCTGTTGGAGATCGAGCCTCCGCTGAATCCATTGATATCGGTCGTTCGCCATCAGGTTGGAATGAACCTCAATTTTGCTAAAACCATGCGGGTGAATAATCACTTGTATTTCATTTCCTTGAAAGCCAATATTCAAGGTTCTTTCCATTATGGTCGGCAGTCATACGATTTTCAGGCCGGGAGCTTAGTTTTTATGCGTCCGGGACAAGTAGCAGCAATCGACTCCGACCTGGAACCGGATATTGGTGGTTGGAGTATTTTTTTTCATCCCGATTTATTATTCAATCAGCCTTTGTCGGAGACTATACGGCAGTATACCTTTTTCGATTATGCTATAACTGAAGCTTTGCATGTGTCGGATCGAGAAAAGAAATCGCTTGAGGATCAGGTGAATAAAATAGAATTTGAGATTCATCAGCATATCGACTCCTACACCCATTCCATTATTGTCCATCACCTGGAATCCATCTTGAAATACAGCCAACGGTATTTCAACCGGCAGTTCATCACGCGTCATCCACAGAACTTTGAGATTTTAACCAAGTTTGAATCCTATCTGCAAGATTATTTTGAAAGTGATGCACCGTCAAACAAAGGCATTCCTACTGTTCGAATGTGCGGCGAAGCCATGAATATGTCGGGAAAATACTTAGGCGATTTGTTGAAAAAGGAAACGGGTAAAACCTTAAAGGAAACCATTTCCTTGTTCATGCTAGAAAGAGCGAAGCTATTGCTGCTGAATAGCAATGATAGCATTGGCGAAATTGCGTTTCGCATGGGTTTTGAATATCCCCAACATTTTAGCCAGTTTTTCAAAAAAACGGCTGGTATTTCCCCGAAAGATTTTCGCTTGAATACCAAAGGATAATTAACTGTTCTGCCAAAGTCGTTAATAGTTCTGCCATTCCTTGCACTGCGATCTGGTTTCAGGGTGTTTTTTTGCGGTAAAAACACCTTAATCCGATCAGAATTATGAAAACACTCTATTCTTTGTTCATTTTGAGCATTTTATGGGTCATGCAGCCGCTCAATGCTCAGAATTATGCCCTGGATTTCGATGGCACCGACGATTATGTGAGCATCGGTACCATTTCCGGATTTTCATCGCTAAGCATTGAAGCATTGATTTATCCTGAGTCTATTACAGGTCAAACTTTTCCACCCATTGTAAAGTCGGTGGGGGAGTTTGCTTTTGAAATTGATAACAGCAATTCTGAGATTAAACTTTGGGTTTATAAAGGAACTGGCTGGTATGCATCGCCTGCCTATACGATCCCTACCTTGAACACCTGGTATCACGTTGCCGGTGTTTATGACGGTAATACTATCCGGCTTTATATCAACGGAATTGAAATTGGAACAGCAACCGACGTCTCGGGTGTCAGTGGTTCCATCGCCTACAGTGCTGTGAATGTGGAGATAGGCCGTGACCCATACAATACCAACCGATTATTCAACGGAAAGATTGATGAAGTGCGAATATGGAATGTGGCCCGAACCCTACAGCAAATCAGCGATAATCAACTGATTGAGCTAAACGGCAACGAAACCGGCCTGGTTGCCTATTACGACATGAACGAAGGTACTGGCACCACCCTCACCAATAGAAGCAGAACAACCAGTACCTCCTACAACGGGAGCATTAACGGGGCAACCTATGTTACAGGCACCGATTTTCCTTTGATGCTCACCTATATAATTCCAAGTGCCAACTACACAATTGGTTTGCCCCTTTATGGCTCCCCAATGAATGTTGTCGTGGATTGGGGTGATGGCAGCAGTGCAGAGAGTTTTACAACTACCGGTGAGAAAACCCACAGCTACAGCACAGCAGGAACCTATACTGTAAAAATTACCGGAACCCTAAAAACATTTGGAGATTTCAATGCCAGCCCTAGTCCAGGTATCGAAGCACTCAACTCCATTGTATCCTTTGGAAATATAGGTATTACAAGCCTTAATCAGTTTTTTAATGGGGCAACAACACTTACTGCTATACCGACAAAATTACCGGCTTCAGTTACCTCTCTTTCTAATACTTTTTTAAATGCTACTACTTTCAACTTGGATATCAGTGGCTGGGATGTATCCCATGTAACCAATATGCAGGCAACATTTTTTAATGCTTCCAGCTTTAACCAGGATATTGGAGATTGGAATGTCTCTAATGTAACAATCTTGGCTGAAACTTTTAAAAATGCTACCAGCTTTAACCAGGATATTGGAGAATGGAATGTCAGTAACGTGGATAATTTTCAAGCAGCTTTCGAAGGAGCCACCGCATTTGACCAGAACCTGGGGAGCTGGGATTTTAGTGCAGCCAGTGGTGCTAATTGGCGCTTACAAAATATGATTTATCACGTTGCCCTTTCACCTGCCAACTACAATGCATTGCTCATAAGTTTGAGGAATCAAACTATACCAAGCGGCGTTAATTTCCCTAACTCCGGCCAATACACCGGAGTCGCTGCTGCAGCAAGGAATTACTTAACAGCTACTAAAGGCTGGTTTATTACCGGCGACGCATTTACTCCCCTTACCTGGAATGGAAGTGCGAACGATGGACTAACGAACGTTTCATCCTGGAAGGAAGGAATCGTACCTAAAAGAAACGACAAGGTTATTGTTCCTGATGGCATGACATTTAAAGTGCCTCCAACCGATTCTTTTACCTGCATTGACCTCACCATTAAAGCTGGAGGAAATTTGATTATTAGCGATGGGGCTTCTTTAATAAACCGGGACTCTTCCATTTGGGAGGGAACCATTGCTATTGAAGCAGCAGGTAGCGCTAGTTTGACACGAACTTTACCCGGTGGTGCTCAAGCCTGGCAAATGATAAGTGGTCCTGCCTATGCTGATATTTCGGACAATGGGTGGAATCCGGTTTCAGGTACCGATGATTTTTATACTTGGGACGAAGCAGCGCCCGGAACTTGGGTGAATTATTTGGTATCAACTGGGTCACTTAACTTTCCAGGGCTGAATGGTGGTGGCGATCTCTTGCAAAAGGGGAAAGGCTACCTAGTTGCCTATAATGCTGCCAATAAAGTGTTGAACTTGACTGCAACTTCAGCTAGTCCGATCAACTCGGGTGACATCGGTGTTACTTTGAAAAATACCGGATCTTCCAAGTCGTGGACCTATGCCAGTGGTTGGAATTTGTTGGGCAATCCCTATCCTTCCTACATTGATTGGAACCTTGCTGACCTCGACCAATTTGTAGATGATTTTGCATACTGGTATGACCCGAATAAATCCGGCGGCGAAGGCTACGTTGCAGTCGATGGTTCTAATTTGAATGCCAGAATTGCTCCCTTCCAAGGTTTTTTCGTGCTAGCAAAGTCTACAGCCCATAATGAAACCTTTACTTTTACCAATGCAATGAGGACCCATCTCCCAAGCGCAAAAGAGGGGATGGAAATTTCCGAGCAGGCTATTCGTTTGCGATTGAGTGGAGCCAATCGATACGATGAAACCGATCTGCGCATTCGCACGGAAAGTGATCAGGATCGCGACCGGCTCGATGCACTTAAAATGTTTAGCTTCAATGCGGAGATTCCCCAATTGTATAGCTTTTCAGCCAACTCAGTTCCCCTGGCGGTTAACAGCATCCCATTCATAGATGATGAGGCACCCATTGCTCTTGGAATGATTGTACCGATGGATGGGAGCTATGCGATAAGCCTTGAAAATTCCGAAGATTTCAATGCTGAGTCGATCCTACTTGAGGATCGACAGTTGGGGGTATTTCATCCTTTGCTTGAGCAGCCTTATCCTTTCGAGGCAAGCAGTGGTAAGCAGGAAGGACGTTTTTTACTTCACTTCAAGTCCTTGGCTGATTCGGAGCTGAATGAGACAGCCAGCATTCGTATCTTTCAGCAGGGATCCAATTTATACCTGCATAGTTCCGAACCGTTGAGCCTCTTTGAAATGTACACAATGGATGGTAAGCTGTTGCAATCCAATGCGCTGCAGAGTGCCACTTCTTTTGAGATTAGGGTCCCATCCGTGGCTGGTGTCTATTTTATACGACTTCGACATGAAACGGGTACGCTTACTCGTAAGTTCTACATCCATTAATCTATCTAACCAAATTAACACGCAAACCCATGAAAAAGATAATTCAACTTGCTCTTATCCTTCTTTTTATTGGCTTCGGGGCAGCTGCCATCGCTCAAGCACCCATTCCCCCACCACCTCCGTCGGGCAATGGCAATACCACCAATCAAACAGCAGGAGGTGGTGCTCCGCTGGGCTCGGGATTGAGTTTTTTACTGGCCATGGCCTCTGTACATGCCGGCCGTAAATGGATGCTGCATAATTCCCGGCAAAAAGTCTGATTGCTCTCAATAGTATCCTTTACAATTTCCTCAATTGTAGCTAGCTATTCCTTAAACTGGATTGCTTACTTTAGCGGCGAATCGACCCTCGTGAATGACTTGTTCACGAGGGTGAAACTCGCTAATTATGTGCTATTTAAAAGATGACGGAAAACTGAGTAAGTTAAGCTTCTTACTGCTGTTCCTGTCCATTTCGGTTAGTTTACATGCTCAGATTTGGGTAGGAAAACCCCAAGTGATTCAGGGAGAATCGGATGGTAAATGGGTTGAAGGTTGCGTTTTTTTCGATGAAAATCGGAATAGTTCGAAAGACAACTCGGAACAGGGAATCGCGAATGTTTTGGTTTCCAACGGAAAAGAATGGGCACAAACCGATTCCAAAGGGTATTATCGCCTTCCTGTGCGTCCCGATATGAACCTTACGGTGGTTCAACCTTCGGGTTGGCGATTACCGACCAACGAAAACTGGGTTCCGCAGTTCTTTTACATGCACAAAGAGTTAGGAACAAAGGATTCATTGCGTTATGGTGGTTTGGCCCCTACTGGTTCAGTCCCCTCAGGCATAAACTTTCCAATTATTCAGGAAGGAGCCCCCACCGAAGATTTTTCCTGTGCGGTGTTAGGCGATCCGCAGGCTTACACCAATCAGCAATTGAGCTGGTTGCGACAGGGGGTGCTTACCGATGTACTTGACCGTTCGTACAAGACCGGCGATTTCATGTTACAATTGGGTGATATTGTGGGCGATGACCTGGCACTTTTACCCCGTAGTATGAAGGTTTCGGGAGTCGCTCAAATGCCGGTTTGGTATGTAATTGGTAATCACGATATCGATTTGGATGCCTCGGCGAACAGCGAAAAAGCCGATACCTGGCGCGCCACGGTAGGACCTGATTATTATGCTTTCGAAGCTGGAAATGTATTGTTCGTCGTACTCGATAATGTCTTCTATCCCTGCACCGAAGCCGATGCCGCACGTGGTATTGAAGCTTGTGCCGAAGGGAAGAAACCAACTTACGTAGGACGAATCGATGCCATTCAGTGGGAATGGTTGGAGGGCCTCATTGCCCATACTCCTGCCGATCGGCAAATTGTGTTGGCCAGTCACATTCCGTTGGTCTCTTCGGTAGATGGCATGAATCGTCAGCATCAAACGGATGATTTACCACGTTTGTATCGATTGCTTGAAGGCCGCAAGGTCCTGTCGCTATCGGGACATACCCACACCACCGAGAATCATGCTCCCGGTCAAGTGTTTGCAGGTTGGACGGAATCCTTGGGCATAGGGCCTCTTCCTTTTCGTCATATCATTGCAGGGGCGGCTTCGGGTTCATGGTATCAGGGCGATTTTACACATTTTGGGATTCCGATGGCACTGCAACGAATGGGGACTCCCATGGGGTATGTGCACTTAGACTTTACAAAAAGTTCTTATCAGGAATCCTACACCGGTGCTCGCTTGGGATCGGAACAAGGTCAATGGATAGGACTGAATACACCTGCTTTTCGCCAGTGGTTCGAAGCAGTAACCGCTTGGACCCGCTTGCCGGATGAGGAACGTTCCGATTTGCCTCCTTACTCCATTAACGATTTGAATGATAATTATTTGCTGGATGCAGAGGATTTTGAACAGGGCGTATGGTTAACGGCTAATGTATGGTTAGGCGATGCAGAAACGAGGGTAGAGGTGACGCTTTCCGATGGTCGTATTCTTCCGCTGGAGCGCACCCAGTCGGGTACAGGCGAAGCCTTGAAGGAAGGAGCCGAGTGGGCCGATCCGTTTGCGGCCATGCGCCAGCTTTCAGTAGCCCGTTATGCCTATCAAAGCAGCGAAGGCGATGCAAGAGCCCAAGGCATGGAGCTTTTTCGTGGGAATAATCTGGGACCAATTCCACCACGTCCACAATTTACTTTTGCCGATCGCAACATGCACCTGTGGAGGCTACAATTGCCTCAATTACCGCTAGGTGTGCATGTGCTAACCGTAACCAGTACGAATCGATTCGGCTTGCATTATTCCGACAAACTTGTGATTGAAGTGTGCAAGGAGCGACCAACTTTCTATTGGAATGGTCGTTAGAAGTAGAGGTGGAACAGGAGAAGTTTGCGAATTCCTGAAACGTTTCCTAAACCACTGCCTGAAATCATAAAAATTTCCTAAACCCTTATTGGACGAAAACAATCCGACTGGTTGTTTCCTTTATGATGTGTCTTTAAAAACAATGGATTATTAACACAAAACACACCAACCAAATGGAAACACAACAGGAAAGTAAATGGGTTATCGATTTGTCGCACAGTGAATTAT
>CALGAK010000159.1 GCA_937954085.1 uncultured Bacteroidota bacterium
AGTAAATCGGGCGAAAAAACCACTCAAACAGAATGGCACAACATCATTCTTTGGAGAGGACTGGCCGAAACAGCCGAAAAATACCTGAAAAAGGGTGATAAAATCTTCGTTGAAGGTCGACTCCGACATCGTTCTTACGACGATAAAGAAGGAGTAAAGCGATATATCACCGAAGTGTATGGCGACTCCATGGTGATGCTAGGAGCCCAGGGAGGGCAGGGAACCAACGATCGGCCCGACATCTCATCCGATAATCCACCGACTCAATCACCCGACGCACCCGATGCAACCGACGATGGCTTACCATTCTAAATCCATGCTTCGGCACACCCTATGATGATTGATATTCTTCCACCTTTCAACCAATGGATTAGCGAGAATCCGGATCCGGGAAGCATCCTGATTTTCGTTATTCTATCCGGCCTTTTTCTCCTTTACTCAGCTCTTATTGCTGCGTCGGAAGTGGCCTTCTTTACCATACCAGCGCAATCCTGGAAGAAATACCTCAAACAGAAAGCAACTAAAACCGGTTCAATGGAAAAACTTTTCAAAGAACCGGAACTGCTTCTGGCAAACCTAATCACCAGCAAACTAATCACTCAAATAGGATTTCTGGTTTCGGCAATGGTCCTCTGTCAGATGCTCTTTGCTCAATCTACACTTAACTCCTTATCCATTGTTTGGCACCTCCTCTTCATCGGGCTTGTCCTGCTCTTTTTTGGAGAGATTCTGCCCAAAAAACTGGCCGCTGCCCATGCCCTCCGATTAGCCAAAATCATGTCGCCGCCACTACTCCTTAGCAAAAGTTTGCTTTATCCTCTCCTAAGCATTCTTGTTAATAGCACTCGATTCATCGATCGAAAATTGAAAAATACCAAAACCCTTTCCCTCGACGATTTATCAGAAGCCTTTGAAGCATCAGATTTGCAATTACAGGAGGACCGAAAAATCCTGCAAGGCATCGTAAAATTCGGAAATACTGATGTAAAAGAAATTATGCGTCCTCGGGTCGATGTGGTGACCATCGATATTCAAACTCGTTTCAGCGACCTGATACAATTTATCATGGAGAATGGATACTCCCGATTACCAGTGGTCAATCAAACCTTCGATTCAGTGAAAGGCATTCTGTATATCAAGGATATTCTACCTCACTTAAATAAAAAGGATGATTTCGATTGGACCAGCTTGATGAGAAAAGCCTTTTTTGTGCCGGAAACAAAAATGCTCGACGACCTCTTGGAAGAATTTCGCCGCGATAAAAATCACTTAGCCATTGTGGTCGATGAATATGGGGGTACAAGCGGGATCATTACCTTGGAAGATATCTTGGAAGAGATAGTAGGTGAAATCACCGACGAGATGGACGAAGAAGAAATAATTTATACTCAATTAGGTGAAAACCACTACCTCTTCGAAGGTAAAATTTTACTGAACGATTTCTACAAAATTGTGGGCGAAGACAATGACTATTTTTTCGAAGAACGAGGAGAAATAGAAACGCTCGCCGGACTCATATTAGAACGCATCGGAATGATTCCGGAACAAGGAACCATTCTTTCAATCCGCAAATATCAATTCAAAGTAAAATCGGTCGATCATCGACGAATTAAGCAAGTTGAAGTCCAAATTGATCCCAGTAGAGAATCGGAAAAATAATCAATATGAAAGGAATACGTATTATACTCCTTCTATTTATCGGGGGATTTGCCATTGCCTGCACAGACACCCCGATACCCAAACCCTACGGATACTTCCGCATTGATTTCCCCGAAAAAGACTACCGCCTGCTGGAATCGGACGACCTGCCCTACCAATTCGAATACCCAGTGTATTCCCTTTTAACTCCTTATCCAAACCAAGAGAGAGGCAAGTATTGGTACAATCTGAACTTTCCTCTTCAAAAAGCTCAGCTTCACCTTAGCTATCACCCTATTCAGGAAAATCTCCGGTTTTTATTAGACGAATCGCATCAACTCGCCTTCAAACATCAAATAAAATCAGATGCCATTCAGGATGAAGTAATTATGAACCCAGACGAATCTAAATTCGGACTCATCTATCATATCCGCGGGAATGCCGCTTCACCCATTCAGTTCTTTCTTACCGATAGCTCCCAACACTTTTTAAGAGGTTCCTTGTATTTTTTGCACGCACCCAACGCCGACTCCATAGCTCCGGTTTTACAATTCATTGAATCAGATATCGACCACCTCATCAACACCCTGGTTTGGAAAGAAGTCCATGATTAGCCTCTGGTCCTTTTCCCCCGAAGCGGGCAAGAACATCCTGCTTGGAGCCTTCACGCATTCCGCTGAGGAGCTTCTTCCCTGTGTCCCGCTCGATGACGAATCTTACCACACCTATCAAGGCTTGGGTTCTAACAGTCGCAAAATCGAATTTTTAGGATCCAGGTACCTCATAAACCTCTTTTTTCAACGTCCAATTATTTTAGGGCACGAATCGAGCGGTAAGCCCTTCTTAATCAACGCAAAAAAACACATTAGCATATCTCACAGTAATCACTACGTCGCCATTTATCTTACGGATGAGCCGAATCCGGGAATCGACATCGAGCTCATGCATCGTCCTATCCATCGCATTCTTTCTCGATTCTTAAGCCCGGCCGAGCAAAACAACCTACTTGCAGGCTACGAAAAAGAACACGCACTAGTTTGTTGGACCATGAAAGAAGTAATGGTCAAGTCCTTACAGAATCGACAAATCGACTTTCAAAAGGAATTGAGCATACAAGCATTCAATCCCATAAAGGATCGAGAGGCAAGAATCATCGTAACGCAAACATCTGAATCAGTTGAGCGCCGAGTGTCCTTTTTCCAACACGAAAATTTATGGATTAGCCATACGTGAAAAACCGAACTCATTTCGGATATAAAAAGTCAAGATTTTCAACAATTTGCATCCTTTTCTCATCTCCCAATAACTCCAAATCGCATCATCCTGAAATGATCCGCCCACCTAGACGAAAATAATTAGGAAGAAATTCGAGCCTAAAAATTACAAATAACTCATTTTCTGACACTTAAAAATCAAAATCGTACTGCCTTTATGAGCTGGATTTGTCCGTAAAAAAGACATTAAGAATGAAAAATTTAAATATATTTGCCGATTCTTTTACCGAAACATCATAATAATTAGAAGATTACAAAATTTAAAAACAAATGCAGAACAAAGGTGCTATTAGATTATTAGCTATCCTGTTAGCTTTAGTGACGATTTATCAATTGTCCTTTTCGTATTTATCGAATAAGGTTGAAAAAGCTGCCGACGAGTATGCCCAAGGCGATTCCCGGTTGAAATACTTTTACCTCGATTCCGTCCAAAATCTACCGGTGGTTGATTTTCCGGTTCTGAAAAACATTACCTATCAGGATAGTAAAGAGAAAGAAATCAATTTAGGTCTCGACTTAAAAGGAGGGATGAACGTCACCCTTGAAGTATCTGTAGTTGACGTAATCAAATCGCTTTCGGGATACAGCAAAGACTCCGTATTTCTTGCTGCTTTAGAACGTGCTAATCAATATCAAAAAGCCGGCGAAGCCGATTTTGTTGGATTATTTGCCCGTTCCTTCAATGAAATTGATCCCAATGCTCGTTTAGCAACCATTTTTGCAACCCTCGATTTAAAGGATAAAGTTCGTCCGAACTCAACAAACGAAGAAGTAATTGAAGTGATTCGTGCCGAAGCTGAAAACGCTATCGAAGTTTCTTTCAATGTATTGCGTAGTCGTATCGACAAATTCGGTGTGGCTCAACCCAATATTCAGCGTTTAGAAAATACCGGACGCATTTTGGTTGAACTTCCAGGAGTAAAAGAACCCGAACGTGTTCGTAAACTACTTCAAGGAACGGCTAGTCTTGAATTTTGGGAAACCTATCGTGTAGGTGAAATCATTAACAGCCTCGACGAAGCCAACAAGCGCCTTGCTGAACTCAAAAAACTTGAAACTGGTGATTCCATCGACGCACCAGCTGCGACCGAAGAAGCCGACGCGGTTGTTGAAACCGAAGCAGCCTCCTCCGACGAAGAACTCCTCATCAGCGAAGAAGATACAACTCAGAGTTTGCTCGATGAATTAGCTGGCGACGAAGCAGAACTGGATAGCGCGTTTATTCGCGAACAACAATTGAAAGACAATCCTATTTGGGCCATCTTGAGTGTTCCACAGTATACCGATGGAAACATTATCAATAGCGCGAATGTAGGATACGTTCATAAAAAAGATACGGCAAAAATGAACGAATACCTTCGCAACCCGGAGGTTCAAAGTTTATTACCCCGCGACATCAAATTTGCTTGGACTTTCAAGCCAGTTGGCGATACTGAAGATTTTTTCCAACTAGTTGCTCTGAAAGTTACTAGTCGCGACGGATTAGCTCCCCTCGATGGTTCTGCCATTCGCGATGCTCGTCAAGGCTTTGGTCAGATGGGCGGAAATGCCGATGTAAGCATGCAAATGACTCCGGAAGGCTCCAAGATTTGGGCTCGCTTAACGAAAGAGAATATTGGTCGTGAAGTAGCAATCGTTCTCGATGGTTACGTATATTCCTTCCCAACCGTACAAAACGAAATTAAAAACGGAAATTCTCAAATTACCGGCGACTTTACTATTACAGAGGCACAAGACCTTGCGAACGTGCTCAAGTCGGGTAAATTACCAGCTCCGGCTCGTATCGTCGAAGAAGCCATCGTTGGTCCATCGCTGGGTAAAGAAGCCATCAACTCGGGTCTTTGGTCGTTCGTAATCGCCTTTATTTTTGTTCTCTTCTACATGATTTTCTACTACAACCGAGCTGGTTTGGTAGCGAATATCGCACTGATCTCAAACATCTTCTTCATTTTTGGCGTACTCGCTTCCTTCGGAGCAGTTCTAACCTTACCTGGTATTGCCGGTATCGTTTTAACGATTGGTATGTCGGTGGATGCAAACGTGCTGATTTATGAACGAATTCGAGAAGAATTGCGCTCTGGTAAAGGTTTAAAACTAGCCTTAAAAGATGGTTATCGAAACGCATACTCTGCTATTGTCGATGCGAACATTACCACCTTACTTACAGCTATCGTACTCGTTTATTTTGGTAAAGGTCCAATTCAAGGATTCGCCACTACCTTAATAATAGGTATTATGACTTCCTTGTTCTCAGCAATTTTCATTACTCGTTTGGTTTTTGAAAGAATGCTTGAAAAGTCCAACTCAATTAGTTTTGCAACCAAAATGACTGAGAACCTCTTTACTAATCTTAAGATCCAGTTCCTCGACAAACGTAAAACCTTCTACATCATTTCGGCAGTTGCTGTTGTTATCAGCTTGGGTTCCTTATTCACGAAAGGCTTGAATTTAGGAGTCGACTTCCTCGGAGGTAGAACCTATGTGGTACGTTTTGAAGATAATGTATCGACTTCCGATGTTTCGCAACGTTTAGCCGATGTATATGGTCAAGCACCTGAAGTAAAAATCTTTGGTAGCGATAATCAAGTGAAGGTTACAACCAAATACATGATCGATTACAGTACGCTGGAGGATCCGGAAGTGAATCAAGAGCAATTGTTCAGCGAACTCAGCTCACTGCTAAATGGCATGGACTACAGCACTTTCCAAGAACAAATAGCATCCGTTCAATTGGGTGTCGACGACATAGTGGAAATGAAACTTTACCTTGGATTAAAAGATTTATTGGGTGGAATTTCTTACGATGATTTTATTTCTGATAGTGAAGATGTAGAATACGGTCGAATGAGTTCTCAGAAGGTTGGACCAACCATTGCAGAAGATATTAAAACCGCAGCTGTTTGGGCTTTACTCATTTCCTTAATCATCATGTTCCTTTACATCATGATTCGTTTCCGATACTGGCAATATGGTTTAGGAGCAGTTGCTGCTATCACGCACGATGCCATTATTGTTTTAGGGTTCTTCTCCCTTTTCTATGGAATACTACCGTTCAGCCTCGAAATTGACCAAGCGTTTATTGCCGCTATCCTAACCGTAATTGGTTATTCGATCAACGATACCGTGGTTGTCTTCGACCGTATTCGCGAATGGATGGGATTACATCCTAATCGAGAACGAAAAGTGGTTTACAACGACGCCTTGAATAGTACAGTGAGTCGTACTTTCTCAACCTCGTTGAGTACATTTGTAGTATTACTCGCCATTTTCCTCTTTGGAGGTGAAACGATTCGCGGATTTGTCTTCTCCATGATGATTGGTGTTGTAGTAGGTACCTACTCATCCTTATTCATTGCGACTCCGATTGCGTACGAAGTAATTGAGCGCGGAGAACAAAAGGCACTTAAGAACAAGAAAAACTAAGCTGTACCCATGCGTATTTTATCTGTTTTTTTCGTCCTTTCGTTTATCCTGATTGGTTCCGCTGGTTTTGCCCAAAAAGCAGATGCTATTTTGGGAACCTGGTCAACCGAAAATGATAAATCGACGGTAGAGATTTTCAAAAAAGGGAACCGCTATTTTGCTAAAATAGTGGCCCTGAAAAATCCACTCGATGAAAATGGAAAACCCAAGCTGGATACGAAAAACCCAGATTCGAAAAAGAAACAATTCCCCATCGTGGGTTTAACCATCCTTGAAAACCTGGAATATATTTCTGGTTCTACTTGGGACGATGGTACTATTTACGATCCGGAAAGTGGGAATGAGTATTCTTGTAAAATCAATCTGGTTAATCAAAATCAAATCGAAATGCGAGGATATATGGGTTTTTCAATCCTGGGCCGTTCGACTACCTGGACGAGAAAAAAATAAGATTATTCGCCTGAGTATTTGAAAGTTTAAAAAACAATTCTATTTTTGCACACCGATTTTAAAAACAGAAACGATAAAATTTTACGATAATGAAAAGAACATTTCAACCATCTAACCGGAAGAGAAAAAATAAGCACGGATTTCGCGAAAGAATGTCAACCGCCAATGGAAGAAAAGTTCTGGCCGCACGTCGTGCAAAAGGACGCAAGAAACTTACTGTTTCCGACGAAGCACGTCACAAAGTGTAAGGTTCAAAATACTTCAATAGAAAGGCAGTTTCCGATGGAACTGCCTTTTTTTATTTTTTAACGCTCACAAGTATCCAAAGCACACCGGGCATCCAATTCATTTCGCTTATTTTTGCAAGGCCGGTTTAAAAATTCACTATCCATGAAAACAATCCTTTCTCCAGGCATTATCCTCAGCCTATTTCTAGGTGCTTTCCTCATTGCGTGTCAGCCTTCCGCACCATCGAAAACAGATCGTCAAGGTTCAGAAAACGAATCGCCCGATTATGAGCAATTGGCAAAAGAAATCATGTTGAAAGCCAAAGGGACCTTGGGTTCCAAGCTGGTAACAGCCATCAAGCAATCGGGAGCACCCTATGCAATCGACTTTTGCGCTACCCAAGCCACTCATTTAACCGATAGCGTGGGAGAAGCGAACCAGGCTGGCATTAGGAGAGCAGCAAAAAATTACCGCAATCCATCAAATGCAGCCAACCAGCGCGATTTAGCCTATATCGAGTCCATCGAATCGGACCTAAAAAATGGAATCGCCCCCAAACCATCCACCCACATTGCCGATAAAGAAGTGGAGATTCGATTCCCAATCCTTACGGAAGAGCTATGCATGCAATGCCATGGCTTGATCAACAACCACATTAGCACTGAAATATACGAACGCATTTTAGCCAATTATCCCGACGACCGCGCCACTGGCTTCGAGCCAAATTCCTTGCGCGGCATCTGGGTAATCAACCTAGAGAAAGAATAAGCATGGATTTATTTTACCGCAAGTATGGTCAAGGCCCGGCACTTATCATCGTGCATGGTTTATATGGAGCCTCCGACAATTGGGTGTCGATTGCCAAAGGACTACAAGATTACTTCGAGGTATTTTTAATCGATCAACGGAACCACGGACGTTCTCCCCATCATCCCGATCACACCTACGAGGCGATGAAAGAGGACTTGAAACAGTTCATGGATGAGCATGAAATTGAAAAAGCGGTTTTATTGGGTCATTCCATGGGTGGAAAAACCGTTATGCATTTCGCCAAGGAATATCCCGAACGGATAAGTCACCTCATTGTGGTAGATATTGCTCCGATTTCATACCTCGATGATGCCCGAAAGAAACATCGCACCCTCGACCATGCCACCTTGATTCAAGCCATGCGCTCGGTCGATTTTTCGAAAATTGAAAGTCGGCAGGATGTGGACGATGCGCTATCGGATACAATTCCTCCCGAGCGAGTCCGTCAGTTTTTAATGAAAAACCTGCGCAGGGAATCGAATAATCAATTCTCCTGGAGCCTGAATCTGGAAGCACTTTGGAATAATCTTCCGCATATCCTCGATGGTTTGAACGAGAAAGAATTTGAGAAAGGCAGAGGAATTACCGGTTTTCAGGTTTTGTTCGTGAAAGGAGCTGAATCGGACTACATTACGCAAGATGTATTTGACTCCATCGTCCTAACCATTTTCCCTTACGCCGAACTAGTTACAATCCCTAAAGCGGGTCATTGGGTTCATGCGGAGCAACCCGACCTCTTAATTAAAAACCTACTCTATTTCGTTTTAGCATAAAAAAGCGCCTGACAGGGCGCTTTTTTATTGGAATTAAATCAAGTCTTTTTACTTCACTAGTTTGCTAATTGCTTTAAACCGGTCGGTTCCGCTCACTCGTTGCAATTCAAAAAGAAGGGATTCCTTGGTCGTGATAATGGCTCCTTCCTGGCGCATTCTTTCCAGAGCAATTTCTTTATCGTAGGGTTTACGCGACCCGACACAATCGGCTACAATGATCGGTTGATAACCCGATTCAATTAAATCGATACACGTTTGTAAGACACAAACATGTGTTTCGATTCCAAAAAGGATGACATTTCGCTTACCCTGAATTGCGAGTTCCTCGGCAAATGAGGGTTCATCGCAACAGCTAAAAGCCATCTTCTCGATATGCTCGTAATCGCCGATGGCTTCGGACAAGCTCGGCAAGGTTGGTTTCAGTTTTTCGGTGTATTGTTGCGTAACAAGCAAGGGAATCTCTAATAACTTGAGCCCTTCGATCAAGGTTTTTTGATTCTTTTCCAGGTTTTCGTGATCGTGGATATGAGGGAAGAGGAGTTCTTGTATATCTACCACTACGGCGAGGGTTTCTTTCGGTAAAATTCTCATGGTCAAAAATTATTTAGTTTGTCGATTTACATTTTTTCGGGAACCGGTATACCTAACAAGGCCATTCCATTTTTAATAACGATGTTGGTGAGAGAACAAAGCTGCAATCTAAAAGTTTTCGCTGCTCCTGATTCCGCTTTCAGAATCGGATATTCATGGTAAAAGCGATTAAATTCCTTCGCTAATTGGTAGATATAATTGGCAACCAATGCCGGCGACAGATTCTGAGCAGCCTCTTGAATAAGTTCCGGGAACTCGTATAAGGTTTTACTAATCAGCAATTCCGCTTCGTTGGGTTCGAAGGAGGTTTCTGCGGGCTGTTGGAAGTCGACCTGCTGCTCGCGGGCGGAGCGTAAAATGGATGCTGTTCTGGCATAGGTGTACTGAATAAAGGGCCCGGTATTTCCGTTAAAGTCGATTGATTCCGATGGAGAGAAAACCATCGTTTTCTTGGGATCGACCTTTAGAATGAAATACTTAAGTGCTGCCAGGGCAATCTTCCGAACCACTTCGTTTAACTCATCAGCCTCCATATCGGCTAGTTTAACCGAAGCAGCAGCCGATTCAGCAGCGGTCTGAATCATTTCGAGATAAAGATCATCGGCATCGACCACCTTCCCTTCCCGCGATTTCATTTTCCCCTCGGGTAATTCAACCATCCCATAGGACAAATGGAAAATTCTATCGGAAAAATCAAAGCCCAATTTAGCCAAGACTAACTTAAGAACCTGAAAGTGGTAGTTCTGTTCGTTTCCAACTACGTAAATGTGTTGTTGAATGGGATACTCTTCGAAACGTTGCACAGCAGTTCCAATATCCTGAGTCATGTACACGGAAGTTCCATCCGATCGCATTAAAATTTTGCGGTCTAATCCTTCGGCGGTAAAATCGGCCCAAATCGACCCATCGTCATCCTGAACTAACTGATTGTTTTCCAACCCTTGTAAGACCCATTTCTTCCCAAGCTGGTACGTATTCGATTCGTAGTAGATTTTATCGAAGCGTATTCCTAGTTTTTCATAGGTTTCATCGAAACCTTCATAAACCCAGCTATTCATTCTCGACCACAACTCGATAACCTCGGGTTCTCCTTGCTCCCACTGTCGCAACATTTCTTGAGCCTCGAGCAAGGAGGGAGCTTGCTTTTTAGCTTCTTCGGCATCCACTCCCTGTTCAATTAACCCGGCTACTTCTTTTCGATATTCAACATCGAACTTGACGTAAAAATCGCCCACCAAATGGTCGCCTTTTTTACCCAGATCGGAAGGTGTTTTCCCTTCGCCCCATTTTTTCCAGGCAAGCATGGATTTACAGATATGGATACCGCGATCGTTGACCAGGTTTACCCGCAAAACTGGTGTTCCAGCAGCTTCGACAATGCGCGCCAGCGAATCGCCAAGCAGAATATTTCGAATATGTCCCAGGTGGAGGGGTTTATTGGTATTGGGCGATGAAAACTCGATCATTACCGGATTAACGTCTGCAGCTAAAGCTTGGTAACCAAATTGCGATTGATCCTGTTGCTCTTGGACGAATGAAGTCCAAAAATCAGTAGTAATACTCAGATTCAGAAATCCTTTGATCACATTGAAATCGGCCACCAGAGGCAATGCTTGGAGCAGGTATTCCCCCATTTCTGTGGCGGTATCTTCCGGCTTTTTCTTGGATAAAGGGGTAAAAGGAAAAACCACCAGCGTGTAATCGCCGGCAAACTCTTTCCGGGTGGTTTGCAATTGAATTTGTTTAGGAGAAGGAACTACACCATAGAGCGTTTCCACGCATTGAGCAATTCCATTTGTGAGTTGGTCCTTTACAGTCATAAGTTAGGTTTGGTGGAGCATAGGAATGCCATTCCGATTCATTAAGCCGCAAAGATAAAGGAATTTGCCCTTTAAGCTCAAGCTATTTGATCGAGTTCAACCCTCAGGTTATCGATAATAAAGGTTTGTCGTTCAGGGGTATTTTTCCCCATGTAAAACTCTAGCATTTTGCTAACCGAGTCGTCCTTTTTGAACAGAACCGGCTCTAAGCGAATATTCTCATTGATAAAGTGCTTGAATTCATCGGGGGAGATTTCACCGAGCCCTTTGAATCGGGTAATTTCAGGATTACGTCCCAACTGAGCCATTGCTTTTTGCTTTTCCTCTTCGGAGTATGCGTAGATTGTTTCCTTTTTATTCCTGACCCGAAACAGAGGAGTTTGAAGAATATACAAATGACCTTTTCGGACTAGTTCGGGGAAGAATTGCAAGAAAAAGGTAATGAGAAGCAATCGGATGTGCATGCCATCTACGTCGGCATCGGTGGCAATAATAACTTTATGATAGCGTAAATTCTCAATTCCTTCTTCGATATTGAGTGCAGCCTGTAGCAGGTTGAACTCTTCGTTTTCATACACCACTCGCTTGGTAAGTCCGTAGGTATTAAGTGGTTTCCCTTTCAGACTAAAAACAGCCTGATAATTTACATTGCGCGATTTGGTAATGGAACCACTAGCCGAATCACCCTCGGTGATAAAAATGGAAGAAAGCTCTTTGTTCTCGGCGTTGGAGTTATAATGAACCCGGCAATCGCGGAGCTTTTTATTATGCAGGCTTGCTTTTTTGGCCCGATCGCGGGCAATCTTTTTAATACTGGAAATTGCTTTTCGCTCTTTCTCAGCTTCTTGAATTAAGTTAAGTAAGACTTCGGTCGTTTCGGAGTTTTTGTGCAGGTAATTATCCAGGTTCTTTTTAACAAAGTCCATGATGAAGTTTCGCACACTTACCCCATTGGGCGACATTTCCTTACTACCTAATTTCGTTTTCGTTTGCGACTCAAATACCGGTTCTTCCACTTTGATACTGATAGCGGCAACTATTCCTCCGCGAATATCGGAAGGGTCGAATTCTTTCTTGTAAAAATCGCGAACTGTTTTAACGATTGCTTCCTTGAAGGCAAGCAAATGCGTTCCACCTTGAGTGGTATGCTGACCATTGACAAAAGAGTAATAATCTTCGCCATATTGGTTGCTGTGGGTAAAAGCCAGTTCGATATCATCGCCGGTTAAATGCACAATGGGGTATTTGCCCGGTCCATCGAGGTTCTGGTTCAGTAAATCGACCAAGCCATTTCGGCTAAAATAGCGCTGCCCATTGTAGTATATGCTCAACCCGGTATTCAGGTACACATAGTTTTTGAGCATACTTTCAATGTATTCCGAAACAAACTTGTATTTGCCGAATACGGTTTCGTCGGGTTGAAAAAGGACTTGCGTCCCATCCTTTTCCGAAGTATCCGAAATGGGAGAATTTTCGATCAGATTTCCTTCCTGAAAAATGGCTTTGGCCGATTTATTTTCGCGAAAGGCTGCGATTTGAAATTGCGAAGAGAGAGCATTTACAGCCTTGATACCCACTCCATTGAGCCCAACCGATTTTTTAAATACTTTGGAATCGTACTTGGCTCCGGTATTCATTTTCGAGGCCACATCGATAAGTTTCCCCAGAGGAACACCCCGACCGTAATCGCGCACCATGACTTGATTTTCCGTGATGGTCAAGTCGATTTGCTTTCCAAATCCCATCATGTATTCATCGATGGAATTATCCAACACTTCTTTTATGAGGACATAGATTCCATCATCTTGTGAGGACCCATCGCCTAATTTTCCGATATACATACCAGGACGTTTCCGGATGTGTTCCTTCCAGTCTAAAGTCCTGATACTCTCGTCTGTATAATTTGCTACCATAGAGCGATAAATTTGCATTATAACATTGATTCCTGCAAGCGTCCACCGCAGTGTTTATCAACCGGAGTATTAACAGACCAACAAAATTTTGTTCAAAAAAAGATTCGTTTACCACGTTGTTTGAATGGTAATTTTTGAAAAACGTTTACATTAGCTGCTCATTAATTAACCCATACTTCTCAGCCTTGATCGCTACACCTGATAAAGTTCGCATTCTTCTTCATTCGGTTTCACGAATGATAGCCGCCTTCTTCCTGGTTAAGATTAGCATGAACTTATCCACCTACGTTCTCTTAAAACTTTTTCACATCCGTTTCGACTATCATCCGCTAACCATTAATTATCCCTCTTATTCAGGCGGTTCGTGGACTACCGCCAAGGTAATGATCGTGTATCTCATCATGCCACTGCTATGGTTGGGACTGGGGTATTTTCTTACCTTACTCCTTAAGCGAATAAAGCGAATAAGTTGGCGTCCGCGGCTTTTCCTTACCTGGATTGCTTTCTTCCTGGTGGTTCAATTTGCCGCCGGAATGTTCGCCAGTATTTTTATCGTCGATGAAATTGGCTATTCACTCGGTCTTGGATTCAGTAATCCGTTCATGCGAGCAATTCCAGCGACCATCGTCATTGTAGCAACGCTTATATTTCGGCCCTTTTTCACCGCCCTCTTTCTCCGTACGGCCTATAAAAAGCAATTCGTTTCGAATCACCAATGGAAAGGAGATTTCCTGAACTGGATCTTTATTTACAGCTGGTTAATTGGATTTGTTATAATCCTCCCTATCGTATTTTTTAGTGGTTTATACTTCATCAGCCTGAGCCTGATTGGCACAGCCATCTTGGCTCTCCCGATTGTGGGGCGTAATATTCCTGCCAAAACACCTTTCTGCGTGTTTGAGTCCGAAGAATAGCATGAATGTATTGAGTTTCGACATTGAAGAATGGTTTCTAAGCAAAGATGCCAATCGACTACCTCTTTCACAATGGAATCGTTTACCTGCCAGAGTAGAGCAAAATACCCACCTCATTTTATCCCTTCTTGAAAAGCACCATCAAAAAGCAACCTTCTTTATTTTAGGTTGGATTGCCGAAAAATATCCTCAATTAGTAGAAGCTATTTTAAAGGCTGGTCACGAAATAGGCTACCATTCTTTCCAGCATCGTCGGCCCAACGACCAAAGCTTAATCGAGTTCGAAGAAGATCTCCTGAAAGGAATAAAGCTTCTGGAAACTATTCAAGGAAGCCCGGTGCTTTATTATCGGGCACCCATGTTCTCCTTGCACGGAGATGCCCGCCCCTACTTGGATATCTTGCAGGATGTTGGCATTGTGGCAACCAGCACCTTTAATTGCGGTGCTCGATTCGAAGAAAAAATCATTCCCCCTCACCCCTTCGAATTAGCCTTAACCTCGGGTAAGCTACTCGAGTTCCCTCTCGTTCGAAGCAGAGCGTATGGAATACGTCTAACCTACTCAGGATCGGGATACATGCGGATTCTTCCTTATGCCTTTGTGAAAAAACAATTCGAACAAAAGGAATATAACATGGCTTATTTTCATCCACGTGACTTCGATTCGTCGGTTCCCTTTCATCTTAAATTAGGCATCGTTCAAAACACTCTTAACTCACTTGGCAATAGCAGCTTAGCAAATAAATTCGATCAATTACTTCATGATTTCACCTTTCTAACGCTATCGGATGCCAGGAAAGCGTGGAAAAAAACCCAAAAAATCAGTCCAGATTGAGTATTTTTTCTACTCAATTTCGGATATTTGTTCCATCACTAACATCCTCTCCCATGAAACAGATATTGGTTACCGGAGGCACCGGGTACATAGGTTCACATACTGCCGTTGAGCTTCAGCATAAATCGTATGAGGTAATTGTAGCCGATAATTTATCGAATTCGAGTTTGGATGTGTTAGATGGGATAGAGCAGATAACCGGGAAGAGGCCCCTTTTTGAGCAAATAGATTTTGCCAACGACCAAGCTTGCCGCGACTTTTTTGCCAAGTATCCGAACATTGAAGCGATTATCCACTTTGCCGCCTACAAGGCAGTGGGTGAATCGATGGAACAACCCATTAAGTATTATCGCAATAATTTGCTTGGGCTGATGAATATCCTCGAAGCCATGAGTCGTCACGGAATCAAGCATTTAGTTTTCTCTTCGTCGGCAACGGTTTACGGTCAACCGGAATTACTCCCAGCCAGCGAAAAGGCTCCTTTCCAACCGGCAACGTCCCCTTACGGAAATACGAAACAGATTTCCGAGGAGATTATTCAGGATTGTTTGCATGCCGATTCACAGTTAAGTGCGATTGCCTTGAGGTATTTCAACCCGATCGGGGCACACGCAAGCGCCCTCATTGGTGAATTGCCCTTGGGAGTGCCGAATAATTTAGTGCCTTTTATCACCCAAACAGCCATTGGCATTCGAGGCAAATTGAAGGTTTTTGGCACCGATTACAACACCCCCGACGGGACAGCCATTCGCGACTATATTCACGTAGTCGATTTGGCAAAGGCTCATGTTTATGCCATTGAGCGATTGTTGAATAATCAGTTTCAAACTCCTTTTGAATTCTTTAATTTAGGCACCGGTAAAGGTCACTCGGTACTTGAAATCATCCAGTGCTTTGAACGGGTAAGTGGAGTAAAATTACCCTATGAGTTGGTTGGCCGACGACCCGGCGATGTGGAACAAGTTTGGGCCGATACGGAATTAGCGAATCGGGTGCTAGGTTGGAAGGCTCAAAGTAGTCTCGAGGAAACGCTTTTATCTGCCTGGAATTGGGAGAAAAATTATCGTTCAAAAAATCAATAATAAGAATAAAACTCATTTCTATGTCGAAAACTATCTTAGTTACCGGGGGAGCCGGCTTTATTGGCTCGCATGTGATTCGTCGATTGGTACAACGCTATCCCCACTATCGCATTGTAAATCTCGATGCCTTAACCTATGCGGGAAACCTGGAAAACCTGAGTGATATTGATCACTTACCGAATTATTTATTTGAGAAGGGAGATATCCGCGACGAAGCATTTATTGAAAAGCTGTTTGAAAAACATCAGTTTACCGATGTAATTCATTTAGCAGCCGAATCGCATGTGGACCGATCCATTTCTAATCCGTTGGAGTTTATTCAAACCAATATTGTTGGCACGATGGTTCTCTTGAATGCCGCTAGGAAATTTTGGTCTTCGAACATGGATGGAAAACGGTTCTATCATATCTCGACCGACGAGGTTTATGGATCATTGGGTGAGGATGGATTATTCACCGAGGAAACCGCATACGATCCCCGCAGTCCCTATTCCGCATCGAAAGCCAGTTCCGATCATTTGGTTCGAGCCTATTTTCACACCTACCACTTGCCGGTAGTGATTACGAACTGTTCGAACAACTACGGTCCCAACCAATTCCCTGAAAAGCTTATCCCCCTCTCGATCAATAACATCAAAAACGAAAAGCCCATTCCAATATACGGCAAGGGAGAAAATATTCGCGATTGGTTATATGTTGAGGATCATGCTAGTGCTATCGATTTGGTGTTTCACGAAGGCAAATTGGGCGACACCTACAACATTGGAGGGAATAATGAATGGAAAAACATCGACCTGATACGTGTTTTATGTCGGGTAATGGACGCTGAGTTAGGTCGTCCGGAAGGAAGTTCCGAGAAGCTGATCACCTTCGTAAAAGATCGTGCTGGTCACGATATGCGCTATGCGATTGATTCGGGCAAAATACAGCGCGAATTGGGTTGGAGTCCGTCGGTTCAATTTGAAGAGGGCATTGAGAAAACCGTTCGCTGGTATCTTTCGAATGAGACCTGGCTAAACAACATTATTAGTGGGGCCTACGAAAAATACTACTCCGATCAATACCACAAACGCTAAAACGTCGGAAACATCAATAGAATCAGGGAAAAAAATTATTTCGGGGCGAGGAAATTGTTTATATATTTGCCGCTCGTAAGAGGGATAGAAAATAGGGGGACGAGGTTCCCCTATTTTATTAGTAATCATGGTAAATAAAAGCTACATACAGACTTTAATCGACTCTCATTTAGAGGGAACAGAGTTGTTTTTAGTAGAATTAAACATTTCTACTACGAACAAGATTGCTGTTACCATCGATTCTTTTCAGGGAGTGACCATCGAAGAGTGCATTGCGCTCAGTCGTCAGATTGAAGGAAATCTCGACCGCGAGGCAGACGATTTCGAATTAGAGGTTTCATCGGCGGGCATCGATCAGCCGTTTAAACTTTTAAAACAATACGAGAAGCATTTAGGAGAGCAAGTAAAAGTAATCAGCCTCGACGGTCAAACATACAAGGGCAAACTGCTTAGCTGTAACCCCGAAAGCTTCGAGATTTTAACCGAAAAGAAAGTCAAAGTAGAAGGGAAAAAGAAAAAACAAGTGGTTACCGAAACGCTCCGTTTTGAGTATCCGACTATTAAGTCAACTAAATTAGAAATCACCTTTAAATAGGCTATACACACGAGCATGGAAAACTTAAATTTAATTGATACTTTTTCAGAGTTCAAAGAATTAAAAAACATCGACCGCCCCACCATGATGCGGGTTTTGGAAGATGTATTCCGGGCTATGCTTCAAAAGCGATTTGGAACGGACGAAAATTTCGATGTGATTATCAATATTGATAAAGGCGATTTTGAGATTTGGAGAAACCGGACGGTAGTAGAGGATGATGAACTGGAAGATGAAAATTTAGAGATCCGGTTAAGCGAAGTACAAAAGATAGAACCCGATTACGAAGTAGGTGAAGAATATACCGACGAAGTGAAACTGCTCGATTTTGGTCGCCGCAGTATTTTAACCCTCCGTCAAAACCTCACCAGTCGAATTATGGAACTTGAAAAAGACCATATCTACAACAAATACAAGAATCGAGTAGGCCAAATCGTAACTGGAGAAGTGTATCAGGTTTGGAAGAAAGAGATTCTTATCCTCGACGACGAAGGGAACGAATTATTACTCCCCAAATCGGAACAAATTCCCGGCGATTTCTTCCGGAAAGGCGATGCGGTTCGCGCAGTGGTAATCAAAGTAGATATGCGAAACAATTCTCCGGTAATCGTTTTATCGCGTACATCCCCCGTTTTCCTCGAACGATTATTCGAAAACGAAGTACCCGAAATCTTCGATGGGTTAATCACGATTAAAAAGATTGTACGCGCTCCTGGCGATCGAGCTAAAGTAGCGGTTGAATCGTACGACGATCGTATCGACCCGGTAGGAGCCTGTGTAGGAATGAAGGGCTCACGTATTCATGGAATCGTGCGCGAGCTTAAGAACGAAAATATCGATGTGATTAATTTCACCAATAACCTCCAACTTTTCATTCAACGTGCCTTGAATCCGGCTAAAATCAATTCGATTTCCATTAACGAGGAAAAGAAGAAAGCCGATGTGTATTTGCAACCCGATCAGGTTTCCCTTGCTATCGGAAAAGGCGGACTCAACATTAAGTTAGCCAGCCAGTTATGCGGGTACGAGATTGATGTGTATCGCGATATTGAAGGAGTTGAAGACGAAGATGTGGATTTGGAAGAATTCGCTGACGAAATTGAAGGCTGGGTAATCGACGAGCTAAAAGCCATTGGTTGCGATACCGCTAAAAGTGTCCTTGAGTTAAGTGTCGAAGATCTGGTCAAACGAACCGATCTGGAAGAAGAAACCATTAAGGACGTGATGGAAATTTTAAAATCTGAATTTGAATAAACCTAGAGTTTGAGTTAATCTTTCATGCGATTTTTAAGAAAGTTTGCCAAACATTTGGGACTAAGTAACACAGAAGGTGGCAATATGGTACAAGGAACAAGATTGAGTAAATTAGCAAGAGACCTGAATGTCGGAATCTCTACATTAGTGGAGTTTCTGCACAAAAAGGGATTTGACGTCGATTCAAATCCTAACAGTCGACTTGCACCCGAATATGTCGATTTACTCAATAAAGAGTTTAAGTCGGATAGCGAAATAAAGAAAGAATCCGAAAAACTCAGTCGCTCCGTAAAACAGCGAAAAGAAACCATCACCATCGAGAATGCCACCGACGAGGAGATTGAAGAAGAGGTTGAAGAAGAAATCATTCCAGCTCCGGCAGAGCCAGAGCCTAAATCCCCCACTACCACGATCGAAACAACAGTTGAAGCAGAACCGGAAGTTGAACCTAAACCTAAGAAAGGTCCGGTTATCCTCGGAAAAATCGAAATTCCTGAGAAAAAATCAAAATCCGTAGCCAAAGAAGAACCCACAGCCAAAGCGGAAACTAAACCGGAAAAAGAAGAAGAAAGCGCTCCTCCGGTTGAAACTCCAGTTGAAGAGCCAAAAGCCGAAAAACAAGAGTCAGCCAAAGCTGAAACGGCTGAACCGGCACCTCAACCAGAAGCCCCTCAAGAAGAAGTTCCAGTAAGCAATGCTGCAGAAGAAGAAGTGATTACTCCAGCTGCAGTGGAGGAAAAACCGGTTGTAGAGGAAGAAAAAACACCAGAGGAGGCTCCGAAAGCAGAAGCCCGTGACAACGAATTCAAAGTGGTAGGAAAAATTGATCTGGATTCAATCAACCAGAAAACACGACCTACCAAAAAGACTCGAAAGGAAAAAGAAGCTGAAAAAGCGAAGTCGAAAGCTGAACCAAGCAAAGAAACCGTAGAACCGGTTCAGGAAACTCCCCCCGCAGAAAAGCCTCCGGTTGCCGAAGAAACGCCCAAAGTAGAGGCTACTCCAACAAGCGATGAAACCACCGCAAAAGAGGAAGCTCCTGTTAAAGCTAAAGACGAAAATTTCCTGGAAACTAAGTTTGAAAAACTCTCCGGACTTACCGTTGTAGGTAAAATAGAATTGCCGGTTGAAGATAAACGAAAAGGAAAGCAAAAACCGGTTGCCTCGAGCTCCAAACCCGATCCGGGACAAAAGAAAAAACGGAAACGCATCCAAAAAGAAAAAATCGATGTCCCAGGCTCTAAAGCTGCTGCCGATACCGATAAGAAAAACAAGAAAAACCCCAGGGCTGCAGCTACCAAGAAAGTAGTTAAGAAGGCCGAAGTAACCGACGAAGATGTTCAAAAGCAAATTAAAGACACCCTCGCCCGTTTAACCACCAAAGGTAAAACCAAAGCAGCGAAACACCGTCGTCAGAAACGCGACGATGTTAGGGTAAGAGCTCAAGAAGAACATATCCGGGAACAAGAAGAAAGCAAAGTACTGAAAGTGAATGAATTTGTTACCGTAAGCGAATTGGCATCCATGATGAACATTCAACCGGTACAAATCATTTCGACCTGCATGACCCTCGGATTATTTGTGTCGATTAACCAACGTCTCGATGCCGAAACCATGAGTTTGGTTGCCGAAGAATTTGGATTCCAGGTATCTTTCATCAGCCTCGATGAGGAAGAATTAATCCATGAGGAGGTTGAAAACGAAGCCGATTTGGTGAGCCGTCCTCCCATTGTAACCGTAATGGGACACGTCGACCACGGTAAAACTTCCTTGCTCGACTACATTCGGAATGCCAACGTAATTGCCGGTGAAGCCGGTGGAATTACTCAGCACATTGGAGCTTATTCTGTTTCGTTAAAAGACGGACGCATCATCAGCTTCCTCGATACTCCCGGTCACGAGGCATTTACCGCCATGCGTGCTCGTGGAGCCAAGATTACCGACATTGTCATTATCGTAGTCGCAGCCGACGACGATGTGATGCCCCAAACGATCGAAGCTATCAATCACGCATCGGCCGCAAGTGTTCCCATCGTATTTGCTGTCAACAAGATTGATAAGCCAAACGCTAATCCTGAAAAAATTAAGGAAGCGCTGGCAGCCATGAACTACCTCATAGAAGAATGGGGCGGTAAGTACCAGTCGCAAGATATTTCGGCCAAGCAAGGACTTTACATTGAGGAATTGTTAGAAAAAGTACTGCTAGAAGCAGAATTACTTGAGCTGAAAGCAAACCCGAACAAGCATGCAACCGGAACCGTTATCGAATCAAGTTTAGATAAAGGCCGAGGTTATGTAGCCAATATTCTGGTTCAAACAGGTACGTTGCGTGTTGGCGACATCATGATTGCCGGACCTAATTTCGGACACGTAAAAGCGATGTTCAATGAGCGTGGTAAAAAAATCACGGAAGCAGGACCATCTACTCCGGTGTTAATTTTAGGACTGAACGGAGCACCGCAAGCAGGCGATAAGTTCAATGTGATGGGTTCGGAACGCGAAGCACGCGAAATTGCCAACAAACGCGAACAGCTCATTCGCGAACAAGGCCTCCGCACCAAGAAACACATTACCCTCGACGAAATCGGACGACGCATTGCCATTGGAAACTTCCAGGAATTGAACATCATTGTAAAAGGTGATGTCGATGGTTCGGTAGAAGCACTTTCCGATTCCCTCATAAAACTTTCTACACCTGAGATACAGGTCAATGTTAAACACAAAGCCGTTGGACAAATTTCCGAGTCGGATGTTCTCCTTGCAGCTGCCTCCGATGCCATCATTGTTGGGTTCCAGGTGCGTCCATCGATGAGTGCACGGAAACTAGCCGAAAAAGAAGAAATCGATATCCGCTTGTATTCAATCATTTACGATGCCATCAACGAGATGCGCGACGCTATGGAAGGAATGCTTTCGCCCGATATTAAAGAAGAGATTGTGGCCACCCTGGAGATTCGCGAAACGTTCAAAATCACCAAAGTGGGAACGGTTGCCGGTTGTATCGTGAAGGAAGGAAAGATCAATCGAAACACCAGAATCCGCCTCATCCGCGATGGTATCGTGGTTTATACCGGGGAACTAGGCTCGTTAAAACGCTTCAAAGACGATGTAAAAGAAGTTTCATCGGGTTACGAATGCGGATTGAATATTCAGAATTTCAACGACATTAAAACAGGCGATATCATTGAAGGATACAAAGAAGTTGAAGTAAGAAAAACGCTCTAAGCCTCTTCCTGCATCCCTCGCTCGCTTTAGTAAATAATTAATCCAACGACAGCATTCTTAAGAAGCTGTCGTTGGATTAATCCCCTACCCCGACTGGATTCTCTCTTAATCTCCCGACTGATTCTTAGGTTAAAAGCAGGAAAATTGTTCCTCTGCCTATCGGTGTTTATCCTTCGATTTTGAAACAGGGGAAAGATGATGAAACATCCTTAATAGCTTGTTTAGCATTCATAAGGGTGACGTTAGAATTCCGAGAATCTCCCCAAAAAGGAAGCTCTTTTCCCGTTCAATCCTACTCAGAAAGCTGATGATTCCGAATCGCTACTGGGGAGTAATCTGCATCGCAAAGCCTCCACCAGGTGCAATGGAAACCTCTAGGGTTTTATCGCCAGGAGCTAAAAGCAACGTATCGACGGTATAGGCAAGCGGATTCGTAAGATAATGAGTCGAATCGCCATCGAGATAACGAATTACCTGGTATTGCTTCCCCGATTGGAGGAAATCAAGGTTTACTTCCCAAACGCGTGCTTTTTCATTGCTAATTCCAGCTACAAACCAATCTTGCTGGCTTCGTCGGGCCAAAGTGACATATTCGCCTATCCGTGCATTAAGAATACGGGTTTCGTCGAAACTTACGGGAACTGCCTTGAACCATTCCAATGCTGGCTCTTTTTCGTAATGTTCTATAAGATCCGATGCCATTTGCATGGGGGAATAAAGAACCAGCATGAGAGCAAGCTGCTTAACCAGCGTGGTATGCACCCGAGTTCCCTCCGGCTTATTATTCCAATCGAGCAATTCATCTTTTTTGCGCTCCAATAAAACATCGAAAATGCCGGGTGTATAATCGAGCGGACCTGCCAAACAGCGGGTAAAAGGCAAGATGCAGGTATGCGAAGGAGGATTCCCGGTGCTCCAGGCATTCCATTCCATTCCGCGAGCTCCTTCGCGAGTCATCATGTTTGGATACGTGCGTTCTTCGCCTGTAGGTTTTATGGGTTCATGCACATTCAACATAATTTGTTCAGCAGCAGCCTTTCGCACAATCTTTCGATAATGATTCACCATCCATTGACCATGATGCGATTCTCCTTGGGGCACGATCCCTCCGGCATAACCGGTTTTAACTGCGTTAACTTCATGACTTTTGTAATAAGCGAAAGCTGTATCGATCAATTGTTCATATCCTCTTGCATCGCCACCGGTTTCATGATGACCGATTAGGGCCACCCCTTTTTCGTTGGCATAACGACTAATTTCCTCCATGTCGAAATCGGGATATGGGGTTACATAATCGAAAGCACCCTCTTTCCCCCAGGCTTCCCATCCGGTATTCCATCCTTCGAACAGCACAGCATCGATTCCATGTTCAGCAGCAAAATCAATGTAGCGCTTAGCTCGCGGGGTAGTTGCTCCATGGCGCGGTCCACGAGTCCAGGTTGTATAACCAATGTGCATGTCCCACCAAATGCCGATGTACTTCATGGGTTTTACCCAATCGAAGTTCGATTCAGGAGCCGGGTTTAAATTCTGGATTAGATCCGAAAGCAATAATCCTGCAGCTCCATCGCTTATCTGAATACTGCGCCAGGGAGTAGAAAAAGGTGTTCGGCTTTTCAACTTGTACCCATTAGCAGCAGGGGCTAAATTAGCCATAAGTTGAGAAGAATTCGGTTTACGCAAAAGGGTCATTTCCGGATAATTCACCAAATGAGCCTCGTGGATACTGAGGTGTAAATCGTTTTCCGCACGAAGGGTTATGGGGGTATTCGCATCGGTCAATTCCGACAGCGGTAACTCCCGGTATAAAAACTCATAACTATCGAAATTTGCCGGGATCGACCAAGTTTGATAGTCATGCAAAAAGTTAAAAGTGCTCAGCTCTTCTTCTACTACCAAGCTATCGACAAAGGTTTGATTTGGGACAACGTATCGGAAGGCAACTCCATCGTTGTAGGCTCGAAATAGCACATTCAACCTCAGCCCATTGCTATTCGTTTGCTTTAAAAAAACCTGCATTTCATTGTATTCGTTCAGTACCTCGGAGCGTTGTCCCCAATAAGGCTTCCAAGTTTCGCGGTGACTGGATTTCTCGCTGGTAAGGATTTGGAAACTATCGCTTAATTGAAGCTCTCCCTCCAACTGAAAGCCAAGCCTGCTTTTACCAATCAAGAGTGAGTCGGCCCGATAAACGGCATAATACATCTTACCCTCCGTAACCTCGAATTCAATCCTATTTTGCAAATCAGGCGAGGAGAGTGTATGCGCATTCTCGGAACGCGTACAAGATGCTAGCAGTCCAAACAGGAAGATTGAGGCAGCGGCATGCAATACAAGCAATTGGTTTTTCATCAGTATCTAATTTGGTTTTAATGGTCAGATGGAATACCCGTACTATATTCCTTTCGGTTGGTGTGATGAATATATCTCATGGGTATTTCGTAGCTCTATTTCATGTAAGTAATTGATTCAGGATAAGACTAAAGCCCTTAAAAGAACGAAGTTTTCATTAAAAAACCGATAACCGGGCAGCAGTGGATGATTCGCTTGGGAGGAAGCGGTTTTATCTGATTAAAAAAGTTTATCCCGATAAAGAATGAAAGCATTTGAAACAGCTCCCGATTGATTGGTATCGGTGGCAAAAGGATTGAAAAATTCATCAGGATCTTTCTCAGAAAGGCGTATTCGTTGAACTCCCCGGTAGAGAGAACTCCCGTTTGCAGCATCGAGACCAATCGCCCATTGAAAATTCATTTCCTCCAGTAATTCGGGTAACTCATGCAGCGACAAACCTCTCCAAGGTGAATCACTGTGAGGCAAGGTTAACACAACCCACTTTTTCTGAGTCGTTAATCCCAAGAGATAGCGGGTTTGAGCCGGTTCCGGATCACGAGCCAGATAAGTCGAAAGCCTTGCATCGGTTTCAACCTCACCTTTCCCTCTCTCCCAATAATAGGAGGATTGGACTCCAAATACCGCATTCTCCAATCCCGGAATAATTATTTCCAATTCTTTATCCTTCATATCCCACATGGGAGGGAGCGCCTCCGACCGAATGGACAAAACCAGCCCGGCAGCTCGATAAGGAGGATTTTGTTGGTGACCGGTATGATGGACGCGTGCAATCGAATTCCCAGCCAACTGAATCACTACTCGTCCATTTCCGGGTATGGTATCGCCGGCATAGGCCGCATCGTAGTAGGAAAAATCAGGTAGTAGAGGAGTATCCGGAGTTAAGTTGCGATTCTCAGCCGGAATTTCGATGGTTCGTGAGTTACACTTCAAAGTAATCCCATGACTTAAATCTATTTTACGAACCGACAAGTCGTGCGTTTCAGAAACGAGGAGTACCGGCAGGGAGTATATGGGTGCTCCCATTACGTAAGAGTGCGAAAGGAGAAAACCTAGGGATGCATTTTGAAATAAATCGTCGAGTGCATGCTGCTTCACTACCGAAGGAAGGATACTAGGACTACCGTTAAAAGCCAAGTGCGATAATAACTCGTTTCTTTTTTCAAATTGTTTGGCGAACAAGCCGGCCGGCCTTTGTCGCGAAAGACTGTATTCAAGAGTAAAGCGCAGAACCTGACCTGTGGAATGATCCCATTCGGCTGCTCCTAGCAAGAGCTTGCTTCCATCCTGATGTTTACCGGAAAGTCGGTAGATTCGAATCCACTCGTCTGCTTCCAGCAAATGACTGTTGAGTTGAAGAGAGCTAGTTTGAATGGAATACGACATATTGAAAGCAAAGGAATTAAAGCGATTCTAATGAGAAAATGAGTTACACAATTTCGAAGGAATCGGCATCGCGCCAAGCAGGAAACTTAGTGCGGAATCGCTCCAAAGCCTCTCGGTCGAGATCGACTGTTTCAAGCCATTCGGAAGCTTCCGTTCTGGAACTGATTACTTCGCCGTAGTAGTTAAGGGCCATGCTGTCGCCGGAGTATTGAATCCCCATTCCATCGACACCGACACGATTAACCCCAACCACGTAGGCTAAATTCTCCATTGCCCTGGCGCTAAGCAACGTGGTCCACACGCGTCGGCGTACTTCGGGCCAATTAGCAACATACACTAACACATCGTAATCGTTGCGATTGCGGCTCCAAACAGGGAAACGTAAGTCGTAACAAATCAGAGGCTTAACACGCCATTCTCCAATCTTAAAAATCATGGAATGATTACCCGGTGAGAAATGCTCATGTTCGCCCGACATTCGGAACAAATGCCTTTTATCGTACTGATTAAAACTGCCATCGGGCTGAACTGCCAGCAAGCGATTGTAATGCGCGCCTTGCTCCTTAACGATAACACTACCCATGATTACCGCGTTTTTTTCACGCGCAGCATGCTTCATCCATTCCAAGGCAGGACCGTCCATTTCTTCTGCCAGCTGATGGGAATTCATGGTAAAACCGGTAGTAAACATCTCCGGCAATACGATTAAGTGAGATTCGCTCACGGGAACCGCTTGTAAAATATGATCCAGGTGTCGCAGATTCTCTTCGGGTTTTTCCCAAACAATAGCTTGCTGAACTATAGTAATCTTGAGTGATTTCATAAGAAAAAAAAAGTTTGTAACCGGAAAGCCGCTTTGTGGATACGGCTTTCACGGAAACAAACTACATAGGTTTAACTATTGCAATTTAGCTTTCAGATTTTCATCGAGGGCATCGAGGAATTGCTCGGTAGTAAGGTAATGACTTTCGTTCAACTGGTCGCCATAAATAGTTAGCGCCAAATCTTTGGTCATTTTACCACTTTCGACGGTTTCGATGCAAACCTGTTCCAAGGTTTCGCAGAAATGGATTAAGTCCTGATTGTCATCCAATTTACCGCGGAAGGCCAAGCCTCGAGTCCAAGCAAAGATGGACGCAATTGGATTAGTCGAAGTAGGTTTACCTTGTTGATGCATGCGATAATGACGCGTAACTGTTCCGTGTGCAGCCTCAGCTTCCATGGTTTTTCCATCGGGAGTTACCAGGGTAGAAGTCATCAATCCTAAGGAACCGAAACCTTGAGCCAGGGTATCGGACTGAACGTCGCCATCGTAGTTTTTACAAGCCCAAACAAAAGCACCTTCCCATTTAAGAGCAGCAGCTACCATGTCGTCGATCAAACGATGCTCGTACCAAATACCGGCATCCTCGAAAGCTTGCTTGTAGTGTTTTTCGTAAATATCCTGGAAGATGTCTTTGAATCGACCATCGTACTTTTTCAGAATGGTATTCTTGGTCGAGAGATAGAGTGGCCACTTTTTCATTAAGGCTTGATTAAAGCAAGAATGAGCAAATCCGGTGATGGATTCATCGGTATTGTACATAGCCAGCGCAACTCCATCGTCCTGGAACTGATACACTTCGTATTGCTGAATTTCGCCTCCATTTTCCGGTTCGAAAGTAATGGTGAGTTTTCCTTTCCCTTTGGTAACGAAGTCGGTAGCACGATATTGGTCGCCAAATGCATGACGTCCGATACAAATTGGATGTTTCCATCCGGGAACTAATCGAGGTACATTGTTAATCATAATGGGCTCGCGGAATACCGTCCCGCCCAAGATGTTACGAATGGTTCCGTTAGGAGAACGATACATTTTCTTCAGGCCAAACTCCTCCACACGGGCTTCGTCGGGGGTAATGGTGGCACATTTAATTCCAACACCGTACTGCTTGATAGCTTCTGCGGCATCGACCGTTACCTGATCGTCGGTCTCGTCGCGATACTCCATTCCCAAATCGTAATACTTGATATCCAAGTCGAGATAAGGAAAAATCAGTTTGTCTTTAATGAATTGCCAAATGATGCGCGTCATTTCGTCGCCATCGAGCTCAACCACGGGGTTGTGAACTTTGATTTTTTTCATGTGTACGTAATTTTAAGGGTACAAAACGTCGATTTACTTCACCTCATGCGGAGGTATTACTATCTTCGAGTCGTCCCGGATGGTAATTGATATACTTGTTTGTTTTAGAACGCTAATCGTTTTTAAGCCAGACGCCTGAAAACCAAGAACTTCCATCCTGTTTTCGGAATCTGCTCAAAAATAATACGGCCTACGTTTAGAAACAAATTAAACGAGCCATTACAAGGCATCTTTTCAATAAATTTACGAGGACAATCTGTGGTTCTTTTTGGGACCGATTGCAACCAATTAATTGCTTCTCGCATTATGAATATTGAAGAACTTCGAACCTATTGCCTGAATAAGAAAGGAGTCACTGAATCCTTTCCTTTCGACGAAACAACGCTAGTTTTTAAAGTGATGAATAAGATGTATGCACTCACCGACATCGAAGATGACCTAGCAATTAATCTGAAATTTGAGCCCGAAGATGCTTTGGCTGCACGAGAAGCCTACTCTTCGGTTCAACCGGGTTACCACATGAACAAAAAGTACTGGAACACCGTACAAATTGATGGTTCGATTCCCGTTTCGCAAATCAAACAATGGATCGACGATTCCTATGCGCTCGTGATTGCGTCCTTACCCAAAAAAACACAACAGGCTTGGAGTGAACTGCCGGATTAAAGCAAATCGCTCGCTAACTCAGCCAATGCTGAACGCTCCCCCTTTTCCAAATGAACATGAGCAAAGATTTCCTGCCCGCGCATCCGGTCGGTTAAGTAACTTAATCCATTCGATTTGCTATCGAGATAAGGCGTGTCGATCTGTTGCACATCCCCACTAAAAACCATCTTCGTTCCCTCTCCTGCACGAGTAATAATCGTTTTCACTTCGTGAGGGGTAAGGTTCTGAGCTTCATCGACGATGAAAAATACATCCGACAAGCTCCTACCCCGGATGTAAGTAAGTGGTGTAATGACTAACTTCTCGAGGCGAACCATCTCTTCGATGTTCTGATACTCGCGCGACTGAGGACTAAACTGATTCTTGATAACCGATAAATTATCGAAAAGTGGTGCCATGTAAGGCCCAATTTTCTCATCGGCGGAGCCAGGCAAATAACCAATATCCCGATTGGAGAGTGGGATAACCGGCCGTGCAAGGTAAATCTGTTTGTACTGCCTTCTTTGGGCTAAGGCTGCGGCCAAAGCAAGTAAGGTTTTTCCCGTTCCGGCTTTTCCCGAAATAGAAACCAAGGATACCTCCGGATTATTCAAGGCATGAAAAGCAAAGGTTTGTTCGGCATTTCGCGGCTTAATTCCGTAATTCGTTTGTTTCTCAACCCGACTAATCAACTTCGAAATAGGATTATAATAGGCTAAGGCATTCTGATTATTTCCTTTCAAAATAAAATAGGACTGGCCTTTGAAAGCCACATCTTTGAGGGGAGATCCTTCCATTGGGACAAATTCCGATTGATACAAACTACCAATCCAGTCGTCGCTTAGGTTATCGTACACCGGGAGAGCCGAGTATAAATGCTCCAAGTCTTGGACCTTTCCGGTTAAGTAATCTTCCGAAGCGATTCCAAGAGACTTGGCCTTCATGCGTAAATTGATGTCTTTCGAGACCAAAACCGGATGAAAGGACGGACGGTGCGTTTTAAAGAACTCAGCAATCGCGAGTATTCGATGGTCGGGAGTATGTTCACTAAAAGACTGTAGCATTTGTTCGGAAAATGCTTTTCCGGTTTCGATAAAGAGTTTTCCTAAGCCTTCGCCCAGTGGAACCCCCTGCGATAAATCCTGCCCATCGGCTAATTTATCGAGTTCACGGGTAAATTCCCGTGCGTGAAAATTGATTAAATCGTTTCCTTTTTTGAAACGATCTAGTTCTTCCAACACGACAATCGGGAGTACGATGTCGTTGTCCTTAAAATGATAAATACACGTGTAGTCGTGCAAGATAACATTGGTGTCGAGGATGAAGGTTTTTTTCATGGTATGTTCCATTTAAGGTTATCAGTCAGGATTGGTAGAAAGGTATTCAACACGGAAGCGTTTTACCTGCGCTGGAATGGCAATCGAAGCAATAAGCACTGCAATGATGGATCGACAACCATCCACTATTTCCGTCAATAAAAAATGAATTTCAAAGAACCGGGAAGCCAGCTAGCATCCTTTAAATTTAAGGGTTTTGATTGGATTCTTCTGTACGAATGGCGACAAATATTTATTAAGTTTATCGGACCTTTCCTCGTATTTTTGAGGATTTTCGCACCCTAATGTCGATTCATGGAAACACAATTAAGTTTACTCGAGTTAAACCGACAAATTCGTTCCTTGCTGCACGAGCGATTCCCGGTGAGCTTGTGGGTAGTTGCCGAAATAAGCGAAATTAATCAGCATCGATCGGGTCATTGCTACCTCGAATTGGTCGAAAAAAATCAACTCAATCAAGTGGTTGCTAAATCGAGAGCCACCATTTGGTCGCGAACTTTTCGTATGCTGAAACCCTACTTCGAACAAAGCACAGGTATGTCGCTGGCGGCCGAGCAAAAAGTACTGGTTAGTGTTAGCGTTGAGTTTCATGAGCTATACGGGCACAGCCTAAACATTTTGGATATCGACCCGAATTACACTTTGGGCGATCATACCCGACGACGCAAAGAAATTATTGAAAAACTCCGGAGCGAAGGAGTATTCGATATGAATCGGGAACTGGAATTACCGGCTTTTCTTCAAAAAATTGCACTCATCTCGTCGAGTACCGCAGCTGGCTACGGCGATTTTATCGACCAATTGCATCGAAATCAATACGGTTTGCGATTTGAAACCAAGCTGTTCCCAGCCACCATGCAGGGCGACAAATCTCCGCAAAGCATCATGGATGCTATGAATTTAGTGTACGAATCGGAAGAAAATTTCGATGTTCTCGTCATTATTCGTGGAGGTGGAAGTCGATCCGACTTAATCACCTTCGACGATTATGAACTAGCTTACCATTGCACCCAGTTCCCCATTCCCATTTTTACGGGCGTTGGTCACGACCGGGACGAAAGCATTGTCGATATGGTGGTTCATTCAGCCTTCAAAACCCCAACCGCCGTGGCCGAATTCCTTATTCAGCATCAACATCAGCATCAACTCAAACTAATTCAATTAGAAGACGACTTGCTTCAAGTAATTCGTGAACGGATGGCTTTTGAAAAGAATCGATTGGTGCGAAACAGCGACCGCTTGGTTCCTCAGGTTCAATCGATTCTGCAACGACAAAAGCATCGTTTGCAAGTCCTGGAAACGCTTAGCCTGTCGGCCAGTAGAAGTAGCCTTCGGAAACAACAAAATCGCATTCAACATGCAGCCAGCCGCTTGCAGGGAGCCAATGCTTTACATACCCTCCGACAAAGAAACAAATTGGACCAGTATCAGAATCGTTTGCAAGAGGTTAGCAAGCGTACGCTTCCGTTCCAACTGCAACGATTACAAAGTCTGCAGCATCGGCTCACCTTGCTCGATCCGGTGCAAGTAATCAAAAGAGGTTATACCCTCAATTATCAGGGAAACAACATCATCACTTCGATTAGTCAACTCAAGACCGACCAAGCTTTTGAAACCGTTTTTAAGGACGGCAAAGTAGTAAGCAAAATACTGAACAAGACCCCATTCCCGAAGTCAGGAAAGTCGGACTAATGCTGATGATCGTGGTCATGATCATGGTCGTGGCCCGGAGCTCTATCTTCCGGCTTCTTGCAACATTCCGGTAATTTGACATAGGCCTCTTTATTGGCTGGGACCTCATCGGCATCGTACCCCATCTCGGAAACAGCTTTTCGAATTTCATCCAGATTAGTACGTTTCGTTTTATAGCGTACAATGAGCTCGCCTTTAGCATAATCGACAGTGGAAGATTTGATTCCCCGTTCAAAGGCCAACCCTTCTTCAATTCGGTCTTTACACATGCTGCATTGCGAACTAACCTGAATCGTATCGACTTGGTATTTCGATGGTTTCTGAGCGTGCAACTCTGGAGATAAAAGGAGAAATGTCATCAAGCCAAGCACAAGCCCGGCAATTCGGTTAAATGAGTTCATGAGAATGAAACGTTTTATGGTTATCAGTTTAATTATCCAAGGTATAACGGAAACCCACAAAGAACATCCGTCCCATCAGTGGGCCCCATACCATACTGGCATCGAAGGCATCTCCAAAGGGATTCTGAGGGTCGATAATGGGTTGCTCCTGGGTAAAATTGGTCAAGTTTTCCCCTCCAAAATAAATGGAGAAGTACTTAAACTTTCGGGTAATTTGACCATGAAGCATGAAGAAAGCCGGCGTTGCGTCGCGATACTGAAGTTCATCGGCTTCGAGCAAACTAAGCGGCAAACTTGCCGTTCCATTGTACTGAAGCGATAAATCGAACGTCCACTTATTAAAACGGGTGGCATAGGTTCCGGAAACCAACCCTTTATAACGATTCACAAAGGGTTTGGATCTCAGCTGATCATTGATGGTAATTTGCACATCGTTTACTCGAAAAGCCAAACTCAAATCGAAGCCTTTGGCCACTTCCATCGATAAATCTGTCTGAAAACTGTTGCTATACGACCTGCCGTTCAAATTGTAAAGCACCACCGTATTCAAACTCTGATCGGCATCGGCTATGAGCTGGTTCACGAAATCGGTTCGATAAAAATCGACGCTTAAGCCCATCGAACCATAGAGGAATTCAGGATGAAAATCGTGGGTATAATTGATCCCAACATTGTAAGCCTCTTCCGCCTGTATTCGCTCATTCAGAATGAAAGAACGACTGCTCGGAAAAAACTGAGCGTTTTCAAAGATAACGTTCGGTACCCGGAACCCTTTACCCGCGCTAACACGCATGAGCGCATCTTCGGTAAACTGATATTTCGCATGCAAACGAGGAGTGAAGAATTGACCATGATCCATCGTCCAATCGTAGCGCAAACCGGCTATTAAATTGAAGTTTTCGGAATTATTGTAGTTGTACTCAGCAAAGACTCCCGGAATCCGCTCGCGGTAACTGTAATCGATCGCATCCAAATACTGACTAAAATCGTCGTAGGTCAGACTGAACCCGGTGCTTAAACTATGATTGGGATGACCCAACCCTGTGTTGAAAATGATGTTGGAATAGATGCTTTGCTGCAAGGCATCGAAGGTTCGGTTACCGTACTTGCCTTGAAAATCGTGATAAGTCGCAGAAAAGATAAACCCAATACTCTGATGATGATTCCCAGGAAGAAAAAATCCAGTCTTACCAGTAAACTTGTAGCGTTTATTCCGGATTCCAATTCCATAAGCACCATTATGCGAAGGATTTTCGGGATCGAAATAAGCTACCTGGCCCCCTTCGCGATCGTCGTCGAGTACGTATAGACCTAGAATCGCTTCATGATTTTTGCCATTATCGTATCGCCAGCGGTTAACAAACTGAACCTGCTGACTCATGGGAATATTCAAAAACCCATCGCCTTCAATATCGTGCTGACCGCGCATAATCGAATAATGTCCCATCACGAGATTATGCCAACGTTCGTTTACTTTTTGTGCAGCGTAAATATTGGCTTCTCCACGACCAAATATGTTACCATACAAGTTAACGTGCAAATCTTCGGTCGATTCCGGCTTTTTGTACTCGACATTAATTTGTCCGGTAATCGATTCAAAACCGTCGATTACCGAGGAAGTTCCTTTCGAGATTTGAATCGACTCGATGAATGATCCGGGAATGAACATAAGACCTAGCCCAGCTGATAAGCCACGAACTTCGGGCACTTTCTCCATTAAAATCTGGCTAAACTTACCATCGAGGCCCAACATCCGTATTTGCTTGGCTCCACTAACTGCATCGCTAAATTCAACATCGACTGCAGCAGTGTTTTCAAAACTTTCCGACAAGTTACAGCAAGGCAACTTTTGTAAGCCGGCTGTAGTAATTGTTTGAGTTTGAATCGGATTAAGCTTGGAAATAAATTCCCCTTTTTGTTTGGTTTCAATAACGACTTCCGTTAGTTTACTTTCGGTCATTCGATGATGCAAGTGACTCTCGCCGGGCTGTATCACCAAGGTGTCGGTTTTATAGCCGATATAACTCACGACCAGTTGATGCTTTTTTCCTTCGGAAGGTTTCTCTAGCTGGAATTTCCCGTTGGCATCGGTCACCGTGCCTTTGCCTGTATCTAACCAAAATAAATTGGCATTTTCAAGCGGAATCAAAATTGTTTCCCCTTGTTGGTGAGTGGGGGCCTCGACTTTGCCTTCCAAAATGGAGGCGGGCCGTTGAGCGTAGGATATAAAACTCAGCCAAAGAAGCGAGCATCCCAATATGAATACGTGTTTCATGATAATTCTTTCTTAAATGATAAAATGGATGGTTCATCGATGGCTGAGAAAGAGTGAATTGCCAATAAATGGCATCAACCATCGTGCGATAGGACAGAATGCTTATTGGATTTTGAGCGAAAAATGAATCTAACTCATCCAATAGCACCATCCATTCTCAACAAAGAAAAGAGGAAACTTGTAAGTAAATAGGGGGTCCGTCCAACAGAATGAAAGGGGGAGAATCAGGAGAAAAGGACGGATTATCTACAGAAGTAAAAAGAGGGAAGGTGCTAAAATACAAAACTATAGCCAGCAGCTCAGGAAGACTCACATCGCTTGCCTGGGTATATTCTCCATCGAGTTGCAGCCAATCGGAGGTTTCGGAGCAACAACCATGATCGTGCTGCTCTTCTTCGACCGAAAGGAAACAAGCACCCATTTCTTCGTTCTCTGAGGGGTCGGTTTCTGAACTGCAAGCACAAGCGATTCCTTCACTAACATCTTCCTCATCCACATGATGGCAACATTTATCGGCCGGGAGGAAAATGGAGGAAGAAAACAGTTTACCATGAGAATAATGATGATTGATAAGCAATCCATTGCTAATCAGAAGCATCCAACTTGCCAACAAGAAGGCGAAAAGGCGTCGAACGATGTTTAACAATGATTTCATAGTAAATTTTGCTTAGCAGGACAAAAATAGAACAGGGATTTAAATGAATCAAACCTTAGCCCTGCTTTTCGTCTATTTTAAAACTTAATTAACACAAAACAGGAGTAATTACTTCATTTCAAGAATTATAAAGCGGCCACCAAGCGATTTTTCTACTTAGAATGATTTCGACTTTATCCTTTTTCGGGTCATTACGAGAATAATTCCTTAAACATTACATTAACCTGCCCAATAAAACGAATCGGTATTTGATACTTTTTGGTATCGAGCGAGGATTCGTGGTATTTACTGAGGAAAATCTTTCGGAAACCCAGTTTTTGTGCTTCGGTAATCCGTTGTTCGATCCGTGCTACCGGTCGCACTTCGCCACTCAAGCCTACTTCGCCGGCAAAGCAAACGTGTTGATTGATGGGGATATTTAAATCGGACGATAGCACAGCGGCCAAGGCTGCCAAATCGATCGAAGGATCTTGCGATTTAACACCACCAGCTAGGTTAAGGAAAACATCTTTACTAGCGAGTTTGAATCCTACCCGTTTCTCAAGAACGGCTAAGAGCATGTTCAAGCGTTTTACATCCATTCCAATCGATGAGCGTTGCGGATTTCCATAGGCTGCCGAGCTAACAAGTGCCTGCGTTTCGATTAAAATAGAACGGTTTCCTTCCATCGAAGCAGCTACCGAAATACCACTTATTTCCTCATCGCGATGCGTAAGTAGCAACTCCGAAGGATTGTGTATTTCCCGCAGACCTTTGTGTTGCATCTCGAAGATTCCGATTTCGGAAGTTGATCCAAATCGGTTTTTTATAGCCCGCAGAATTCGATACAGATTATGCTGGTCGCCTTCGAATTGAAGCACCGCATCGACCATGTGTTCCAGGATTTTTGGACCGGCAATGCTTCCCTCTTTCGTGATATGACCTATCAGCAAGAATGGGGTATTGTTCGACTTGGCAAACTGAAGCATTTCGGCGGTACTTTCCCGAATTTGAGTAACACTTCCCGGCGATGAATCGGCTCTCGATGAAGCAATTGTTTGAATGGAATCGATGACCACAAAAGCCGGCTTCAACTCTTTTGCATGATTGAGGATATTATCCAAATTCGTTTCGGCCAGAATATGACAGTGTTGATTACTGATTCCGATACGGTCGGCCCGCATTTTAAGTTGGTGATAAGATTCTTCGCCAGAAACATAGAGAATGGGAACGTCTTTCAAACGGAGAGAAAGCTGAAGCACCAGGGTTGATTTTCCTATTCCCGGTTCTCCCCCAATAAGCACCATGGAACCGGGAACCAGTCCTCCACCCAACACACGATTCAATTCCTGAGAACGAAGGTCGAGTCGGGGTGTTTGTTGGGTTTCGAGCGAATGAATGAGCACTGGTCGGTTCTTCGTTGCTTCGCCTCCGTAAGCAGGTTTATGCGTGTTTGCTACGATAACTTCTTCGACAAAGGTATTCCAACTTCCACAAGAGCTGCATTTACCGACCCACTTAGGCGATTCGTAACCACATTCTTTACAAAACCAAGCTGTTTTATTCTTTGCCATACTGGAAATAGAAGGAGTGAAATTAGTTTTTTGCGGCGAAAGAAAGTCACCAAGCATAAATAAAAAAAGGCTGTTGACGAAACGAGCAACAGCCTTTGTTTTATGAAAAAAGGAAAACGTATTTAAACGCTAAGGGTGTAACGAGCAATAGCTGTTACAGTAAGATCTTTGTTGGCAGCTTGTAAATACTGACGAACGTTCATTTTATTGTCTTTGATAAATTCTTGGTTTAAAAGTGTTTTTTCAGCATAGAATTTATTGAGACGACCTTCGGCGATTTTATCCAGGATTTGTTCGGGTTTACCTTCGAGGCGAGCTTGTTCACGACCGATTTTAAATTCTTCGTCGCGAATTTCTTGAGCTACGTCTTCTTTATCGATGGCTACCGGATCCATGGCGGCAATTTGCATAGCTACATCTTTGTAGATTTGCTCATCGTGACCAGCTTGGTTAAAACCAGCCATGGTAGCCAAACGATTACCGGAGTGGATATAGGCCATTACTTGTTCAGCTTGGATGAATTCGTAGTGAGCTAATTCGATTTTTTCGCCAGTAACACCCGATTGTTGGGTTACTTTGTCGGCCAAAGTCATGTCGTCCATGCTATGTGCCAGTAACTCGTCGAGGTTAGCGGGACGTTTTTCGATAGCCAGGTCGAGGATTTTAGAAGCAAAAGCTACGAAATCGTCGTTTTTAGCTACGAAATCGGTTTCACAATTCAGGACGATTAAACCGCCGAATTTGCCACATTCGCTAATACGAGCGAGTACAGCGCCTTCTTTGGCTTCGCGGTCGGTACGTTTATTGGCGATTGCTTTACCACGTTCGCGAATAAATTCTACTGCTTTATCAAAATCGCCATCGGCATCGGTAAGGGCTTTTTTACAGTCCATCATACCGGCTCCGGTCATTTTTCTAAGTTTAGCTACATCGGAAGCACTAATTCCAGCCATTCTAGTATTTTTTTATCAGGTTAAATATTCGATCAATAATTATTCTTCGTTCTCGTTTTCGACCGGAGCGTGCGATTTTTTCGCAGAGCTTTTACGTTCGGTACGACGAGCCTGAGGTTTAGCTGTTTCGTTATCGCCTTCTTTTTCTTTTTCGAGCTTACGTTCGTTTGCACCTTCGATCATGCTATCGATAACTGCATTAAGAATTAAGGAGATCGATTTGGAAGCGTCGTCGTTTGCGGGAACCGGGAAATCGACAATTTCCGGATCGGAGTTGGTATCGACGATTCCAAAAACAGGGATACCTAATTTATTCGCTTCGGCAACGGCGATATGCTCTTTCATCACGTCCACTACAAAAACGGCAGCAGGTAAACGAGTTAGGTCGGCAATGGAACCTAAGTTTTTCTCCAGTTTGGCACGCTGACGTGTAATTTGGAGTTTTTCTCTTTTAGAGAGGTTATCGTAGGTCGATTCCTTAAGCATTTTATCGATGGAAGTCATTTTTTTGACAGCCTTACGAATGGTTGGGAAGTTGGTTAACATACCACCCGACCAACGTTCGGTAACATAAGGCATATTGGCTTTGGAAACGATATCGGCCACAATGTCTTTAGCTTGTTTTTTGGTAGCAACGAACAGGATTTTACGACCCGATTTAGCGATTTGTTTAGCTGCTGCTGCAGCTTCGTCGATTTTTACCACAGTTTTGTGCAAATCGATGATATGGATTCCGTTTTTCTCCATATAGATATAGGGAGCCATGTTTGGATTCCATTTTCTTTTTAGGTGACCAAAGTGAGCACCTGCTTCAAGCAATTGATTAAATTCTACTCTTGGCATTTAATTAAGGATTTAAAGGCAATTATCGAGTAGCCTTTTATGCGACATAAAAGAGTCTCGATAATTTAACATGAATATTATGAATAGATTAACGTTTCGAGAATTGGAATTTCTTCCGGGCTTTTTTCTGACCGGGTTTTTTCCTTTCAACCGTACGTGGATCGCGGGTTACGAAACCGGCAGCACGTAAGCTGGTTTTATCTTCGGGGTTGATTGAATAGAGGGCACGTGCGATTGCTAAACGAAGCGCTTCGGCTTGACCTTTAATACCACCTCCGGCAAGATTCACTTTGATATCGTATTTCTCGGCAGCTTCCAATAACTGAAGTGGCTGAAGAACGATATACTGAAGTGTTCCGGTGGGGAAATACTCTTTGTAGTCTTTATTATTGACTTGAATTTTACCTTTTCCTTCGGAAACATATACGCGGGCGATTGCTTCCTTTCTTCTACCTATGGCATTAACAACTTCCATGTTCTTTATTTAATACTGTTTAATTCAACCATTTTAGGAGTTTGACCTTCGTGCGGATGTTCCGTTCCTTGATATACATAGAGGTTTTTAAGAACGGCTCTACCCAGTCGATTTTTAGGAAGCATACCCCGAACAGCGGCTTTAATGACGCGAGTGGAGTCTTTTTTCATAAGGTCGATAGCGAGTTGCGAACGCTGCCCTCCTGGATATCCGGTATGGTGGATATACTCTTTTTGATGCAACTTATCTCCGGTAAAACGCACTTTATCCGAATTGACAATGATTACATTATCGCCACAATCAACATGAGGGGTAAATCCAGGCTTGTGTTTACCGCGTAAAATTTTTGCAATCTTTGAAGATAACCGCCCTAAAATCTCGTTTTCAGCATCAACAATAATCCATTCTTTCCGAACAGTATCCTTGTTGAGAGAAATCGTTTTATAACTATTCGCTTCCACTTACTTAATAAGTTTTTAATTAATAATTAAATACCCCTATAAAATCTCTAAAATTTTATGGTCTGCAAAAGTAGAATTTATTTTAGTAATTGAAAAAGATTCCAATTAAATATTTTCTATTCAAGTTGATAGTCGGATAAATCCTTTAAATCGAAGTGGGTAATGTAAGTGAAGCGCTCCTTATTCTGAGCAAAAGCTTTTCGGATAAAAACCTCCGCCGGCTTAGCAAAAGACTCGTCGCGCTTGGCATCCAGCACCATTAAATAACCCATGATGATGTTGCCAGCCATCTCAACCAACCTACGAGCCTGAAAATCGATATACTCACTATCGTTGACCGCTAAAACAGTATCGACTGCCTTTTCGTAATCATCGGTCATGATAATCAAAATACGACGCAGATAAATGAGTTCCTTTTTCAATTCGATGGCCTCGTAATCGCGCATCTTATTTAAGTAAACCCCGGTGGTTACGCCACGAATGGCAGCTACAACCTGAAGCTGAGATGTTCCTTCGTAGATGGTGGTAATGCGGGCATCGCGATAAATTCGCTCAATCGGAAAATCTTTCATAAAACCGGCTCCCCCGTGAATCTGTAATGAATCGTAGGCAATCCGATTGCAATACTCGCTACTAATTAGCTTTAGCAAAGGGGTGTACATATCGGCCCACCGCTGATTCTCTTTCATCTCAGCGCGTTCGTCGCTGGTCAATTTCCGATGCTCGCTGTGATGTGCGTAAATCTTGTACACATCGACAAATCGAGTGGTTTCGTAAAGCAATGAACGAATGGCTTTTACGTCGGCATTCATATTGGTGAGAATCTCGTAAATAGCCGGAAATTTATGGATTGGCTTGCCAAATTGAATCCGCTCTTTCGCATATTTTACAGCTTCCTGATAAGCAGCCTCGGCAATTCCAACCGATTGTGCTCCAACGCCTAAACGGGCGCTATTCATGAGCGACATCACGTACTTAATCAAACCTAACTTGCGGTCGCCAACTAATTGAGCTGGAGCGTTATTAAACACTAACTCACAGGTGGGGGAACCTTTGATCCCCAATTTGTTCTCGATACGACGAATAATCAACCCGTCGTCTTTTCGGTCGTAAACAAATAAACTAAGTCCGCGTCCATCTTGCGTTCCATGCTCGGAACGAGCTAACACCAAGGAAATATCGGCATCGCCATTGGTAATGAATCGTTTTACTCCATTGAGCAACCACACTTGCTTTTCTTCGTCCCAGGTTGCTTTAAGCTGAACCGCTTGCAAATCGGACCCGGCATCGGGTTCGGTTAAATCCATAGCGGCAGTGGCTCCTTGATTGAAGCGCGGTAAAAATTCATTCTTAAGTTCGTCGGAAGCAAATTCATGAATGGTCTCGGCACAGTCTTGTAGACCCCAAATATTCGCGAATCCACCATCGGCACGTGAAACGAGTTCGGCCGCCATCACATAAGGAACCATGCTGAAATTGAGCCCACCGTATTTGCGGGGCAAAGAAAGTCCGATGAGGCCGGCTTTTGTCAGCGCTTCGTGGTTTTCCTGCGTACCGCGTGCATAAATGACCCGATTGTCGACAATTTTCGGCCCTTCGTGATCGACCGATTCAGCATTCGGAGCGATGATGTTACCGCAAATTTCTCCTACTATTTCCAACACTTGATGATAACTATCGAGCGCATCCTCAAAATCGCGGGGTGCATAGTCGAAGGTTTCCTTATCCTCGTAATTATTTTCTTTTAAGTCGATAATTTTCTTCATCTGAGGATGTTCCAGATGAAATCGCATATCGGTATTGTCGGTATAAAAATTAGCCATAGCAAATAAGCTTTATGAAGTCCGGACTTCGAATTATTTTGAGTTTTCTTTATAGTACTGAATCATTTTGGGGATAACGTCGGCCACATCGCCCACGATGGTATAATCGGCAATTCGATTAATGGGAGCATTAATATCGGTATTAATTGAAATAATTTGAGCCGATTGATCCATTCCGGCCCGATGTTGAATTTGACCGGAAATACCGCATGCGATATACAGTTTTGGACGAACCGTAATTCCGGTTTGACCAATTTGCCTTTCATGTTCGACGAATCCGGCATCGACCGCTGCACGCGATCCGCCCACTTCGGCTCCAATTACTTCGGCCAGATCGAAGAGTAGGCGAAAGTTCTCTTTCGACCCAACACCATACCCTCCGGCAATGATGATTTGTCCATTCTTGATATTGATTTTTCGATCCTCAATGTGACGCTCGATGATGGAAACCGCAAAATCGGTTTCGCTTAAATAATTTTTAGGGTCGAGGGTTCGAACTTTCGTTTTATAAGCAGGGTCGTAAATTTCCTTTTTCATCACCCCTTCGCGCACGGTTGCTAATTGCGGACGATGGTCCGGATTGATGATGGTTGCAATGATGTTTCCTCCGAAAGCTGGTCGGATTTGATACAGCAGGTTTTCGTAATTGGTATCGGTCTTTTTATCGTAATGATCGCCAATTATCAGGCTGGTGCAATCGGCCGTTAAGCCACTTTTAAGCGCCGAAGACACTCTGGGGGCTAAATCGCGCCCAATTACCGAAGCTCCGAAGAGTGCGATTTGAGGTTTTTCCTCCTGAAACAGTTGAACTAAAATGCTACTATGAGGCAAGGTAAGATAAGGGAAGAGGCGCTGGTCGTCGGCGACATGAATGACATCGACTCCATAGGGAGCAATTTCTTTTTCAATTCCTTTGAGTGCATGACCCAACACCACTGCTTCTAACTTGCAGCCAAGAGTATTGGCCAGGCTTCGGCCTTTAGTGAGGAGTTCCAGGCTAACATCGGCTATTTGGCCTTCGTCGATTTCGCAGTAAACAAAAACATTATTCATGGATGATGATTTATTATTTTCAATTTTCAGGCGATCTTCCCGTGGGATCTTTCTTTTTTAATGCGAGAAGATAAGATCCAGAATTAAGGAGTCCCTTTAGAATTGGTTTGTCGATTAAATTAACTAGTCGTAAAAACCTGAGACTAACCCAAGGTATGATTATTAATTAGCTCCTTCATTAATCCGGAAATATCGTCGTTGGAATCGTTTAGGATTTTCGATTCTTTGGCTGTGAAGACAACGTTTTCAATTTTCTTCACTTTAGTAGGAGATCCCGACAAACCGAGCCAATCGGAATCGGCTTCGACATCGGCTACGCTCCATTCTTTGATATCGAGATAGGGGCGATCTTTATACAGTTCGATATAATCTTCGCTGGAATCTTGCAGCTCTGTGATAGTCCTGGCGTGTTTGAACTTCATGAGGTACTTCGCGTTTCTGGGGCGACAATCGGGAGCCGAGCTATGCACGGTTATAACGGTAGGAAGGGGAGCTTTTACGACCTCGACTCCGCGCTCCAAACGCCGTTTGATGGTAATGGATTGTTCATCGACCGATAGAACCTCTTCAGCATAGGTAACTTGGGGCAAGCCGAGTTTTTCGGCAACCTGTGGTCCTACTTGAGCCGTATCGCCATCGATGGCTTGTCTTCCGGCAACGATAAGATGATAAGGGCTCATTTTTCGAATAGCCATCGACAATGCGTAGGAAGTAGCGAGCGTATCGCTACCCGCAAACTTGCGGTCGGTGAGTAACACGCCATGATCGGCACCTCGATATAAAGCTTCGCGAATAATTTCGGCCGCTCGTCCGGGTCCCATACTTAAAACCGTAACCGTAGTTCCCGGATAGCGATCTTTGATGCGGAGTGCAATTTCCAGTGCGTTTAAATCTTCCGGGTTAAAGATGGCCGGCAAAGCACCACGGTTAACCGTTCCATCTGCTTTCATGGCATCCTTGCCCACATTTCGGGTATCCGGCACTTGTTTAGCTAAAACAATGATTTTAAATCCATTCATAGGTAAAGAAAAATGTGAAAGAATAGGTAAACTTTAATCGTCAAGCTCTCATAATCAGCTTTTTCGAAAAAGCGTTGACAAATATATTACAAGCATTGTGATATACAAGGCAGCACCACCACGAGAAACTATTTGCCTGACTACAAGAAACTTAACCTAATTACTCTTTTGTTTGAAGCCAAAAACAAATAGGGAATAAAAGAAGGCTACAAAAGTCACACCTGCCTGAGTTTCAAGAGTATCCTCGTTTAGCATGGAAAGCAATGCAATCGCAAAGGGGATATAGAACATGAAATTGATGTGCTTGTAAAACATAAAAATGGGGACAAGTACACCGATACTTATTAAGCTAAAGCCGACCAATCCAAAAGCGATTAAAAAGGATAAGTACTGATTATGAGCACGGCGTTGGTTGGAGCTGCGCAGCGGCGATTCATTTTGATCATACAACGCTCGATAAGCGAGGTAAACATCGCCGGTTCCTACCCCCAACCATAAATTTTCGCGTAGAATTAACCACCCGAGTCGCCCATATTCCATCCGTTGCGCTACGGAATGGCCATTGGGATTTGCTCCCCGCAAATTGAGATCAACTTCCCAGACAATTTCGTAGATCCGCGGGAGTAAACTGAAGCGCTTCTTATAGATTGGGTTGGCATAACCCTGTTCAATCATGCTGATATCGTCCTCACTTAATTGAACCACTCCCACTGAATCCTTGCGAAGGTTCAATCCGGTTAAGTAACGCTGCAGGGTTTGCCTCAAGTTATTTCCTCTTAAATCGGGACCATCGTATGGCATTTTACTCCTTCGGTTCCATTCGTTTCGTAGTTCTTCCTCGTTATGATACAAGCCTACCCAATGTTGATTCTCCACTTGCAAGTTCGAGAAATCGTGGGAATAAGGTCGGCCATTCTCGGTGAAAGGATCGAGGTTTTCGGGCTGATAAACGTCGAAATCTCGGTATTGCTTCACATAGTGAGCGAACCATCCAAAAGAGCTGAATACAAGGATGATAAGGAGAGATATAGCAAGCAAGCGTCGTCGAAAAGAAGAGGCACGTAAGCTCCAAAGCAAGATTCCCAAACCAGCGATTACGGCAAATACAAAGATCCCTGTAAAAGCTTTGAGCAAAATCAAAAAGAAGAGGAACCAGGCTAAAATAACCGGTATAAGCCATTTTTCGGTTTTGCTTAGATGATTTCGCTTTATCAGCACGAGATAGAGGCCAAGAAAAAAAGCGATATCCACAAAGAGCGACACCCGAATATGCGATACAAACAAGCTGATGTCGCGTGTTTCATCGATTTGAATTGGAGTAAGTCCGAGATAGACAGCCGTACTTATAAAACTATTAATCAAGAGCGATAAGGAGAAGGCGTAAATAATCCATTTTATCTGCTGAAAAGATAAAGGAGGGAAAGCGGCTATGAGAATAGGCAGGATTAGCAGGGGTAATTTAATGCGGAGATCATCGAGTGCAGTGTAATAGTTCCCGAAAAAACCTTCCGGATAGGTTGTGTAAAGGAGGCCAAACAGATGGACGGCATATACCAGCAGAATAAAAGGCAAAGCTTTATTATTTCGCAGGCGATTCCATTTTTCGTTCCACCTACCGCTTCCTAAAAAATAGAATAGCAGAAAAAATTGACTCACGCTCATTCCGAAAGTAGAAACCGGAATGGTGGCAGCTAACAAAGCAAGAATCCAAAAATGAGGTTCTTGTTTAATTAGTTTGATAATCGTCATTCTTGATAAATTGAAAGGCTTCAAAATTAGCGAATAAAACGAGTTTGAGGTGCGATAAAGTATTGAGTGGAAAGAGAAATCGTCGTAACTTTAGGAAGCAGCAAAGTTTCACTCTAAAATGGCAGGATCATGGAAAATTTATTACTCAATTATTTTCAGACCCGAATGGATAAGGAACGTATCTTTTCGAATCCGGAAACGGAATATGGTCCGGTAGTTACGATAACGCGCGAATATGGTTGCCCCGGCAAGACCCTTGCCGATGAGTTGGTTTACCGAATTAATCGGGAGGATCCGCCTACGAAATGGAACTGGATTGATAAAGAAGTGCTAAAAATTTTAGCAAGAGAGTTAAAACTATCGCCGTCGGTAATAGACGATTTACAGCAATTCGAGGAGCGAAAATTAAGCGATTATGTTGCCTTAATTTTTTCGAGCGATTGTTTTCCGGGCGACAAAAAAATCAAGAATACGATAGCAGAAATCATTTTGACCTATGCGCAACAAGGTCATTATGTGATAGTAGGCCGAGCAGGTCATTTCATTACCGGTCACATTAGCCGCAGCTACCATGTTGCTTTGAAAGCGCCATTAAAATGGAGGATCGAGCACATGAGTCAGCATAAAAACTGCAGTTATAGCGAAGCTCAAAAGTTGGTAGCCGAGATGAGTGAAAAGCGTCAACGATTCCTGTCGCACTTTGCCAAAGGGAAAGAAAACAGAGCCTTCGATTCGGTGTTCGATTGCTCCGAAATCAGTATCGACGAAATGGCAGAAGTTATCCTGCTCGATTTGAAAAGAATGGAACTTATTTAGTGGGTTTTACTCCAGTTCGTCGGTGGTAATGATGTTGTTCAAAATAGCATATACGGTGAGTCCCGATACCGTTTTGATTCCCAGCTTTCGATTGATGTTTTTCCGATGGGTGATAACCGTATGCGGGCTGATGAACAGCATATCGCTAATTTCTTTGGAGGTCATTCCCAAGGCAACTGCGCGGATTATTTCCCGTTCGCGTTTGCTTACTTCGGCATTTTCGCCGGGAGTAGCATCATGAAAATTCTTCCGCACAATTTTCCTGCAAACGCTCAATACTTCTTGTTCGGAATCGCCCAAATAGATGGTAGTGACCGGAAAATTAAGTGCTTCGGTACTTCCCGGAAAGCGGAGGATTAACAATTTTGGAAATAAATCGTGATGATCGGACAAGAACTGATTCAGAGGGAGTTCGGGATGAAATAAATTTTCCGACACAACGATAAGGCTTGCATTGACTGCATTTTCCAGCTGATCGATTCGCAAGGGATGGTCGGCTTCCTTGTATTCAAATTCCCTAAACTCGTTGAGAATCTGCATTAAACCTTTGCGAATAATTGCCGACTCGGCCATGAGGATAACTACCGGCAGGCTCATGCTTATAATTTAGATTGATAAAGGGTAAGTAGCTCGCGCTCCATGATGGCTACTTTATTTACTAGCACCTTATCTTCAATTCGGGAATGATTATTCAAATCTTTTTCGAGTCCGAATAGTGCATTAATTAGTTCCTGTTGCAACAAACTAATCCGACCTTGAGGTAAATACTTTAGGAGAATATTCTTCAAATCGTATAGTTTTTCCTCCACATCGTCGTGTTCTTTAAAGTAATCGTGAATGGAATAGCGGTTAATCTGTTCGTACAAAGCCTGAGGAAGTTGTAAGGCTTCGTGTGCCTTTCCTATCTCGAGCACGTAAGGGAATACCCGATCTTCCTCGCGTTGAATATGGATACTCAACTCTTTTTTATATTCTAGAAAAAACTTTTGCAGAATCGACATGTTTTTCCCTTCGTTTGAGTAGTAGCTAATGAGTGCACTTATCTTTTCTTCAATTTGCGGAATGATTTGGGTTAAATAATCCTCGTGAGTGCTTTTCAGATAAGACACAAGCAATTGAACGGGATAAGTTTGCAGGTGGGTTCGCGGGAAATAGTGCTCATCGTGATAAGCGTTGGCTATTTCGAGGAAAAAATCCACATCCACGCTATGCATCTCGCACACCTCTTCGACCTTCTTTTCACCAAATCCGAGCGAAATATCGAATCGTTTTAACACAGTAAGTAACCAATGGTCGATATGAATTACATCGGCCATTTTAATATTTCGGGTTATTCGCATAAGCAATCGAACTTTAAATAAAGTGTTGCGATATTACAATTTTATATCGAGCTGCGGAAGGGATACGCAAACCAGCTCGCGATTCTCCGCAGATTCAACATCGGGTTGAATAAACAACTTTGTTAATAAAAAACTCTTGAATAATTCAATCTCAACCGCTTATCGCTTAATTTTACGATTTGTGAGATTGAAGCGTAATACACAAGTCATTTTTATCATGAAACAACTCTTAATGCTACTCATTCTGACTACCGGAATGAGTTTGTCGTCGCTTTCGAGCGAAAGCCCTACTTTAATTACTCCCAATAACAATGCGATTACCTGGCATCAAGTCATTTTTAGTTGGAGCCAGGTGGTGGGAGCTAGCTATTACGAAATTCAAATAGACAGCAGTTTGAACTTCGATTCGAACATTCTGGTCGATTCCTTGCTGGAGACCGATGCCAGCGGAGTAGGAACTACCTTTTTGTATGATCAATTTCACTTTGGCGAAAACTATTTTTGGCGCGTACGAACCCTTACAACGTCCGACACCTCGTTATGGTCGGTAACTCGTAGCTTTTTTACACGAGATACGGTTCACCTGGTCGAACCAGCCGATGGGTCGCTCACCTACACCCGTGTTTATCTCGACTGGGACGCCTATCCCGGAGCACAATACTACGATTATGAACTGGACACTTCCCTCAACTTCAACTCACCGCTTCTTCAGGCAGGCTTCAACAATGCCTTCAGCGAGCAGAATTCTTTTTTCGATTCCCAAAAAACCTTGCTCTATCTAAAACACGATGCTCCCTATTTCTGGCGAGTTCGTCCGCGGAACGATTTGGACACCGGTGCTTGGAATGCCGGATTCTTTCAAACACGTGTTGCTCCCGAATTAACTTACCCAATGGGCGATACGGTGGGTGCCGGAGTGATCATTGATTGGAATGCCTTCTCGGGTTCTACTTACTACGATTATCAATACGACACAGCAGCTACGTTTCAATCGGCTGTATTGTCGGGAAGCAGTAATCAGGCAACCAGCATTTCGAATAGTGCTGCCGACTCGGAAGCCACCCTTTCGCAGCTTTATTTCAACACCCATTATTATTATCGTGTTCGCTCCCGTCACATCCTGGACACTTCTATTTGGGTCAGCTCCGATTTCCATACCGGTAATGCCGTTCACCTTACTTCGCCAGCAGATGGTAGTAATCTGCAAGCCGTTGAAGCTTTGCTAAACTGGCAGCCAGTAGCCGGTGTTAGCCAATATGAATATCAACTCGACACATCTGCTAATTTTTCCAGCCCCAATCTCACTACCGGTGTGCTGGCTTACATCAATACCTACGATGGAAATGCCGATACCGAGTGGATGGCTTCGGATCTTTTCTTTGGAACAGATTATTTTTGGAGGGTAAGAGCTGTAAACTCGGTCGACACCAGTGCCTGGTCGGAAACACGGAGTTTTAGCACGCCTGATGTCCCACAACTCATCTATCCACTGCAAGGAAACAATACTTTTACAGGGATTTCATTCGAATGGGAAGCCATCGAGGGAAGTAACGTGTATTATTTCGAAGCCGACACCACGACCAATTTCAATTCCACTCAGCTCTTTCAGGCAACCGTAACCGGGAATAATACTCATTATGCAGAAGGACTCCTTTTTGGCACCAATTACTTTTGGCGAGTGAAAGCGGTGGGAGTCAATGGGGAATCGGAATGGACTACGCCCGAACCTTTTTATACCTTGGATCTGGTAGGCTTATTAAGTCCGTCCTCCGACAGTCTGAATGTTGATTCCGATATTTTGCTTGATTGGAAACACCATCGAGGGGCGATAAACTACCAGCTGCAAGTTGACAGCAGCAACACCTTCGCAACTTCCTTCCTCATTGAAGAAGAGTTCTTGTATCAAGGAGCAGCCGATGGGTTGAGCGACACAGAATATTTGCTTCAGAACCTGGATTCGAATCGCTTCTATTTCTGGCGTGTTCGGATTTTAAACGAGCCCGACACCAGCTTGTGGGAGAGTCGTTGGTTCTCCACCGGAAACGAAACCTTGGTGTTACCCGGAACGCCCATGCCGCTCATGCCGCTGAATCAGGAAAACGATGTGGACAACCACCCTTTGCTAGTATGGACGAATGCCAGTGGTGCGGTTGAGTATCATCTTCAGATTTCCGATAGCCCCATTAGCTTAGAATCGGCTCCTATTCAAACCAGCAGCATGAACGAGCTCGGAATCAACAATTTAGATTACTTGGAAACTTATTATTGGAGAGTGCGCAGCTCCGACGGTAATTTGGTTTCCAATTGGTCGGAGGTTTTTTCCTTCACCACCGGGCAACAAGTATTGGGTGTACCCTTATTGTTAAGCCCCGACAGTGGTGTAACCGACCAGGAGGTAGCCCTTTTGTATCTCGATTGGACCGATGTGGCCGATGCTGAGATTTATGAAATTGAATTAGCTACCGATGCCAACTTCCTGTTTAACCTGATTCAGGACGTTGTGTGGAATTCAGAGTATTACGCGGTTAACTTATTACCCGGCGAGACCTATTACTGGCGTGTTAAAGCATCTCACAGCGTTCTAATTCCGGGTGCCTGGACCGAAAGCTGGAGTTTCGCTACCTTACAAATTCTGGAGACTCCTGCTCTTGTTTCACCCATTAATGAAGCCACGAATCAACCTGTCAATAATTTAATTCTGGAATGGGACGAAGTTACGCATGCCGATGCCTATGAACTCGAATATGCATTGGATGAGTATTTCCTCGTGAATGTAGTTTCCGAAGTGAATACCAACTCCTACTTTGTATTATCGGGTCTATCCTACTCCGAGACGTATTATTGGAGAGTTCGAGCAACTGCTTCGGGCTTTTATCCATCGGATTGGACCTATGGATGGCAATTCACCACCGAAGGAGAAATAGGAATCATTTCAGAAGAGGAAGCATCGTTTAAGTTGTATCCCAACCCGGCAAGTACCGAAATCTACCTGAGCGGTTTAGAGTATGGCGATTGGATTCGTGTATTCGATGTGAGTGGTCGAATGTTGCATGAAGAGCAAAGTGAAGGAGATCTCCAAAGGCTTTCGGTATCGACGTGGCAAAGCGGACTTTACTTTATCAGCGTAAACCGTGGGGCTGAGCAATGGAGCAAGCGATTGATGATAACCCGTTAAGGGTTCACTAAAAGGGTTCCAATCCTAGACAAAATCCTCGGATTGGAATCCTTTAATTATTCCCCTTTCCGACGATTTTACAAATTCGACGATTCGATTTTTCTCTGGGGTATCGGGGAGTTTACTAATTTTTTCCAGCGCATTTTGCATGGACAAACGCTTCGTGAACAAAAGACGATAAACATCGAGGATTTTATTCAGGGTTTCAGCCTGAAATCCTCTCCGTTTAAGACCGATGGAATTAATGCCCATGTAGGATAAGGGCTCTTGGGCAGCAGTAACGTAGGGCGGCACATCTTTGCGAACTAAAGCACCACCGCTGATCATAACATGTTCGCCAATTCGGCAGAACTGATGCACAGCGACCAGTCCACTTAAGATAGCCCAATCGAAAATTTCGACCTCACCGGCGAGTTGCGTTCCATTGCCAAGGATGACATTATTTCCTACCCTACAATCGTGTGCTACATGCACATACGCCATGAGCAAACAGTTGCTCCCCACTTCGGTTGATCCTTTTGAGGCCGTTCCACGATTAACCGTAACCGATTCACGGATGGTTGTATTATCGCCTATAATGGCAGTTGTTTTTTCTCCTTTAAATTTCAAATCCTGAGGAATTCCGCCAATGACAGCGCCCGGGAAGATTCGGCAATTTTTTCCGATACGCGCACCGTCCATGATAGTCACATTAGGACCGATCCATGTTCCTTCGCCAATCTCAACATCGGCTGCAATAGTGGAAAACGGCTCAACAGTAATATTTGCGGCAAGTTTTGCTTGGGGGCTAACGTGCGATAGAGAATGAATCATTGAAGAATTATTTTTTAAAAATTTTAGCCATGAATTCGCCTTCGGCAACCAAGTTTTCGCCAACGTAGGCCTGTCCAAGCATATTCGCAACTCCCCGTTTGAATGGAGTGGTGTAAATCAATTTAAAGATGAGGGTATCGCCCGGAACCACGCTTTTCCGGAATTTCACGTTATCGATTTTCATGAAGAAAGTAAGGTAATCTTCGGGGTTATCGACCGAGCTGAGCACGAGAATACCACCTGTTTGTGCCATTGCTTCTACAATGAGTACTCCGGGCATAACCGGCTGACCGGGGAAGTGGCCAACAAAGAAGGGTTCGTTCATGGTTACCCCTTTCACCCCTACGATGGTATTTTCTTCCATGTAAATGATTTTATCGACCAATAAAAAGGGTGGTCGATGCGGGAGTAATTCCATGATGCGATTCACATCCATTAGCGGCACTTCGGATGGATTATAGGCCGGAATTTCTCCTTTCATTTTTTCCTGTTTAATCTGCTGACGAATTTTTTTAGCCATTTCAGTATTCAGATAATGGCCTGGTTTGGTGGCTATAACCCTACCCTTAATTCGCTTTCCAACCAAGGCCAAATCGCCGATTACGTCGAGCAGTTTATGTCGCGCTGGTTCGTTGGGAAAATACAGGTCCAGATTATTGAGAATTCCTTCGGGTTTTACTTCTACCGAGCTACGATTGAATAGTTTGGCTAGGCGATCGATTTCTTCTTGCGAAATCGGTTTATCGATAATGACGATAGCATTATCGAGATCGCCGCCTTTAATCAAATTATTTTTCAAGAGCGGTTCCAGCTCCGAGATGAAGGTGAAGGTTCGACAAAAAGCAATTTCGGATGGAAACTGGCTAATGTGATTCAGGCTGGCAAACTGATTACTAACGGTTTTTGAATCGTAGGAAACATTTACCACGATTCGGTATTCGTCGTCGGGAACTAACAAGATTTCTTTCCCTTCAACCTCTTCATGAACGCTAATAGTCTCTTTTACAACAAAGTAATCGCGTGGTTCATTTTGCTGAACGAGGCCGGTTTTTTCAATTTCTTCGACAAACATGCGCGCCGAGCCGTCCATGATGGGTATTTCGGAATTATTCAGTTCGATGAGTGCATTATCGATTTCCATCCCATACAAAGCTGCTAAAACGTGTTCGACTGTATGGATTTTCACTCCTTTGTCTTCGAGGATGGTTCCAAGTTGGGTACTGGTTACAAAATCGGCCAGTGCAGGTATTTCGGGTTCTCCTTCGAGGTCGATTCGTTTGAATTTGTAACCGTGGTTAACCGGAGCCGGATGAATGGTCATGGTCGTGTTTACGCCAGTGTGTAAACCTCGACCGGTGAATGTAATAGCCGACTTCAGGGTGTATTGAAAATGAGTCATTTTAACCGAATAAGTGCATAATTATCTTAAGTAAGGCGACAAAAATAAAAGAAAAAAGGATTAGCCTAAGCCAATCCTTTTTTTAATTTTTCTATTTCTTTTCTCAACTCCAGAATTTCCTTATTCAGCTTAGGAAGATTTCTTAACAAAACTTGAGATTTTTGAAAATCACGAATCTTAAAAGCAGGCGATCCTTGAAGGATAGCTCCCTCCTCTTTGATACTATTATTGACCCCGGCTTGAGCTCCAATTTTAACATGATCGGCAATTTCGATATGTCCTACCAAACCTACTTGCCCTCCCAGTACACAATACTTTCCAATTTTAGTTGAACCGGAAATACCGACCTGTGCAACTACAGCCGAGTTTTCGCCAATTTCGACATTGTGAGCTATCTGAACCAAATTATCCATCTTAACTCCTTTTCGGATGATGGTGGAACCCATTGTGGCCCGATCGATACAACAATTGCTGCCAATTTCTACTTCGTCCTCGATTATCACATTCCCTACTTGGGGTATCTTTTGGTAGGCCTCGGCATTATCCTGGACAAAACCAAATCCATCGGAACCAATTACAGTATTCCCATGAATGATACAATTCTTGCCAACCGTACAATTGCGAAAGAGCTTTACGCCAGAATACAAAACACTATTTTCCCCCACGCGTGCATTCGAATCGACAAAGGTATGCGGATAAATCTTCGCTCCATCGTCAACAACCGCATTGTCGGAAACAACAGCATACGGACCAATGTAAACATCCTTACCGACTTGAGCCGATTCGGAAACAAAGGCTTGTGGATGAATTCCCACCTTATTATTATAGCCATTTTGGACTATGTTTAATAAAAGTGCCAAGGACTCGTAGGCGTTGGGAACCCGTATAAGCGTATTTTCAATTTTCCTTTCCGCTATAAAATCGTCGTTAACGAGTATCACAGAGGCTTTGGTGGTATATACGAAACGAGTATATTTTGGGTTGGCTAAAAAGGTAAGGGTTCCGGGTAAACCGGATTCAATTTTCGAAACGTCTGTAACTACTACTTCTCCGTTACCTTCGAGGGTGCCGTTTAAAAATGCGGCTATCTGTTGAGCAGTGAACTCCATAGAACTAGTTGGTTTGCTGCAAATGTAATATTAATTTAAGATTATTTTGAACCCAATTTTGTGCATTTCAAAATCGTTGCAAATAGAGTCGAGAAAGAACAAAGTCATACCAAATAAAATTCTGAATAGTAAGTCGATATGAACTAGCAAACAGACCTTAATTCACGCTTATTAAGCTACTTAATCCTCTCTAAAAACTGTATTTCAGTTTAAAGTAAACCATATCGTTCGACTCATATTGACCAAACTGGCCCTGATTTCCCGTAAACAGATTGGCTCCTGCCACGAACTCTACCCCATCGTAGAACAAGTAACTCACCTTCGGACGAATAAGCGCATCCTCTTCGTCGAGACCGATGTAGGTAAAGAGTTCGAGCCAGAGTCGCTCGCGTAAAAAGTCTTTACGGGCTAGAAAAGTCATCGTATTTCGTGTTTCCGGCTTCACCAATCCTGATTGATAATCGAGGATATTTTCTTGAATCAATTGTGCACTGAGCTTTACACCAGCCAGGGAGTAGTCTACTCCGACCATGTAATGCAAAAAATCGTGCTCGCTTAAACCAGATGGCACTTCGGGATTATTAATCTGGAACTCACGTCCCTGATAATAAGCGGCTTCTCCCCGAACGACCCAATCGGCAATCGGCAAACTAAAGCTACCGCCTGTCATATTTACGCGTTTATATTCGGGTAAAAGGGTAATTCCAAGGAGTTGCTGACTAAGTGGATCAATCTGTTTCTGGACACTTAGCATCGGGTCGTCGTACAGGAAACTTCCGCCCATCCACTCCAAGTCGATGTAGGACGACAAGAGCGAATAGCGAAAAAACAACTCTGAATTTTCGAGGGTTCGATCCACTTGAGCCAAGGAATAATCCCATTGAGGCTGAACGGGAAATGGCATTTGTGGCGTCCACATAGAACCTGCTTCAGGCATGAGAGTAGGAGTAAAAAAGGGAATCCAAACTGCCTCGAAAGAATGCATGCCCCGGTAATAATTCAATTTAACCGAGGTAACCCCCATACGAATCTCCTCGAAATCGGGCATTAGAAAAAGGCGTAAATCTTTGGGTGCAACCATATCGGTGATGAAAACTCCTTCGGCCTTACCCCAAATAATTTGCTGCTTTCCAACGCGTAGGTCCCAATTATTAAAGTATAAATCGACATAAGCCTCCCGTAAACCCCACTCCAACTCATTATCGTAGTAGTGATAAAGGAATGGATTCACCGTAAAAGAAGCTCTGGAGCTACCTCCTTTTAAGGTTAAGTCGAAGGTGTTTTGACCAATGGCGAATTCGTTCGGCTCGCTTAAACCCAAAGCAGTGAAATTACGCACATAACCGTTTAAACTATAGTTCGATTGAGCCTGCAGCGCGATACTTGCCCACAGGAACAGGCTAATTGTTATCCAAAAAAATTTCATGACGTTTATTTTATGATTGGTTAAGAATCCCGGCGCAACTGAATCGATACGATTCAAATTCAGTTGCACCGGATTGAAAAAACTACTGCCCTAAGGTCATGCTGCGCTCAGTAAATTTGTTCGCCGGTATGCCCTGATTCACCTTTACATTGGAAAATCTCATATTCGTACGATGATTCTTTTGAACTTGCTTCATCTCTGTTTCCAGGATGGTTAAAAACCCATTGATTTCATCGGTCGATTTGATGGTCAGGATTTTTAACAGATCTCCGTCTTCGTCGTAGAATTCTCTTTTTATCCCAATGAATCGACTTTTATCGACCCAGGTTAGCGTTCTGGAGTACATGTAATCGGGATCCTTAGGAGTACTTTCTACCACATAACAGTCCACGCCATCGAGCGATTCTTCACGTACTAATTGATGGGTATCGGACGAAGGATGACGGTCGCCCAGGTCGTCGTAGGTAAAGTCGGACCCCATGAAATAATCGCCTTTCCCGGAGCTGCTAATTCGTTTGGTGCGTTTGAGGGCAGGAAGATAAATCCATTGATCGTCCTCCTTTCCGTTGGTATAGGACCAATTCATAAAGGAAGTTCCCTTTACATCGGCAGGGGCCGTAAAAAACATGATCTTTTTCTCGGTTTCGCCCTCATTCAGCAAATACTGGGTGAGTTTTCGCACTCGCTCTTCTCCTTGCTTATTGGTTAAGGTCATGGTAAGCTCACCCTGCGTGTCGTCGCCGGTAGGCAGTTCATATACCTTTAACATAATTGCTTCGCCACTTAATTGGGCTTGAACATTTCCTGGACTGAAAAGGAAGATCATCATACTTCCTACAATCGTTAACAAAGTTGTTTTCATGATTAAAATTTTAAGTGTTAGTAGCTCGATGATTCCTCCTGTTGCCAACTCCCGACGTGGAGCTTAGGCTGCAGAAGAATTCATCTTTTTAAATAGATTATTACTTTTATTTACAATTACTTAGACCCTTTCTTCTGAAACAAGCGACTTGCGTGAATTACCACCATCATCAGGCTTAGCGTACCCAAGAAACTGGTAAACATGTTCATGGAAACTAAAGCTCCCAGCATGCGGTTAGGGGGAAATACCGAGAAAAGCAGCACTAAAAATCCTGCAATCACAACCAAGGCATTGTTCCAAATGGCGTTACCGGTAGTTTGCATGGTTCGTTGGAGTGCTTCGGAAGCATTCGACGACTCAGCAAGGTAATTCCGATAATTTTGGAGGAAATGAATGGCATAATCGACCCCGATGCCTATGGCAATGCTTGAAAGCAGGGCGGTTGTGGTACTCAGGGGAATGTTGAGTAAGCCCATTACCCCAAAGCTGATAATGGCCGTTAAAATAATAGGGAGCGAACCAATTAGCCCCGCTTTAACACTTCGGAACATGATGCTCAATAGGAGGAAAACTAATCCCAGGGAGATGGCTATGCTTAAGAGCTGTCCTTCGAGGATAAGATCGGTGAAAACTAATGCTTTATAACCCGATCCGGCAAAATTGAGTGCTACTCCATGAGCTTCGAATGCTGGGCGATAGGACTCTACAATAGCAAGGGCGGCATGGATGGTTTTCGAATCATCTCCTTTTAACTGAAAAGTGAGATTGGTGCGGTTATAATCGTAATTAACCACCTTCGTTAAATTTTCCGGATCGCCCGACATTTCGTACAAAAGCAAATACTGAGCAACCATATCGACACTTTTCGGAATCGTGTAATACGCTTCCATATCGGAATTCATCACCTTGTTCATGCGTTTCAAGTAGTCGGTGAGACCGAATGAACTACCCACCTCGGGAATGGCAACGGCTTCGGATTGAAGCTTATCGATTAGCTCCAGTACTTCGGGTTGTTTGAATGCATCGTTCGATTCGCTTTCCAGAACCAGATTCAAGGTAGAAGTGCCTCCAAAATGTTGATTAATAAAGGCATCGGTTTGAACAATGTCGCTGTCCTTCTCGAACTTATCGAGGAAACTGGAGTTAATCCAAACCTTCTGAATTCCCCAAATGGAAAAGAGAATGATTACTCCCGTGAGAATGTAAATGAGTTTCTTCCTTCGGAGGATCCCTTCGGTGAGAGCCTGTATATTTTTGGAAGAAGGGCTGCTCGACGCGACTTTTTGATTCGAACGGTTTTTAATGCGATAACCCCATAAAATGGTAATTGCCGGAAGAAACAATAAAGCCAGGAGGTAGGAAGCAGCAATTCCAAAAGCGGTGAAGATTCCAAAATATTTAATCGGATACACTTCGGAGCTCAGTAGGCTGATAAAACCGATAATGGTGGTAAAAGCTGCCATGGTCAAAGGCTTCCACAATTTACGTAAGGTATAGCTCAATCCGGCTAAAAGATCTGCTTCCGGATTAGCCATTAAAAACTGTTTCAGGTGGTTGAAGAAATAAATCCCATAAGCTACCCCAATGGCTATAAGCATTACTGGAATCATTGTAGAGACCGAATAAATGGGAATACCGGTGGCGGCCATCAGTCCGAAGGCCCACACGGTGCTCAGGAAGACAGTGAGCAAGGTGGCCGCCGTAGCACGAACCGAGCGCAACATCCAATACAGCACGAGTAAAATGACGGCAATTACGAGTGGGACCATGCGTTTCATATCTTCCGGTCCTAACAAACCCAAGGTTCCTTCCACGATAGGCCGACCGGCAACATAGATCCGTTCCTGGTCCGACTGGTAGGATTCGGCTAAGGTTAAAATCTCGTTGTACAAGTCTTCGGTGAAGGCTCCATCGTTGATTCCGGCAATAATAAGGGCAATGGTTTCCGACTCCGAAACAAGGCGACCCTGAACCATTTCATTGTCGCGCACCTTATGGCGCAAAAGATTCAATTCTTCGTCCGTTTTTGGCACCCGTTTGTAAAAGGATTCAACTTCCATTCCTTCGGCCGATCCAACAATATTATCGCTGGTATAGAGCGACTTCACTTCGTTGTCGTCGAAGGCGTCCATGTCTTGCAGAGCTTTGCTCAACGCTTTGATTTTCCGCAACGACTCCGGGTTGTAAATGCTTTCTTCGTGTTCGATGGCAATGATAATTCCGTCTTTGATTTGAAACCATTCCTCGGCTTGATCGCTGTATTTAAAATCTGGATGATCTTTGGGCATGTACTCATCCAGATTGGTTTCCATGCGCGTATTCTCGGTCATGGCTTTAAAGAAATAGGCGCTAATGGCCAGAAAGAGCACGATACTAATCGCGCTAAGGATTTTGAAGTTTTGTTTTGTTTTCATGGATTAAATGTTTGTTAATACTCACTAACTTCTAAATGCTAAAAAAAGCCCCGACACCAACGGAGCTGCGAGCCGTTTACTTTCCTTTAAGGGAGGAGAATGCGACTCAAGGAATGGATGAGTTTTTTTCCTTCCGATTTGAGATTCATCGTATGTTGTTGGAGTTGCCAGTTTTTGATATAGAGTCGTAAAGTACCCATGAGCATCCAACTAAGGTGTTCCGCAGGCACATCGTTTCGAATTTCCTCGTTGGCTTGTCCCTCCTGAATGATATCGCGCAGGATAGCCATGTTTCCACTCATTACGCTCATGATTTTATCGAGGAGCAAGGGTTCATTTTTAAAAATCTCCTCGCTGAAAACAACCGACGCAAGAGCCGGATTTGCGGTAAATGTGCTGAAATGCTCGCTGAATAAATGCGTAATCTTTTCGAGCGCACTCACTTGTCGAAACTGTTCTTGCTCAAAAATGTTGGCAGTATTACCCCGAAACACTTCGAGGATGGCAATGAGAATTTGGATTTTATTTTCGAAATGTCGATAAACCGCAGGCTCGGTTACCCCGATAGCCTGAGCCAGGTTTTTAATCGTTAAGCCTTGGATCCCCTTGTGATGGATCAGGTGGATGGCTGCTTCGATAATTTCTCGCTGTCGTTCGGTTTGCATGGTTCGATTGTTTTGACGGGTCAAAGTTAGTACATACTAACTAACATCCAAAAGAATCGAAGTGAAAACTTCAGTCTTTAGGATAAATTAAGAAATACTGACGGGTAATCCCGGTGTTTTGGTGCATGCTAAAAAGCTCTGAAGATTCACTCATATCAGCCGTTCGGCCGTCGTTGAATAAGATGGTTAGTTGCGGTTCGTCGAAACTGTAGGCCGAATTTTTTATCACATCGCTCTGGACATAATAAGGCAATTCCGAATCGGATAGCTGAAATCGAAGCTTGATTTCCTGTTGCTTTTGTTCCAAGTAATCGGCCGGGAAAGGAGTTTTACTCAGTTCGATCCGATACAACCTGCGCTCGACGAGCCGGCGCGAAAGCGTTGCGAGAATTACATCGTCGGCAAACATCCACGTTTTTATAGCCGAACTCACATCGTGATCGTCGAGTAGAGCAAAAAACTGAAGGGGCGAATAGTTCCCTTCGTCAGGCAGGGGCACATTGAAGGAATCGGTATTAGGTTCATTTTTCAGGAAAAAATGCAGGGCCCTTGGAGCGGGCAAATCGACTCCGGATCGGACCAGTTCTTTCGCTCGGAGCAAACAGAGCAACAACATGTTTTCGGCGCTCACCACAGTTTTATGCAAATAGACCTGCCAGTACATAAACCTTCGGGCAAACAGAAATTTTTCAATCGAATAAATACCTTTCGCCTCCACCACTAACTCCCCATCAACCACATTCAACATCTTGATAATCCGGTCGGAGCCAACTACTCCTTCGGAAACACCAGTATAAAAACTATCGCGTTTCAGGTAATCGAGCCGGTCAACATCTAACTGACCGCTTAACAACTGGTTTAGAAATACTTTCGGATACTTACCGCGGAAGATCTGAATGGTTTTGTCGAGCTTTCCATCTAGTTCACGGTTCAACTCTTCCATCATCCACAGGGATAATTGTTCATGATGAACTCCCTGCACCAAGCTATGCTCCAGGGCGTGACTAAACGGACCATGACCCACATCGTGCAGCAGAATGGCAACTAAAGCGGCTTCCTCTTCGTCGGGTTCGATCGATTGCCCTTTGCTTCGTAAAACTTCAATGGCTTTGCGCATCAAGTGCATGGCTCCCAAGGCATGCTGAAAACGGGTGTGAACGGCACCCGGATACACCAGATAGGTTAAGCCGAGCTGTTTTATATGCCTGAGACGCTGAAAATAAGGATGATTAACGACATCGTAAACTAAGTCGGTTGAAGTACTAATAAAACCGTACACCGGATCGTTAATAATTTTCCGTTTATTAAGGGTTCCCACTGGGTGTTATTAAATTTGTTTTAAACTTTCCTCCGGTTTTATCAAACGGAGTGGTTAAAGCGCTTAACTTTGGGAGCGAAGTTACGTTTTATGTGGCATTCAAGACTGTTTATCATGAAGAAAAAATTGGCGTTCCGTCCTAAGGGCAAGGTATTGCTACTGGGCATTATTTCACTCCTTTTATTTTCGGCTTGTGCCGAACAGGTTCCTATTGATGCGTGTACCGAAGGAGAACCCTATGGTTTCTGGTATGGGATTATGCACGGTGTAATCGCACCCATTGCCTTCATCATCAGCTTATTCGAAAAAGACGTGGCCATTTATGCCATTCACAATAACGGAGCCTGGTACAACCTCGGCTTCTTATTTGGCATCTCCATTATCATGGGAGGCACCGGCAAATCGGTAAGTCATTCTAAGAAAAAACCTAAAAACAAACATAACTATGAAAGTCAATAATCATCTTACGGTAGGCTTCGTCCTCCTTTTAAGCTTATTACTCTTTTCCTCCTGTCTTATCTTGAAACCAATCGAACTGATTGGAATCGATTCGGTTACGGTTGAACGAATTCACGATGGGAAAGTCGATTTGAATGTTGGGCTTAAAATCAATAATCCGAATAAAAACGATATCACTGTAAAAGGCTATTCAATGACGGTTTTCTACGACGATATTCGACTTGGAACCATGGCCAACGAAAGTGAATTTGCCTTAATACCAGCCTCCACTTCATCCTACATTGTTCCGGTTCAAATCGATACCGAGGAATTGCTCAAGAATAAGAAAAAACTCTTGGGATCGCTTTTAACAACAGGCAATACCTTTCGTTTTCAAGGGAACATCAAAGTGGGCACCTTCCTTATGTCGAAAGATATCGTCATCGATCATACGGCCGATGTAGAACTCTTCCGGAGTTTAATGAAAGAACTGGGGCTCGATTCCTTTCGCTCGAAAAAAAGCTAGGCTACAAGAGGTATCATCCCTCCCTTCTCAAGCAGAAGCATGGAGCAAAAGCAGCTCTCGAAGCGACAGGAAAAGAACGACAGCTCCTTCCTTGCTGCCAGAGGCAAGGAGATTCGAACTAGCAATAAGCAATCGACGTCGAAGTGAATTCACGTACCGAAGGGCACAAACAAAAACAGCTTTAACCCAAAAGTTAAAGCTGTTTTTTTTGTTCATTGATGAATTACGACTGGTCGCTCATAATGAGCAGCGGTTGCATTTCGAAGGTATTGTAATGAGGTCGCAAGCGCTCGGTATTGTAAAATTTATTCACGTTGACCAACTTCTTTTTGCTGGTTACGATATCGATTGGCGCATTATCGTAGCGTCCATTGCGCAGAATGACCAATCGACCGTGGATCCCTTTCAAGATGAGGTCAAGGGCCAGATTACCGTAAGCCATTGGAACGACCGAGTCAATGGCATCGGGATCGCCACCACGAACCATGTAGCCCAGGTTTTGATTGATCACATTGATGGTGCGACCATTATTAAACTGAGCCGACAAATCTTTCACGCGGGCAGAGACTGCATCGCCTATTCCACCTAGTTTGCGGTGGCCAAACATATCGGCTTCGTCGCCTTGAAACATCATTTCGCTTCCGGCAAAACTGGCTCCTTCCGAAACCAATACGACTGAATACTTGCTGGGGTTTTTATTCCTATCGTACACGAGCAATTCGGTCAAGTGCTCAATATCAAATTGATACTCAGGAATCACGCAACGATTTGCAGCACCAGCCATGGTTGGGAGCAGCGCAGTGTAACCCGCATAACGTCCAAATACTTCGAGGACTAAAATACGCTCGTGCGAACCAGCCGAAGTTCGGAGATTATTGGTAAGGGAGATGGTTCGGGTAATACAGGTACTGTAACCAATGCAGTAATCGGTTCCCGGCACGTCGTTATCCATTGTTTTGGGGATGGCCACCACTTTGACACCCTCCTGATACAAACGAACCGCATAACTCAGGGTATCGTCACCACCAATTGGGATTAGGAAATCGATTCCGAGGAATTCCAGATTTTTAAGCACCTCCGGAGTAAGATCGTTGATATCCTGATTGTAAATATCCTTCAAGTGATCGGGCACCATGTCTTTGGGCACATGGCTGGCGCGTGTTCTTGAGGAATGTAGGAAGGTTCCTCCGGTTCTACCTGCACGGTTCACAATATCTTCCGTTAATTCTATAAAATTCTCCCGATTATCGGCTTTGGGGTCGCGAAGAACCTGCATGATACCAGCCCAGCCACGTCGCAAACCGAGGACTCGGTAGCCCTCGCGAATGGCACGAATTGTTACTGCACGAATGGCAGGATTCAAGCCCGGAACATCGCCTCCACCGGTTAAAATACCAATGGTTCCTTTATAAGTGTTCTTTGTCATATTCAATAACTTAATGTTTTAAAAAATGCGCACAAATGTAATCTTTTAAGCATCGTGGCAAATAGAAAAATACCTCACACCAAACGAGCAGAAAATGAAAATGTTTTGAAAAAAGCACCTCGTTTCCTTACCTTTTAGTAATTACCGAAATGGCTGGTCAAGGTGAAGGGGAAAAGTCGATTTAACGAGGCAACGAAGAGAAGAAACGGGAGTACTGGCTAGTCCTGGTTATCCCAAAATGAATTCCATTGGCGGGCTAAACCACTGTTCCGTTGAAAGAACCAAGTGTTAATTCCTAACTGCGAGGCACCCGCGATATTCAATGCATTATCGTCGATGAAAAGCGTTTCCGAAGGTTGAATCCCAGCGGTGTGCAACACATACTCGAAGGCATCGGCGTTGGGTTTTCTATGTCCGATTCGATGCGACAAGAAAACTTGCTCGAACAAGTTGTTGAAATTTTCGCCGGGGAAAGTTCGTTCAAAGGCTTCGTAGAAAAAACGAATATGGATTTCGTTGGTATTGGAAAGCAGGAACAATCGATACTTTGAGCCAAGATCCTTTAAAAAAGGGACATGTTCCGATGGCAAATCCAATATCATTGCATTCCAAGCTGCAACCAGTTCATCCTCTGTTACCCTTCCCTGCGGAATGGCGTCTTGCATGGTTCGAATGAAGACTTCGCTGGTAATCTTCCCGGTTTCGTACATGGAAAAAAATTCATGTTGCCCTTGCTCGCTGTAGTGGTCGTTTACCCGATCGTAGCCCAACTCACTAAAAGCCTGGAGACTTCTACCCGGATCAAGGTTAACAATTACTCCTCCCAAATCGAGAATAATATTTTGTATCGAAGACTGCTTCATTCTTGTATTCATCCTTTTAAAATTCCGGTTGACCTCCTTTAAGAGCGAACCCATTTCATCCCATGCTGAAGAAATAATCCATTAGCCAGGTGACAATTGACAGAAAGCCTGCCCGGTTTGATCTATTCGTAAATCCTGCATAGAAAAAATACAGGGTCGCAAATTTTAAAATAATCCGTGAACTAATCCAAGTGGCAAATCAAAAACAAGCTTTTTGAATAGAAGAAGCGATTTTTGATGAAAAGCTTCTGGTGAATCGCCATCGAAAAGCACAGCACCACAAAAAATATTTATTCTCCAGTAAACAAAGTATTCTTTGAATCATTATATACCCACGAGGATATGTTGTTAAATATTCCGGTCGGCAATTAAAATTGATATGAATACTTAATTTTGCAATCTATTTAGATTAATTACAAATAAATTGTAATGCTCTAACTACCAAATAATTAAGCAATGGAAAAAGATCAAGATATTATCCTAAACGAGGTAACCCAGAGTGAATACAAGTACGGTTTTGTAACTGATATTGAATCGGATAGCATACCGAAAGGTCTCAATGAGGAAGTGATACGGTTAATCAGTGAAAAAAAGAATGAGCCGGAGTGGATGTTAGAATTTCGACTCAAGGCGTTTGCGCACTGGAAAACCATGAAGAACCCCAATTGGGCCATGCTCAAAATCCCTGAAATTGATTATCAGGACATTGTCTATTATTCTGCCCCCAAGCAAAAGAAACAATTGAACAGCTTAGACGAGGTCGATCCCGAATTGCTCGATACCTTTAATAAGCTGGGCATTCCGCTCGAGGAACAAAAATTACTTACCGGAGTTGCGGTAGATGCGGTAATGGACAGTGTTTCGGTTAAAACCACGTTTAAGAAAAACCTAGCCGATTTAGGCATCATTTTTTGTTCGTTCAGCGAAGCTGTTCAAGAGTACCCCGACTTAGTGAAAAAATATATGGGAACAGTTGTTCCCTATCGCGATAATTATTTTGCAGCGCTTAACTCGGCCGTCTTTAGCGACGGATCGTTTGTCTATATTCCGAAAGGGGTTCGTTGTCCGATGGAATTATCCACTTATTTCCGGATCAATGCAGCCAATACCGGGCAGTTTGAGCGCACCTTAATCGTAGCCGACGACGACAGTTACGTGAGTTACCTCGAAGGTTGTACCGCTCCTATGCGCGACGAGAATCAGCTGCATGCCGCCATTGTTGAAATCATTGCACTCGAGAATGCCGAAGTAAAATACTCCACCGTACAGAACTGGTATCCAGGCGACAAAGATGGGAAAGGAGGCATTTATAATTTTGTTACCAAGCGCGGATTGTGCAAAGGGCGCAATTCCAAGATCTCCTGGACTCAGGTAGAGACCGGTTCAGCCATTACCTGGAAGTATCCGAGTTGCATTTTAAAAGGCGACGATTCGATTGCGGAGTTCTATTCCGTAGCCGTGACCAATAACCATCAGCAAGCCGATACCGGGACGAAAATGATACACTTAGGTAAAAACACCAAGAGTACGATTGTATCGAAAGGGATTTCGGCCGGCAAGAGCAATAATTCCTATCGTGGGTTAGTAAGGGTTGCGAAGAATGCTTCGAACGCCCGCAATTTTTCGCAATGCGATTCTCTTTTATTAGGCGACCAATGCGGAGCACATACCTTCCCCTACCTCGAGGTAGATAACTCATCGGCCATTGTGGAGCATGAAGCCACCACTTCCAAAATTGGCGAAGATCAAATCTTCTATTGCAATCAACGCGGTATCAGTACCGAGGATGCCATTGGGCTGATTGTAAATGGGTATGCCAAGGAAGTAATCAATCAGCTTCCAATGGAATTTGCTGTTGAGGCACAAAAACTCCTACAAATCAGCCTCGAAGGAAGTGTAGGATAATTCATTAAACGAAAACTAAAAAATATCAAAATATCATGCTTAGCATCAAAGATTTACATGCATCCATTCAAGGAAAAGAGATTTTAAGAGGGCTCAGTTTAGAGGTAAAAGCAGGTGAAGTGCACGCCATTATGGGACCAAATGGTTCGGGAAAAAGTACCCTGGCTTCAGTTCTAACCGGACGAGACCTATTCGAAGTAACCCACGGTGAAATCACGTTCGAAGGGCAAGACATCGGAGAATGGGCACCGGAAGATCGTGCACGCGCAGGCATTTTTCTGGGCTTTCAATATCCCATTGAAATCCCCGGAGTTAGTATGACTAATTTCATGAGAACCGCCTTGAATGAAACCCGAAAAGCACAAAATCTGGAGCCTCTTAGCTCCAAAGAATTCTTGCAACGGATGCGTGAGAAAAAAGAGCTGGTCGAGATCGATAGCAAGCTTACAAATCGTTCGGTAAACGAAGGATTTTCCGGAGGTGAGAAAAAGCGGAACGAGATTTTTCAAATGGCCATGCTGGAACCGAAGCTGGCTATTCTCGACGAAACCGATTCAGGACTCGATATCGATGCCTTACGCATTGTTGCCAATGGAGTTAATCGTTTAAAAACACCCGAGAACGCCACCATCGTCATTACACACTATCAGCGCTTGCTGGACTACATTATTCCCGATTTTGTTCATGTGCTCTACGAAGGAAGAATCGTTATGTCGGCCGGAAAAGAACTTGCGCTCGAGCTGGAAGAAAAAGGTTACGACTGGATTAAGAAACAAGTTGACAATCCATTAATCACCTTATAAAATCAGTTGTTACTATGGATATGATGGTCGAAATAATTGACACCAGGGAAGATCTGAAAAAAGAATTTATTCAACAGCGAACGATTCTCGATCAGGCTATTCCAGGATTCGGATACCAAAAGCGAGAACAGGCATTTGCTCATTTTCTGAAACTGGGAATTCCCTCAACTCGAGTCGAAGAATTCAAATACACCCCACTCGAACCGCTTTTCAATAAAGAATACCACCGCAGTTACACTTTTGATCCGATTAGTTTCGATAAAGATTTACTCTTCAACTGCGATGTTCCCAATCTGGAAACGCAAGTCGAGTTTGTCGTAAACTCGTGGTATTATCATCCGGAGCATCGTTTGCAAGTGCTTTCAAACGGAATCATTTTAGGAAGTTTAGCCGAAGCAGCGAAACAATATCCCGAACTATTCCAAAAGCATTACACGAAGTATGCGAACCCGGCTTCCGACGGTTTAATTGCCTTGAATACAGCCTTTGCTCAAGACGGCTTTTTCCTGTACCTTCCCAAGAATACGGTAATGGATCAGGCTCTCCAGCTCATCAACATGATGATGTCTGACCGGAACCTCATGACACAGCAACGCAATTTGATTATTCTCGAAGATAATTCCGAGGCTAATCTGCTTGTTTGCGAGCACACCATGAGCAACCACGACTTTTTGTCGAATTCCGTTACCGAGGTTTATGCCGGAAAAAACGCCCGTCTTCACCTCACTAAAATGCAGAACGAAAACAATGATTCGTCGCAGTTGGCAGCTGTTTTCATTCATCAGGAAGCCGATAGTCAGGTTAGCACAAACACCATCAGCCTACATGGTGGGTTTATTTACAATCGCTTTGATGTGGCTTTGCAAGGTCGAGGTGCGCACAACGATACCTTTGGGCTTTACCTCACCGATCGGAACCAGCATATCAGCAATCGAACCTTAATCGACCATGCAGTTCCCGACGCAACGAGTAATCAAACCTTTAAAGGAGTACTCGACGACGATGCTCATGGTTCGTTTACCGGTAAAATTTTGGTTCGAAAAGATGCTCAACGCACAGCCGCTTACCAAAGCAACAACAATATTTTGCTCACCGACCGGGCCAAAATGAACACCAAGCCCATGCTGGAGATTTTTGCCGACGATGTAAAATGCAGCCACGGAGCCACTATTGGGCAACTCGATTCCGACGCCTTGTTCTACCTCCGATCCAGAGGAATTAGTCAGAAAGAAGCGCGCTTGTTACTCATGTATGCTTTTACTTACGAAGTAATTGCCGCCATACCAGTAGAAGGCTTGCGCTTGCGAGTCGAAGAGCTCGTTTCGAAGCGTTTGCGAGGCGAACTGAGTCGCTGTAACGACTGCACGAACGGTTGCCGTTAGCACCTTGCTTCTTTGTCCGCAATTAATCGGAGATTGACGGGTAGGAAGCCATTTTTTCCGAAGGATTTAAGGTAAATTTGCCGTAAATCTAATCTGATGGGTATGATCGACATCCAACAAATACGAAGCGATTTTCCAATTCTTAACCGAAAAGTGCACGGGAAAGACCTTGTTTACTTCGACAACGCGGCTACTACTCAAAAACCACAGGTCGTATTGGACGAAATAGTGCGATATTACTCCGAAGTGAACAGCAATATTCACCGGGGCGTGCACGCTTTGAGTCAGGAATCGACCGATTTATTTGAGCAAGCCCGCAAAGAGGTGCAGCAATTCATTCATGCCCGTCATACAAGCGAAATTGTATTCACAGCAGGAGCTACCGCCGGAATCAACGCGATTGCAAATGGTTTTGAGCGGAGCATTTTGCAATCGGGCGATGAGGTTTTAGTTTCGTCGCTCGAGCACCATGCGAACATCGTACCCTGGCAAATGGCTTGCGAAAAAACCGGAGCCAAATTGCGGATTATCCCCATGAATGATCAGGGAGAATTGTTGGTGAATGAATTAGACGAGCTGCTTACCGACCGAACCCGAATCCTCGCTTTGAATCATGTCTCGAACTCCCTGGGAACCGTCAACCCGGCAGCACTAATAATTGAAAAAGCTCACGCCAGAGGAATTCCCGTTTTAATCGATGCCGCTCAATCTATTCAGCATATCCCCATCGATGTAAGCGAGCTTAACTGCGATTTCCTCGTTTTTTCAGGGCATAAAATCTATGCACCTACCGGCATCGGTGTTCTTTACGGGAAGCAGGAATGGCTGGAAAAACTACCTCCCTACCAAGGAGGTGGCGACATGATTAAATCGGTTAGCTTCGAGAAAACAGTCTATAATCCGCCCCCCTTCAAGTTCGAAGCAGGCACCATGAATTATGTGGGAGCACACGCTTTAGCAACAGCGCTCCAGTATCTGAAACAGGTTGGTATTGAGCAGTTAGCTAACTACGAGCAAGACTTACTCCGTTATGCTACAGCAAAGCTAAGCGCAATTGAAGGTTTGCGAATAATTGGCACAGCCGATCAAAAAGTGTCTGTTCTATCCTTTGTGATGGAGAATATTCATCAGTACGATGTGGGGATGGTTCTCGACAAGCTCGGTATAGCCGTACGCACCGGAACGCATTGCAACGAGCCGGTAATGAAGCGATTAGGCATCGACGGTACAGTGCGTGCATCCTTCTCTTTTTACAACACCCACGAGGAAATAGATCGACTGGCAGCCGGCCTTGAACGCATTAAACTAATGTTTGGTTAAACAAACTCAAAAAACGAAAGCAAATCATGACCATACAGGAGAAACAAAAACAAATAATCGGGGAATTCGCTGAGTTCGACGATTGGATGGATAAGTACGATCTTCTGATTGAATTAAGCAAAGATCTGTCGCCCCTCGAAGCGAAATTTAAAACCGACGAATTTTTAATCAAAGCATGTCAGTCGCGAGTATGGCTCGTACCAGAACTGATTGATGGAAAACTCTATTTCCGGGCCGACAGCGATGCGATTATCGTGAAAGGGATTATCGCTTTGTTAGTGGATGTTTTATCGGGTAGAGAACCCGCCGAAATCGCTCAAAACGAGCTGTTCTTTATCGATCAAATCGGGTTGAGCGAAAATCTCTCACCCACACGCAGCAATGGTCTGTTGGCCATGGTGAAACAAATGAAATTATATGCATTAGCCTTTCAGGCACAACTCGAAAAACAGCAATCCAATGGCAACGAATGAATTTTTAATGATTGAAGATAAAATCCTGGCTGTTCTCCGCGACATTTTCGATCCGGAGATTCCGGTGAATATTTACGATTTAGGTCTCATTTACTCCGTAGAGGTCGACGATCAGAATTTTGTTAACATCGACATGACGCTTACCGCACCCAATTGTCCGGTGGCCGATAGCCTTCCGCTCGAAGTGCGCGACCGGGTAGCCGCTATCGAAGGTGTAACCGGTGCACACGTGGAACTTACCTTTGATCCGCCGTGGGACAAAGACATGATGAGCGAAGAAGCGAAGCTAGACCTCGGCTTTCTGTAAACCAGCAACTTAGCTTCTAAAAAACTTGTTTTATAACTTAAGCGGAAATTTTTTTAAACTTCCTTAATTGCTTATAATTGCTAGCCTTCTGGTCTGTATCGAAGTTGACGGAAGGCTATCTTTTTTGTCTTACTAAAATTGAATATTGTGAAAGCAACTCCCATCGATTATCAGCTCGTAAAAAGTAAAATCGAAGCCAGCGGGCTCTCACCGGTTGGCAAAGGAAGTATTCGTGAATTAGTCCGATTGGTCAATGAGATTGAAAAGGCAAGTGGCGAAAAATTCATCCGCATGGAAATGGGTGTTCCCGGACTCAATCCGCCCGATATTGGCACCGAAGCAGAGATTGCAGCCTTGCGTAAAGGAGTTGCCTCTAAATATCCCATGATCGAAGGACTCGATTCGCTCAAAAAAGAGATTTCACGCTTCCTGCATTTATTCATGAATGTAGCAGTGGACGAAAAAAATTGCCTCACCTCGGTAGGTAGCATGCAAGGCGCTTTTGCCACCTTCCTGGTAGCTTGCCGACGCGATATCAATAAACCCAAAACCCTTTTTATCGACCCTGGCTTCCCGGTTCAAAAGCAACAAATGAAGGTGTTGGGATTGCCTTACGAAACCTTCGACGTGTATAATTATCGGGGGGAAGCTTTACGCGAAAAACTGGAATCTTATCTGAAAAAAGGCGATATCGGCACCCTCATTTACTCCAACCCAAACAACCCTTCCTGGATTTGTTTCACCGAAAGGGAATTGAAAATTATTGCCGAGCTCGCAAATCAATACGATGTGATTGTTATCGAAGACCTTGCCTACTTCGGCATGGATTTCCGAAAAGATTATTCTATTCCGGGTCAAGCTCCTTACCAGCCGTCGGTAGCTCATTACTCCGACAACTACATCCTACTCATTTCCAGCTCGAAAGCCTTTAGCTATGCCGGTCAACGGATTGGTGCGCTGGTTATTTCCGATTCCCTGGCGGTGCGTAAATTCCCCGATCTAAAGCGCTTCTTCTCCTCCGATCAATTTGGCTACGCTATGGTTTATGGCGGATTGTATGCCCTCTCGTCGGGCGTTACTCACTCGGCTCAGTATGGTTTTGCAGCAATGCTCAAAGCGGTTAACGATGGCGAATTCAACTTTGTCGATAGTGTTAAAGTATATGGAGACCGTGCTCATGTTATGAAGAAACTATTCACCGACAATGGGTTCAAGATCGTTTACGATAAGGATGAAGACGAATTATTGGCCGATGGTTTTTATTTCACTATTTCTTATCCGGGATTTTCGGGTGTTGAGCTTATCGAAGAGCTTTTATATTATGGTGTATCGGCCATTTCGCTCGATATTACCGGAAGCGAGCGGCACGAAGGGCTTCGGGCCTGTGTATCGCAGGTTAGCGACGATCAAATCAAAGACTTGGCGTATCGACTAGAACAGTTCCACCTGCATCACTCTTAAGGGAGCATCAGGAGTCTGTTTCCGAAGAATTTTCTTCGGATGTAAGGAATTGAATGTTTCGCTTTAAGCCCTCGTAACGGGTTCTTTTTACTGCCGATTTGGGAAAAAGATTGTTAAAACCTTCGCGGGTAAGTTCAATCCAGTCTTCTCTCTTCATTTGGAGTAATTCCTCCGAAGGCTGAAAAGCTGGAACTTGACTCGCTAGGCTGAATCGGTTCCATGGACAAACCGACTGGCACACATCACAACCAAACATCCAATTATCGAATTTCCCTTTCATATCCTGAGGGAGGCTATCCTTCAGTTCTATAGTGAAATAAGAAATGCATTGATCGGCCTTGAGTACGTGTGGTTTTACTAATGCTTGCGTAGGACAAGCATCGATGCAACGGCGGCAATTACCACAATAATCTTTAATCGGTTTATCGGTTTCTAATTCCAAATCGATGATGAGTTGAGCCAAAAAGAAAAACGATCCTTGCTGTTGTTGAATGAGCAATCCGTTTTTTCCAATCCAACCTAATCCGGAGCGAGCAGCCCAAGCACGTTCCAGAACAGGTCCCGAATCGACAAAGACCCTTCCCTGGATGGGCCCCATGCGTTCGTCGATAAAAGCATACAGAGCCCAAAGTTTTTCTTTTACAACGTGATGATAATCCTCGCCATAGGCATACATGGAAATTTTGGGAGCATCGGGGCTAGATTGCTTTTTAGGATGATAGTAATTGAAGCTCAAGCTAATCACCGACTTAGCTCCATCCACAAGCTTACGCGGATCGAGTCGTTTCTCGAAGTGATTTTCCATGTAAGCCATCTTCCCGTGATACTGCTTATTCAGGTAAGCTTCGAGACGTGGAGCTTCTTCTTCCAAAAAAGTGGCCTCGGAAATACCACAAGAGGCAAAGCCTAATCGCTTTGCCTCTGCTTTAATCCATCGGGCGTATTTTACAGAATCCTTCAAGCTTATTGTTTGGTAAAAGTAGCATCTACCTGAAAAGCCGACTTGCTCACCTGCGATAATTCTTCGGCGGTAAAGCTCAACTGAAACTGATCCATCGATTCATTTAAGTTGCCTGTCCCCAGGAAACGAAATCCTTCCGCATCCTGAATGGGAATAATCAACTCCTGATCAACCTGCTCCATGGTAACATAGCTCCAGCTTCCCAATCCAAAGAAATTGTAAACCCGCACAAAGTCAGGATCCAGCATTTCGGTGGTTATTTCTACCTGGTAAGTTTGATCGCCAAATTCGCTGCTCGATTCACTTACACTCCAGGTTCCAACCAAAGGATTAGAGGAATCGTCGTTTACTAAATCGTCGCAAGCGCTAAAGCTAATTGCCAGTAGCAGAATCAGGCTAAAAAAGGACCATCGTTGTTTCATCATCGCTTGAGTTAAAAAAGTCCATCAATCAGATCGTCGTCGGCTAGTTCGGGAACGGTAACCTTGAGTCCGGGAGTACGCTCCATTTCGCGCTGAATAGCAAACATGGCAGGTTCATTGCGCGCCCACGAACGTCGCGCAATACCATTATTCACGTCCCAGAGAAGCATGCGTTCTAAGCGCGCATCGGCTTCTTTGCTTCCATCGAGTGTTAGCCCGAAGCCACCGTTCATCACTTCGCCCCAGCCTACTCCTCCACCATTGTGGATACTTACCCAGGTAGCTCCCCGGAAGCTATCGCCAATCACATTATGAATGGCCATGTCGGCTGTAAAAGCAGATCCATCGTAAATATTGGACGTTTCGCGATAGGGCGAATCGGTTCCGGAAACATCGTGGTGGTCGCGCCCCAAAACGATGGGAGCAGAAATTTTACCTGCACGAATCGCTTCGTTAAATGCTTTCGCAATTTTAATGCGTCCTTCGCTATCGGCATATAGAATGCGAGCCTGCGAACCGACTACTAGCTTATTTTTTTGAGCCTCTGAAATCCAGTGGATGTTATCTTGCATTTGCTGCTTAATACGATCGGGAGCTGTCTCGGCAATTTTCTCCAGCACTTCCATGGCAATCTGGTCGGTAAGAGCTAGATCATCCGGTTGGTTGCTTGCACAAACCCAACGGAAAGGACCAAATCCATAATCGAAACACATGGGGCCCATGATATCTTGCACATAGGATGGATATCGAAACTTGCCCGAAGCATCGAAAATATCCGCTCCTGCTCTACCCGATTCCAACAAAAACGCATTTCCATAATCGAAGAAATACATTCCACGAGCAGTGAATTTATTGATGATATCGACTTGCCTTCTTAGAGATTCGCGAACTTTTTCCTTGAAAACTTCAGGCTGGGTAGCCATTAAATCATTCGATTCTTCGTAGCTAAGTCCAACGGGATAATACCCTCCGGCCCACGGATTATGCAGCGATGTTTGGTCCGAACCTAGGAGTACTTCGACGTTTTCGGCATATAGTTTTTCCCACAAATCGACAATATTTCCTTGATAAGCGATTGAAACCGCTTCCTTTTTCGTTTGAGCCACGCGCACTCGTGCAACTAATTCGTCGAGATTTTGGAAGACTTCATCGACCCATCCTTGACTATGACGGGTATGAACAACCTTGGGGTTCACTTCGGCTACAATTCCAATAGCCCCTGAGATTACCGCAGCTTTAGGCTGAGCACCCGACATTCCTCCGAGACCCGACGAGACAAATATTTGTCCGGCTAAATCGGAATGGTTTTTCATACGACCCGCATTCATTACGGTGATGGTGGTTCCATGGACAATCCCTTGAGGGCCAATATACATGAATGAACCGGCTGTCATTTGACCGTACTGACTCACGCCCAAGGCATTGAACCGTTCCCAGTCGTCGGGTTTGGAGTAATTTGGAATAACCATTCCGTTGGTAACAACTACACGTGGAGCTTCGGGATGCGATGGAAATAATCCCATCGGGTGACCACTGTAGAGCACCAGGGTTTGCTCATCGGTCATTTCGGCCAGGTATTTCATGGTTAAGAGATACTGAGCCCAGTTTTGAAAAACCGCTCCATTTCCACCGTAGGTAATCAATTCATGAGGATGCTGCGCTACAGCATGGTCGAGGTTATTACTCAACATGAGCATGATGGAAGCAGCCTGAACCGACTTATGCGGATAATCGGCAATGCTTCGGGCATGAATTGGATAAGTGGGCCGAAAGCGATGCATGTAGATGCGTCCGAAAGTGCGAAGTTCTTCGGCAAATTCCGGAGCGAGAACCGGATGGTGCTTTTTAGGGAAATAACGTAAGGCGTTTCGAACGGCTAAGCGTTTTTCTTCGGGGGTTAAAATATCTTTTCGCTTAGGGGCATGATTGACGTTTACGTCGTGACCGGGATGCTGTGGCAATTCATCGGGAATCCCTTGTAGAATAAGCTTTTTGAATGTATCTGCGTTCATAGTGAAAAATTTTTCTCAAAGGTAAATTTTTTCACCCGAAAGCCGAGTCGAAAGTACAGCAGGAGCTAGGTTAATAAGATTTAAAAGAAGCCGGCCAAAAAGTCCATTTTCCGCAAGCTATCAAGCTGTTGATTCTTATTCACCTCGCGCGATTTGATAGCTGTTTCGGTGAAGTAGGTGTGATGTTCGATAAACTTTATTTGAGTTTTCACCCATTCATCGACCGATTTAATAAGATTCCGCTCATAGAACTCCATGAATAGATTTCGGCTGAGAGGGATAAAGTCTTTCCGTCCCAGGTAATCGAGGTCGGCATCACAAATGATGGCTTCGTATAAATTCTCCGGACTGGGAGGGTACTTGGTAGCCATGATGAGTTCCCCTATTCGGTCGATTTGAGCCGGAGTATAGAAGAAACGTGGCAACATATCGCGTGCAATTTTCACTCCCTGCTGCTCGTGGTTTTCAAAATCCACAATGTATCCGATATCGTGAAAGAGAGCAGCTGTTCGAAGTAATAGATCCGATTCGGCATCGACTTGTTCCATTTTCGCGAGGAAGGAAACCGTTTCTACCACATCGATTGTATGTTGCTTGTTGTGATAATATAGCTTTTCGGGTAGCTCTTTGTCGAGCATTTCCATAATGGTTTCGTAAAGATCCTGATAGCGAAGCTCGGTAAGTTCCGACTTAAGGAGTGAATTCATAGCGTATCCGGAATCATCGAGACGATATTCTAGTTTCAGCCCTTTAACCAGGTACATGTTCGCTGTTGACCCCGACCTCATGGACAAGGTTCCATTCGATTGCGTAATGAAGTAATCTTTCACAAGCTCGTAGGTATATTCCGAGATGTTGATTTCTCCGGGAACACCATTCGATTCTAAGCGACTGGCATTATTCACGGTGATTCCCCATATATCGTAGGAAAGGCGTTTATCGCCAATTAACCCGGCGATAACCGGTCCGGTATTAACCCCGATCCGCAAGCCCCAATCGAGTGCCGGTGTTTTCGACTCATCGAACTGAAAACCTTTGATGTACTCGCGAACCTCGAGAGCTGCGAGTAACATTTCGATTGGGTTGGTTTTATTTTTCACCGGCACACCTCCGGCGCACATGTATCCATCTCCAATTGTTTTAATCTTTTCGAGGTGATATTTTTCGATGATTCCGTCAACTGCATGGAAAAACTCGTCCAATTTGGCCACGAGCAAATCCGGTTCAAGCACTTCGGATATTCGGGTAAAACCTTGAATATCCATAAACATAACCGTTACCATTCGGTATTTACTGGTAGAGATTTTCCCCTTAAGCCGAAGCTCTTTCGAAATTTCCGAAGGCAACATATTCAACAGCAAATCTTCCGACCGTTCGTTCTCCTTCACATATTTATCGGTTCGTTCTTTGATTTCTCGCTCCAGTTCAATCCTTTCCTTCGCGACAAAGTACGATCGAACGGTAATGATGGTATAGAGGAAACTAACTAACAGGATGATGTACACCGCAAAAGCAAAAGTGGTGAAGTAGAAGGGAGGTTTAACGATGATACCCATTGAGAAGACCTCCGTTTCCCGACCAAACAAGTCGCGCGCCTGGACATGGAAAATATATTTTCCGGGGTTCAGTTTGATGTAATCTTTCTCGTGCAGCGACGACCAGGGCGACCAACCCACTTCGTAATTTTCCATCCAGTAGCGATACTGATGCGATTGGCCGGCTATACTTGGTGGAGAAACAAATTGAATTCTGAAACTATTTTGGGTATTGCTGAGGTCCACAAAATCTTCTCTCTCGCCAGTAAAACGATAACCCACGGGAATATCAATAATGCTATCGTTTTGCAAGCGAAGTTTTTTAACGAGCATCGGACCCGAGTCGATAAGTGCCTGGTTAAATGCCTGATTGAAGCGTAAAAGCCCCTCGCTACCTCCTATCCAGCGGAGCGAATCGTCGATGAAAATGGTTTCGATCGAGGAATTATTCATTCTTCCAACAGGGATGTAATCGAATGATTCAAAATTCCCATTCGACAAAAACCGCGTAGCCACCAGCTTGTTTTCTTTCAACAAATCGGAACTCAGCAAAAAATAGATACCTCCGGTATTATCGTTCAGTACGTTTAGAATTTGGGGGTTATTAACGGGAAAATTCGGACGAACAAGCGATACGAATCCCGTAAAATCAGGGCTTTGCTCAAAGCGGAATAACCCTAATTCAGTATAAAACAGGATTTCGTTGCCCGACTTAAGAATGGTAGTAAGACCGTGTTCGTTGCCGAGGTAGCCTTGCTCTTTATAATTCGTCAAGTTGTATTGCGGGAAGTGTTCCGGATGAAACTGAATTCGGTATAATCCATAAAAACTGGTACTTACAAAAACGTTTCCGAGGTCGTCTTCTTCGATGAACTGAACCGTACCGTTGATTCCAAAGTCGGCTGCTATTTCAAACCATTCGTCGCCCTGACGATGAAGTAGCTGCAATCCATTATCGCTACCGAGAAGGAAATAATCCGGAAAGTGTTTTAAAGGAAGGAGCACCCGAGCCGGGTATGGAGCCAGGAGTTCTAACTTACGATCTTTTAAGCGATACACGCCTTTGGAAGCCGCCAGGAGCAATTCATCCTCATACTCCACGAATTGATAGGCAATCCCGACCATGTAGGGTAGAAGCGAAAAGCTGGACGAAAGATTCTTTAAGGATGGCAAGCGGGTGGTATCTTCTAAACAACAGGCATACACCCCGTTATCGGTGCCCGCATACAAAAAATTATTCTTTCGGATAAAGGTGAACACTCCCCCCTCGAATCCATTTCTGGTATTAAAATAACTGAAGGGGGAAGGATATTCAATTCGACTGATTCCATTTCGCAAGCAGGCCCACAAGTTTCCGTACTTATCGGCATAGAGAAAATTAACAAACTCATCGGCCAGTCCATTGATTTTGTTGATGTGTTTGGCAATCTCCCCATTCTTGTTGAGCAAAAGAATACCGTTCCCTCGTGTTCCGATAGCCAAATCGCCGTTATACAAAACCGTGGCATGAGAGTACTCGTGATCCGACAAAAAGCCATCGGCTTTACTTTTAATCGGCTTAAAACCAACGCCATCGAACAACCAGAAGTGCTCATCTTCTTCGGTTCGGATATAATAACCCCCATTCCAAAAGAACACATCGACAATTTGTTTTTCCATGAAGAAGTTTCCTCCCGGAATTTCCTGTACTCGATTATCTTTAAAATAGCAAAGCCCTTTGGTCGAATGATTTATGAAGACTTGGCTATTCGCTTTAAAAACAACAATGCCGGATCGCTTTGCATCGATTAGTTGAATGTACTGATGGTGGAACAAAAAGAGTTTATCGGTACTTTCGAAAAAGACATTTTCGTCGGAGCAGACAACATTCACTATCAATCCAAAGTCTTCCTTTTTAAGGTATTTATCTTTTAAGGAGACGAGATAAGGTTTCCCTTTCGCCGTTTCGAGGTATCCAAATTCATTGAAGCCGCCTACATAAATTCGGCCGGAAGGTGTCCGATCGAGACGCGGAAATCCGGGCAAATTCAAATGCTGCCACTCCAATTTATCGTAGATGAGAATACCATTCTGATTGCCGAAATAGCTCACACCCTGATCGTCCTGCAGCATCGAAAAATTCTGATTCTCACTCGCATACTCAAATGGACTGAAATTCCGAATGAAGGGAATACCCTGTTTTACGTTGGTGGCAAACAGGTTTGAGGGCAAGGACAAGAAGATAATTACCCAAAATCCAACCCAAAACAAGCCTGTATTTTTTGAATCAATAAATTTTGCCATGATAAAACAATTTGCCTATTTTGAAGCAGTTTAAGTGAATGCTAAAGATAAAGATATTATTGCTTTTACCTGTATGAAGAAACGAGTCAACGAAGCTTATCTTCCTTCGATTTGTTATACCAACAAAGGCCTTTTTTTCTGCAATATTTCAACGCTTTACTTCAATTCAATTTACGCACGTTCTTCTAACTTATAAGTTTTAGATCCGATGACCATTAGCAAGAAAACCATTGTAGTCCCCTGCGATTTCACCGAGGTATCTCAATATGCAATCGACTTAGCCGTTCGATTATCTCGTATTCTAAATACCGATTACACCTTAGTTCACATCGTGGACGAAGGAAGCATGTTTTCCTCCGAGGCATCGAAAATTCAGGAAGTAGAAAAAGCTACCCAGCGCTTGCAGGAATTAAGCGATCAAACCTTTGAGAAATATGAGGAACGACCCAAATTCATTGCCCGTCTCGGACATCTTTACGAAACCATCAATACCATTTCCGACGAACTCGACGCCAGGCTGGTTATCATGGGAATTCACGAATTCAAAGGGATTCAACGTTTTACCGGATCAAGAGCCCTCAAAGTAATGGCAGGCTCCAAAATCCCCTTCATTATGGTATCCGGTCCGTATCAATATCGAAAGGACAACGACATCGTTTTCCCAATCGACCACAAATTGGAAACCAAGGAAAAATTAATCTGGGCCAATTACATGTCGAAAAACTTCGGCTCCCGCATCGTAATCCTAACCGCAACTCATAGCGACGAACTCCTGAAAAAACGGACCATCGGAAACTTAAACTTTGCCCGAAAATACCTCACCGAAAAAGGAGTGGAATTCGAAGTGCATTATGCCGAAAAAGGAAAAAACTTTGCAGAGGAAACCATCCGTTTTGCTAAAGAAATCAATACCAACCTCATTCTAATCATGATAACCAAAGAGATTAACCTTCAAGACTTCTTACTGGGAGCTGAAGAACAAAAAATCATCTTCAACGATGCTAGAATCTCGGTTATGTGTGTCAACCCTAGAACCGACCTCACCAAATCGGGCGGATTCAATTAAGCTTAAGATAAAAGATGAACTTCCTTCAAGTTCATCTTTTTTTTTACCATCATCTTTGTATCGAACAAAGCATGCAGGTTGCTATCTCAATCATTAATTCTTTTACGATGAAAATTCTATTTGCCACTCACAATAAACATAAGATTGAAGAAATTAAGCAAGCACTCAACAATCAATTTTATGAACTAATCAGCCTCGACGACCTGGAATTTCACCAAGAGATCCCAGAACCTTACCCAAGCTTGGAAGAAAATGCGCGGGCAAAATCGGAGTTTGCTTCTTCCCAATTCAATTTAGATTGTTTTGCCGACGATACCGGTCTGGAGATCGACGCCTTGAATGGAGAGCCGGGGGCATTTTCGGCTCGTTGGGCAGGACCGCATTGCAGCTATTCCGACAATGTGGCCAAAGCCTTACGCGAAATGAAAGACCAAACGAATCGAAAAGCGCAATTTCGCACCATCATCTCCTTAATTTACAAGGGAAAAGAATACCAATTCGAAGGAAAAGTTAAAGGATGCATTTTGACGGAACCGCGCGGAGAAATGGGCTTTGGATACGACCCCATTTTTCAACCGGAAGGCTACAATCAAAGTTTTGCTGAAATGCCGCTCGAGCTGAAAAACAAAATTAGCCATCGTGGATTAGCCGTAGCCAAACTAGTGGAGTTTCTGAATAAACAAGCCTAACCGGGTTAATCCTGCCGAATCACTTTCTCAGCAAATCCTCTAAAGTTCCATCAGACGTAGGATATTTGAATTCATAACCCTCCTGTAGAAGCCTGTTAGGATATACTTTGGATCCTTTTGTAAGAATGGTGGACGCTTTACCCTTTAAGAGCCAAAGAGCCCAACGGGGTACCGGCAAAAAAGAAGGGCGACGGAGAATGTGTCCTATCTTCTGAGCGAATTCTTTGTTACTGACTATCTCCGGAGCCACTAAATTAAAGGGTCCGGATAAATCTTTTCGTTGAATGAAAAACATGGTAATGTCTTTCACATCGTCGACATGAATAAAGGAAAAGGGCTGATTCCCGGTCCCGAGCTTTCCGCCCACTCCTAACTTGAAAGGCAGGATTAACTTTCGAAAGGCAGCTGCTTTTCGACCCAGCACCACGCCGAATCGCAAATTAACCACCCGCATATTTTCTAACTCATTCAACTCGTTTGCCTTTTCCTCCCAGGCTTTTACCAACTGACCCAAGAAGTCGTCGCCTACAACGTGCACCTCTTCGGTATGCCGATGATCGTCCTTGCTATACAAACCCACAGCCGAAGCAGCTAAAATCAGTTTAGGACGCTCTTTTATCAGCTTCAATGCAGTATGAAGTTTCTCCAATGTTCCCAAGCGACTCGCATATAACTCCTTCCGGTACGACGAAGTCCATCGTTTAAAAATGACAGCCCCCGATAAATGAATCAACACATCTACACCTCGCAGATGCTCCTTGAAATCATGAATATTCGATCGAAAATGTTTTCGGGAAAGCCTGACAACATCGAATCCCAAATTTTCATAATAGGCTCCTAACTCCTTGCCTAAAAACCCACTAGCCCCACTAATTGCTATCTTCATATCTGGATTATCTCTTTTTTCGCTGGTGCAAAATTAACAAAAGCTGCTCCTCCATTATCGTAATGCTTCGAATAAGATTTCAACAGGGTGTTGTGCTTTAACCCCGGTACCATCCATGATTTGATGGCGACAACTCGTTCCCGGTGCAGCAATCGTAGCCTTCCCAGCAGTGCGCTTAACAGCAGGAAACAGCACAAGCCCACCAATTTTCATCGACAAATCGTAATGCTCTTTTTCATAGCCAAAGGAGCCGGCCATCCCGCAACAACCCGAAGGAATTACTTTTACCCGATAATTACTCGGAATGCTTAGCATTTGCACCGTTGGTTGCACGCTGGCAATACTCTTTTGCTGACAATGGCCGTGTAGCTTAATCTCTTTTTCGGAGTCGGTAAACAGCTCCCGATCAATGCGACCTGCGGCAAATTCCTTGGCCAGGAATTCATCCACCATGAACGTATGCTTAGCCAAATCGCGAGCTTTGTTCTCCATCTCGTCGCCAACTATTTCCGGATACTCATCGCGAAAACTTAATATGGCCGATGGCTCAATTCCCAATAAAGGGTGCGCGTCGGAAATGAGCGGACTCAAGACCTCCACATTCTTACGGGCAATGCCGCGTGCAGTCCGAACCAAGCCTTTACTAAAATAAGTTCGACCCGACTCCGTTACAGGCGGAATGCTCACTTCGTATCCAAGTCGCTCCAATAATAAAATGGTTTTGATGCCAATATCTGTGTCCAGAAAATTGGTAAACTCATCGTTAAATAAATACACTTTCCGACCGGTAGATGTAAGCGCAGCCTTCTTCTTTCTAAACCAACGTTGCAAACTTTCCTTTTGCTGGGGAGGCAGGTTTCGCTTCGGAGCAAACCCGATGAGCGATCGCAGCCAGGCTTGACGTAGAAAGAAATTGCTCAAAGCAGGAAAGTAGGCTGTAATTCGATGTATTTTAGGCAAATAAGCAATCAGTCGAGTACGAATGGGAATAAAATGTTCATCGTAGTAATGCTGCAAAAATTCGGCTTTCAACTTGGCCACATCAACGCTGCTGGGGCATTCCGATTTACATGCTTTACAGGACAAACATAAATCCATTACTTCGTAAATCTCCTTATGATCAAAGGGGTTGGCTTTTTCCGAATTAGTAAGGAATTCGCGTAAAACATTTGCTCTCGCGCGTGTGCTTGCACTCTCGTCGCGTGTTCCCATGTAACTCGGACACATGGTTCCTCCCGTCTCTTCCGTTTTTCGACAAGCTGCCGTTCCATTGCATTTTTCCGCAGCGCGCAAAATGCCCATATCCTTGGCAAAACTGAAGTAGGTTTGAATTGGCTTAACCTCTTTACCGGGATCGTAACGCAAGGAGGTGTTCATGGGAGGTGTATCCACAATCTTACCCGGATTGAACAATCCGTTCGGATCCCAAATGGATTTCACTTGCTTAATGAGTTGATAATTTTCCTCCCCCACCATCAAAGGAATGAACTGACCTCGTAGGCGTCCATCGCCATGTTCTCCGCTCAATGAACCACGGTACTTTTTAACTAGCTTGGCACTTTCTAGAGCAATTTCGTGAAACAGCTTCACCTCCGCCGGATCCTTCAGGTTGAGCACAGGCCGCAAATGAAGCTCTCCGGTTGCAATGTGCGCATAATACACGCATTCTTTTCCAAATTGCTGCAGCATGGCATTAAACTCTTCCATGTATGCCGGTAAATCTTCGGGGCGAACCGCAGTATCTTCTATTACGGGGACAGGTTTGGCATCGCCCGGCATATTCCCCAAAACCCCGAGACCCGCTTTGCGCAGCTCCCACACCTGTTTTATTTGCTCATGCTCAATAAGCGGGTAGGCGTAACCATAGCCTGCTTGTTGGAGCGATGCAATGCATTGCTGAGCTTGTTGGCGGATAGCTTCCGGGCTATTCCCGGCAAACTCGGCTAGGAGCATTGCTGCCGGATCTGCTTCCACAAAGAATCGATTCTTATTTTGAGCAATGTTTTCTTTGGTAAGATCCATGATGGCTTTATCCATCAATTCGATTGCCACCGGCCGATGCTTCAGCACGATTAAATTAGCTTCCATTGCTTCTCGCAAGGAATTTAAATGAACTGCCAACAACAGCTTATGAGCAGGAGGAAGTGGAACCAGATTCAATTTTATTTCCGTAGTGAAAGCGAGCGTTCCCTCCGAGCCGGCTAGTAAGGCCGAAAAATTCGTGGGTTCACCTTCAGGCTGATAAGGCTTTTGTTTCAATAGCAAATCGAGTGCGTAGCCAGTATTTCTTCGTTTAATATCAGGATGCGGAAACTCCTGGCCAATCCGATTTTGATTTCCCGGGTCGGATAAAATCCGATGCATCTCCCGGTAAATTTGTCCCTCCAGTCCTTCAGCAACTAATTTCTGCTGCAGCTCCTCATCTTCGAGGGGTTTAAAATGAGCACGGGACCCATCGCTCAAAATAGTTTTAACCTCCAGCGTATGGTCGCGAGTGCTTCCATAAATGAGGGAATGTGCTCCACAGGAATTATTTCCCACCATACCGCCAATCATGCACCGATTGCTGGTGGATGTTTCCGGACCGAAAAATAGGCCATGAGGAGCCAGATACTGATTCAGCTCATCGAGGATAACCCCGGGTTGAACCCTTACCCATTTATCATCGACATTTAGCTCCAAAATTTGAGTAAAATACTTCGACACATCCACTACAATACCCTTTCCAACTACCTGACCGGCCAGCGATGTTCCGGCTGTCCGAGGGATTAGTCCTACCTTATTTCGACTGGCAAAGTCGATGACCTGAAGAATATCCGCTTCATTTTTGGGTAAAAAAACAGCCACCGGCACTTCGCGGTAAGCCGAAGCATCGGTGGCGTATAACAATCGTGTTTTTTTATCGGTGAATAGCTCACCACTCGTTGTCGAAACAAGCGGCGTAAAATCGAGCTCTACCGTATCCAATTCCATGTGCATGCAAAATGGGGGAAGTTATGGTTAGGCTTTACGAAAATCGGTACTTTCAAATACTTTATTTGCCGAATCGGCAATGAAGCCTCCATATAACTCACCTGAACTGGTGGGATAACGCTTCGCAAACTCATAATAACAACCTGGAATAAACTGATTCCCTTCTACAAAGGGGAAATTAATGATACCAGCCTTGATCGACGATTGTTCGAGGAACTGCTCTTTGCTTCCTTTAATTTCGCCACCGGAATCGTTAATCAGAAATCCATTTTCTTTTAAAAGTTGATTTACCGAAGCGATCTCGGTATAGTTCTTCAAATGGTTCACACTTATGGTGAAATGATTGGCTCGGAACCCGAATGCATACAGCCAGGCAGCATACTCCGATTCTTTTCGTAGGGCTTCGTAGGTTTCGTAAGAGACATCGCCCCAAACCGTACCGGAATAAATCAATTTATCGGACTGTAGCATCTTTTCAGGGATTCGATCGATGGTATCTTTTACAATTTGCTGAAAGGATTCGCTGAATTGCTCTACCTGCAATTCGCTGATAAAGACTCGGGGTGCATTCACATCGAGTTCGTGCTCAAAGTGCAAGGCACGTAACTTCTTTTCCGGGAAAAAATATTCGCCCGATTGAGCATAATCGACCTTTTTAAATACTTCCGCAAGTTTGTCGATGCCAATACGCTCGTCGTTGAAAGTCCGGAAAGCAATATGGTCGTTTACCACCTCTTCTCCGTGCGAAACGAACAAATCATACACATTCTTAACCGCTGGGTTATGGTTGGTATAATCCTCCCAGAGCTTCTCGAAAATTTCCTGATACGTCATAGTGAATAAGTTTAGTTTTATTTAGTGCAAAAGGAAAACTAAGGTAATGCTTATTTGTTTACTCCAATAGATAATTTTAATAGATAAACAGTGGATTTGAAGCGTTGAATCTTCCTTCATTCATTCAGCAAAAAACAGCTACACGGAAGTGCATTTTAGCGCTTGCATTTAACGGTTTTTAATCCCTGTTTCATACTAAGTTATCGTATTTTTGTGTTGTGTAGTTCTGCAACCGGAACATTCTAAATCAACAAACGCATGAAACTTTTAAGCCTGGTCGGATTTCTGCTATTCTCCTCAAGCCTCCTGGCACACCCTTTACACAAAAGCGTTGTAAACATCGACTTTACTTCCCCTACGCAATTCCAGGTGGTAATTCAACTCATCGACCACGACTTAGAAGAATTCCTACAGGTAAAATTTGGAGAGAATCAACCGCAGAATCTACTATCTAAAGGACTGGAGTCCAAATTATTTTGGATTGAATTCTTCAAAAAACAATGCTATCTTTCTATAGAAGAGTCGCAACATTACTTCTCCAACCTTACCGATATACGTCACGAAAATGGAGAATGGTTTTTTGTGTTTCAGGAAGATATGAAAGTAACTCCGCAAAAGATTGAACTTCACAATCAATTACTCACTTCGCACTTCTCCAATCAGAAAAACCTGGTATTTCTGAACTACCAAGGCGAGGTTCAACAAAAAATGTTTAATAACGATCGTTTCGAACACACCTTCGTGGTGGATAAAATGCCAGCTGAAACCAAACGCCCATAGCCCAAACCGACCATCATCATGCTTAAATACCTACTCTTAACTGTTGCTATATTCGGTTTCTTTCTCTCAGGAAAAGCTACGCACAACCGGGCAGGGGAAATTACCTACGAACAAATCGGGCCACTCAGCTTCGAAATAACCATCACTACCTATACCTACACGCTAAGTTTGGCCGACCGATCGGAACTGGAAGTGAGCTGGGGCGACAACACCACCGGCTACGCTACCAGAACGCAATTCGTTCTGCTCCCCGACAACTACAAACAGAACACATACAAAGCCACCCATACCTACCCAGGTGCCGGGATTTATGAAATTGTAGTGGAAGACCCCAACCGAAACTTTGGTGTGCTTAATATTCCAAACTCTGTGAACGTGGTTTTCGCGCTTAAAACGATTCTGCAAATTGATCCCATCCTGGGCGAAAACAATACCCCCATCTTACTCAATCCTCCCATCGACAAAGCTGCTCTCAATCAACTGTTTGTTCACGACCTGGGTGCCTGGGATCCCGATGGCGACAGCTTGTCGTTTAAACTGGATACTTGTCTCACCGAAGATGGCTTACCCATCGAAGACTATTCCTTCCCGCTATTCGACAGCCTCTTTTATGTTAATGAAGTTACCGGACAATTAATCTGGGACAGTCCCATACAAGTTGGAGCTTACAACGTGGCGATCCTGATTGAAGAATGGCGTCGAGGCGTGAAAATTGGAACCATTGTGCGCGATATGCAAATCAATGTCGAAGAAACCGACAATCAACCACCGGTAATCAACCCGCTTGAACCCATCTGCGTAATAGCCGGCACCAGCATCGACTTCCTGGTGGAAGCTAGCGACCCGGAGCAGAACTACATCGAAATGTTGGCTTTTGGTGCCCCGATGGAATATCCCATTAACCCTGCAGAATTTACCCGGATCGGACAACTGGGCGCAGTTACGAGCTATCAATTTCACTGGGAAACCATTTGCCGGCATGTAAAACTCAATCCTCATACGATTAGCTTCAAAGCCAAAGACACCAGCGAAGCCGGAAGCTTCTCGAACGACTTCATTTCCCTGAGCGACTACGAGCAGGTTCAAATCCGGGTTATTGCCCCTCCCTGCGAAAATCTCACCCTGGAAGCCAGCAATTCGACTGTCTCTCTCAGTTGGTCGCCCAGTTCATGTACAAATGCCATTGGGTACGACATTTATCGAAAAGAAGGCTCCTCTGGCTGGACCCCGGATTCCTGCCAAACCGGAATACCCGCCTCCCTCGGCTATGAAAAAATTGCCTCCACCGAATCCTGGTCCGATACCACCTATTTCGATAACAACCAAGAAATCGGATTGCGTCAGGGAATTGAATACTGCTACCGCATTGTGGCCCGATTTACCGATGGTGCCGAAAGCATTGCATCCGAGGCTGCCTGCACCTTGCTGCAGAATGGAATCCCAACTATCACCCATGTCGATGTTGTCCGTACCGACGCCGAATCAGGACAAATATTTGTCGGATGGGCAAAGCCCAAAGAACTGGACACCTTGCAACTCAGTGGTCCATTCAAATACCTCATTTATCGCTCAGAAGAAATCTGGGGCGAAAACCTGGTTCTAATCGATTCTCTCTCCAGCCTAAACGACACCAGCTACCTCGACACTGGTCTGAATACGCTCAACCTGCCCTACTCCTACCAAATCGAACTCTATCACGATGCTCCGAATAACCGCTTCCTCATTGGAACGCCGCACATCGCCAGTTCATCTTTCCTCGAAATTAAAGCAGGCGATAATCATCTGAACCTAAGTCTTCGAAAAAACACTCCGTGGATTGATTCTCTTTTTCAGCTCGACCGACAAAACCATCAAACCCTTCTCTTCGATTCCATCGACACCAAGGAAAACTTCCTGTTTATCGACGATAGCCTAAAAAACGGAACAGAATATTGTTATCAAATTACCGGTTCGGGCTTTTACCACGACCCCAATCTTATTCGCCCTCTCATCAATCGTAGTCAAATAGCCTGCGCCATCCCCATCGACACCATTCCACCCTGCACGCCAATGCTTAACCTAGGGAGCAATTGCGATGACTTTGTGAATTATCTTTTTTGGTCCTTACCAGCCGACTCCTGCTTCGAGGATATAAGCGGCTTCCGCATTTATTACTCACCAAACACCGAAGATCCTCTTCAACTTTTGGAGGAAATCGATTCGGCAGGGATATTCGAATTCGAGCACTATTTCACCGATATCGACCCCACAACCGCGGGCTGTTACGCCATCACAGCTGTCGATTCCTTCTTTAACGAAAGCCCCATTGAGGTTGTCGCTTGTGTCGATGCCTGTTATTTCTACGAACTACCGAATGTATTTACCCCGAACAACGATGGGAACCACGACCTGCTTGTCCCAATAACCAATCTGTTTGTCGAAAAAGTAGCCATGAAAATTTACAACCGTTGGGGAAATCTAGTGTACGAAACCGAAGACCCCAACATAAACTGGGATGGCTCCTACCTCGACACACCGCAAAAAGTATCCGACGGAGTGTATTACTATGTGTGCGATGTGTACACCTATCGATTATCGGGATTAGAACATTTTACTTTAGTCGGTTTTGTGCATGTCTTCTCCGGAACCGACCAAGTAACACCCTCTGAATAAAACGCGTATCAAATCAAGTTGTGAATTAAAAACCAGTTGACCTAATGCCAAACTATTTATCCATCCTACTTCTGATTCTTTCCATGCTCTTGCTACCGGTCGAAAAAACTTATAGCCAAAGCCGGGTGCACAATTATTACTCAGGGCTTGCTGCTATGGAATTAGGAAAATGGGAAGATGCCGGTCGATTTTTTCGGGATGCGATACAAGACGACATCCCTCCTAAGTTGCTGTACTTAAAATTGGGAAGCATCGAAGAGCATTTAGGCAATACAAACGATGCATTAAAAGCCTTTCTGAAGGCGGAATCGTATCAAAAAGGAATCGCATCCTATGAGCTAGCCGTGCATTATGCACAAACAAATAAGATGGATTCAGCCCTGTATTATCTCGACCAACACATCCGTTCTCCTTATCGAAAAAATAAAGCTGAAATCAGGACTGATGATCAACTTAGTGAATTGGCTAAATCAAAAGCTTGGGAAGAATTTTGGATGACTAATCGCTACGCTGGCTCCGAAATGAGCATGGCGGAAACACAATATCTTATCCAGCAAGGTCAACAAGAAGAAGCTTTACTCATTGCCAATAACCTACTCGACCGCCTAAAAAGAAACAGCGAAGCTTACTTTCATCGAGGGCTTATCTACTTTTCGCTTAAAGACTTCGACTATGCCGCCGAAGATTTCGAAGATGCTCTTAAGTTAAAACCAAAAAACGACGAATACGCCTATCATTTGAGTTTGGCATGGATGCAGGAACAAGCATTTAAAAAAGCGTTGAAAGCGATTCGAACCGCTCGAGAGCTCAACTCCTTGAATCCCGATTACCTTTATACCGAAGCCCAGATTTTGTATAAAAATTACGAAACCGAAGCAGCCCTGAGCACCTTGAACCAATACCTGGCTTTTTTTGCTCACCGCAGCGAAGCACAAGTTTTAAAAGCAACTATCCTTCACGACTTAGACCGAATCACTGAAGCCGAGACCATTGTTAATGAACTTATTGCACAAGGTAACCCTTGCGACGCTTGTTATTACATTCGTGGCAATGCTCACTTTAAAAAAGGAAACTTTTCTGCTGCTCAAAGCGATTACTCCATGTCGCTTGATCTTAATCCCAAAGACCCGATTACGTTCATGAACAGAGGAAACACGCGTATCATGCTGAACGATACCACTGGTGCCTGCTACGACTTCGAAAAGGCTTATCGGCTTGGTTACAAAAACGCTATTTTGTCAATCAGGGATTATTGCGGGGATTAAACCTTCCTCCGGGTAGAAGAGGAATGTCCTGAGGAACGACGATGTTTCGAATGGGAGCTGGATCTTCGGCGCTTCTTATTGCTACTCACCCGGCGGATTCCATCCACTTTCCGGTCGCGGCCAAACATGCGTTCCTCTTTCTTGTTCAGCCGCCTCGCATACTTTTCACGCTTGCGACCTAAGTACCAGTTTTTAAAATGTTTCCAGCGACTAGAAAGCGACTTGCCAATCTTCTTCCCAAAAACGGCAAGAAAAACAGCCACTGCAAGTAAAAGGATTCCGTGAATAAAAAGCTGACGGATTTGCTCTTCCATTCTGATTCGTTTGCGGCAAAACTAAACTTTATTTCTTTTAAACTTATTTTCGCAAGAAAAAAACATGATTCTACTTGCCGATAGCGGTGCCACCAAAACAAAATGGGCGCTAGTGGACCAATCCCATATAGTAAATTCCTGGATCGGTCCTGGTCTCCATCCCCTATTCATCCAAGAGAATGATATCCTTTCGGCTCTTCATGAACTCCCCATTAACCCCAAAAACCATCCCCAAGAAATCTATTTCTATGGAGCAGGCTGCTCTTCGCCCGATCGAACTTATTTACTCCAGAAGAGCTTACAAGATCATTTCTCCGGCGCAACGATTCAAATCGAATCCGATCTCGTTGGAGCGTGCAAGGCTTTATGCGGCAGGCAAGAAGGAATCGCGGCAATCTTAGGAACAGGGTCCAATTCAGCCGTTTGGAATGGAAAATCGATTGCTCGTCAGCAAATATCGCTCGGGTACCTGCTTGGCGACGAAGGAAGTGGCGCCGACCTGGGGAAGCGACTGGTTACTAAAATGCTGCATCAGGAAATCGATCAGGAAATCAGGGATCATTTCTTTGAATGGTTTAAAACCAACCCGAACGAACTAATTACTCAAATCTATCGGCATCCATTTCCGAATCGCTACCTGGCCAGTTTTGCTCCTTTTTTAATTCAGGAGCCATACCAAGAGTATTTTCAGCCACTGGTTAAATCAGCCCTTCACGATTTTATGGGGAAATACCTGCGTTTGTATCCCGAAGCGGAGAAGCTGCCGATTCACTTCACGGGCTCTGTAGCAGGGAAAAACGAACAGCTTATCCGCGAGTTGGGAACAGCATGGAATTTAACTATCGGTCAAATCCAACCCGACCCAATGGATGGTCTCATTCTCTTTCATTCGAAGCCGTAGCTTACTCCATCGTTTTGAGAATTTTCTCTACCTCTTCTTCCGTTTTGTACAATTTCTCTTTGCAAAAGCTAATCAGCTGCGATGCCTCTTTTACATTCTCGGCCAATTGGTCCACATCGAGCTCGTCGCGTTCAATTTTCGATAAAATCTCTTCTACTCGCTCAATGGCTTCGGTATAGTTTAACTTCTTCTTGTTCATCTTGCTTTATTTAGTTGAATGTCTTTTACTAAAATGCCTCGAATCGCCCCATTCTCCAAAACCAATAGCATTTCCGGTTTTAGCCAGATTACGGCTCAATTCAGCCAGGTGCGAGGCTACCCCCTCTTCGAAGAGCGGTTTATTCTCGTAAAGAAAATAATCCGACCGCACTCGTTGGGGCGTCAAATTAGGCATAATTACATTGGCTCCAACGGCTATTCCACGCTCTCGTCCATCGGGAACAATCGCTTGAAGCGCAGTTGCCGAAGCAATATTAATATCTTTCAAAACCAATCGGCAAACAGCAATCATTTTCAAGGCTAATTCAAATCGATCCGTTAAAGGGAGAAGCTGAGAGCGCTTCGCAAACAAGGGAGTTTCCGGATGTTCCAAATAGGGCCCCATCCCGAGCATATCAACATCAAATTCCTTAAAAAACAAAATATCTCGGGCTAAATCGCTCATTGTCTGACCCGGCAAACCAATCATTACACCAGTTCCGGTTTGGTATCCAACTGCCTTTAAATCGTGCAAGGCAGCAATCCTTCGCTCAAATCGATGCAACTGATCGTCCGGATGAATTTTCCTAAAAAGATCCGAATTAGTCGATTCAATACGTAATAAGTATCGATGAGCACCTGCCTCGAACCACTCTTCATAAACCTCGCGGGTTTGCTCTCCCACCGATAAAGTAACGCCCAATTTCCCCCCAGACATAACCCGAATGGCCTTCAACAATCGAGTAATCCTTGCTGTAAACGCTGGACTTTCTAATTCACCCGATTGAATGACCAACGAGGCGTAATTCTCTTCCAAAGCATATCGAGCTGCTTCGAGTACTTCCTCCTCGCTAAGTTGGTATCGATGCACCGTTCGGTTACTCTTTCTAATCCCACAATAAAAACAGTCCTTCCCACATTGATTGGAATACTCAATGAGTCCTCGCAGATAAACTTTTGGCCCAGCAAAATGATCTCGTGCAGCAGCTCCCAAACGAAAAAGCTCCTGCATGGATGAACCATTCGAGTTTAATAAAGTCTCAATCTCCGCTTGAGACCAATCATTCTTGTTGAAATATTCCTTATCGTTCATAGCCTGTTTTTTCCATCGTAAAACTAAGACTAATCGGCCTAAAAAAACCTGACAAAATTCAAAAAAGCCCCGAAGAGAGAAGATTCTGGGGGAAAATAATGCTTACATTTACAGCAATAATAATCGTTAACACCTAATCAATTACTATGAACAAAATTGGATTGTTTTTTGGCCCGATTGGAGGTTCTACCAATCGTGTCGGCAAATTAATTGCTGAAAAAATTGGCAACGAATTCGTCGATCTTATCCCTGTGAAAGAAGCAACTACCGAAACGCTGAGCAAATACGACAACATCATTTTTGGCATTTCCACCTTGGGTCGTGAAACCTGGGACGGAGAACATACTAAAAACGACTGGGATGTCTTTATGCCGAGCATCGAAGAATTCGATTTTAGCGATAAAAAAGTGGCAATCTATGGTCTTGGCGACAGTGTTACTTATGCCCAGTTTTTTGTAGACCACATGGGAATTCTGGCTCAAAAACTCCTCAATGCAAAGGCTACTCTAATTGGCAAAGTAAGTCCGGAAGGCTACTCCTTCGAAGATTCCAAAGCCTTGATCGATGGAGCGTTCATCGGCTTGCCAATCGACGAAGATTTCGAAGATTATTTGACCGAAGAACGTGTTAGCGCCTGGGTAGAACAAATCAAACCAGAACTGCTGTAACTGATTCCCAATTAATCTGAAACGCATACTTAAAACGCAGGCCGCTTTCCGTCCTGCGTTTTGATTTTGTAGGTGCTAGTCCTTACTGATTGCTAGCTTGCCATCGAGTAAAAGGGCTAATACAGTGAGCTGTTCGTCGAGACTGGATTCGGGCAAATCGACAAAGACCAGCCCCGGCTGCTTGCTCCAATAAGGTTTTAAATGCGTCTTTACCTCGCATTGGGTGCCGTTACCGAGGACCCAAGCTCGATGAATATTATTGCGAACACCTTTTAACATCACTTCCCGGCCGGCGTGCGCATCAACAAACAAATACAAAATTGTACTGTCGGCCGATAAAGTGCTCGGACCATAATACAAATCCTTTGGCAGCCCGGCATGTGTGCCGTAAATAGCCTCAGCGTGCTTATGGGTCCACCTACCTAAGTCCTTTAAAATACTAACCTGTTCCGGCGGAATAACTCCCGTGGCGTCAGGCCCGATATCAAGCAACAAATTACCTCCCATCCCCAAACAATCAGCAAAAATCCGGATAATCTGCTTACTCGATTTGTAGGCTTTGTCGTTCGGCTGATAACCCCAACTATCATTCATCGTCAAGCATAGTTCCCAGTAAGGTTCGTCGGGAGGGTAAACCGGCAAACCATTTTCCGGGGTTGCATAATCGCCATAGCCCTGAAGTCGGTTATTCAAAACAACCGCCGGATTCCTACTCAGCAAGTCGGCTCTGATTTGCGATGCTTTCCATTCGGCTGCATTAAACTCCCAATCGCCATCGAACCAAACTAAATCGGGATTAAACTGCTGGCTAATCTCGTGAATCTGAGCATGATTAAACTGAATAAATTGTTCCCATCGAACGGAGTCCTTCTCATAGCGTTTTTCATTTCGGGTAAAATTCGGATAGTCTGGATGGCTCCAGTCTATAAGCGAGTAGTATAGCCCAAATTTCAAGCCTTCCTGTCGAATTGCCTCTGCAAAGTCGGTTAATAAATCGCGGCCTGCAGGAGTATCCTTCACCACACTAAAATGATTTTGCTGAGTATCCCATAAAGCTACTCCATCGTGGTGCTTGGAAGTAATAACCGTGTACTTTGCTCCACTCTGAGCAATAAGCGAAGCCCATTCCTCCGGCCGAAAATTCTCGGCGGTAAAACCAGCCAACTGCTGCATGTACTCATCGTGGGGAATGTAGTGATTATAAAACGACCAGCTTTCCGATATGCCATTCACAGCATAAATACCCCAATGGATGAAAATACCCAGCTTGGCATCCTTAAACCATTGCATACGTGCTGTATCGACCCTTATCGAATCGCTTTTCTGAGGCGATTGAGCTTCCGCTGGGGAAACCAAAAGTAAAAATCCGAAGACAAAAAGGAGGGAGAGTGCACGTATATTCATAAAAAAAGCTGTTTCGATTCTTCGGGTAAAATACGACTTGCCCCGCAGAATTAAAACAGCTTTTTAAACAGCTATTCTACTTCAGTTTACTTGTTCTGAATGAATTTAAAGTTTCGTCCTGGATAAACGGCCGAATCTCCTAAAATCTCTTCAATTCGAAGTAATTGATTGTATTTAGCCATACGATCGCTTCGCGAAGCTGATCCCGTTTTGATTAGACCGGTATTTAAAGCAACCGCTAAATCGGCAATGAAAGAATCTTCCGTTTCGCCGGAACGATGGCTCATAATGGAAGTCATAGCATGAATGTCGGCTAAACGAACGGCATCGATGGTTTCCGATAAGGTTCCAATCTGATTCACTTTAATTAAAATAGAATTCGCCGATTTCTCGTCGATTCCGCGTTGCAAACGGTTCACATTCGTAACAAACAAATCGTCGCCAACAATCTGAACACGGTCGCCAACTTTTGCAGTGAGAGCCTTCCAGCCTTCCCAATCATCTTCGTGTAAAGGATCTTCCATCGAAATGACCGGATATTTCTCAACCCAACTAGCCCAGTAATCGACCAATTGTTCTGTCGTTAAATCTTCTCCTGTCGATTCAAAATGATACACTTTTCGTTTTTCATCGTAAAACTCGGAAGCGGCAGCATCTAGAGCAATGTAAATATCCTTACCAGCTTGGTATCCGGCTTTAGTAATTGCTTCAACCACCACTTCAATCGCTTCTTCGTTCGATTGTAGGTTAGGTGCAAATCCTCCCTCGTCGCCAACGTTGGTCGAATGACCTTTCGCTTTCAAAACAGCTTTCAAATGGTGAAAAACTTCGGTGCCCATGCGAAGTGCTTCGCTGAAGCTATCGGCACCCACCGGCATAATCATGAACTCTTGGATATCAATCTTGTTATCGGCATGCTGCCCACCATTCAGAATGTTCATCATCGGAATAGGTAAGGTTTTGGCATTTACGCCACCCAAATAGCGAAAGAGATGCTGATTGGTTGCCATGGCAGCTGCTTTTGCAACAGCGAGGGAAACTCCAAGCATGGCGTTAGCTCCTAACTTAGCCTTATTCGGTGAGCCATCGAGAGCAATTAACGCCTGATCAATTTCCAATTGGTCGGTTACGCTATAACCTTGCAACTGTTCGTTAATAACAGTATTTACATTGTTTACGGCCATCAAAACGCCCTTACCCATAAAACGGCCGGCATCACCATCGCGTAACTCAACCGCTTCATGCACTCCGGTCGATGCTCCGGAAGGAACCGCAGCCCGGCCAACAAATCCACTTTCAGTAATTACATCTACCTCTACGGTAGGATTGCCGCGGGAATCTAAAATCTCGCGCGCTAAAACTTGAACAATTCTTGTCATGTCTTTAAATAGTTAAATAGTATCATACTTTATACAAAACGAGGGATCAAGCATGGTTAGCTTCATCCCTCGTTAAACGTATTATATCAGTATATTATTCCTTTTTCGATTCATTTTCGGAAGTAGTTTCATTCTCTTGTTCTGGAGTATTGGAAACCTCTGGTGTTTCACTGGATACTTCCGCTACCGGAGTTATATTTTCTACTGATGCCTCTTCTACAGCGGGAGCCGATGCCACTGGAGCTTCAACTTTGGCGGCAGGAGCAGTATCGCCCGATTTCTTACGACCAGCACGACGAGAACGACCTTTAGTAGCTTTCTTACCTCCTTTACTATCGAGTAAATTCAGGTTGAAATCGACTAATTCAATGATACACATTTCGGCAGCATCTCCTTGACGGAAGCCAGTTTTAATGATTCGGGTATATCCCCCCGGACGATCAGCTACTTTCGGAGAAATTTCGCGGAATAATTCACTAACCGCGAATTTGCTCTTTAACATACTGAAGACTACCCGACGAGAATGAGTAGAATCATCCTTGGATTTCGTGATGATAGGTTCTACAAATAAACGGAGTGCTTTAGCTTTAGCCAGGGTCGTTTTGATTCTTTTATGCAGAATTAGAGAAGTCGCCATATTAGACAGCATGGCTTTACGATGTGCACTTGTTCTTCCCAGGTGATTGAATTTCTTACGATGTCTCATCTCTCAATATATCTTTTTCTAATGTTCTTAAACGAGTTTGATGCTTATTCTTTGTCTAATTTATATTTGGCTATATCCATTCCAAAAGACAGACTCATATTATCCAGTAGTTCATCGAGTTCGGTAAGCGATTTTTTACCGAAGTTTCTGAATTTCAACAAGTCATTCTTATTGTAGGTTACTAGTTCACCCAGTGTTTCAACATCGGCTGCTTTCAGGCAGTTTAGAGCGCGAACGGAAAGATCCATATCGGCCAGTTTCGTTTTAAGGAGCTGGCGCATGTGAAGGATTTCTTCATCAAACTCTTCGTTTTCATGCTTTTCATCGCTATCGAGTGTAATTTTCTCGTCGGAAAAGAGCATAAAGTGTTGGATTAAGATTTTTGCTGCTTCTTTCAAAGCATCTTTCGGATGAATCGATCCATCGGTATCAATATCGATGATGAGCTTCTCAAAGTCGGTTTTTTGCTCCACACGATAGTTCTCGATAACGTATTTCACGTTACGGATAGGAGTAAAGATGGCATCGATAGGAATCAAACCAAACTCAGCATCGATGGGTTTATTTTCCTCGGCAGGTACATAACCACGTCCTTTACCAATATGCATGGTTATTTGCAATTTCACATCTTCTTCCAGATGACAAATTACCAAATCGGGATTCAATACTTCGAAGCCTGTGAGGAAGCGACCGATATCACCGGCAGTGAACTTGGTTTGACCATTGATCGTGACACGAACTTTTTCTTCGTCAAACTCATCGCTCTTCTTTCTGAAACGAGCCTGCTTGATATTCAGAATCATCTCAGTAACATCTTCCATAACACCCGGAATGGTAGAAAATTCGTGCTCTACGCCCTCGATCTTCAGATAAGTGATGGCATGCCCCTCCAGCGATGACAACAGGATTCTACGGAGAGCATTCCCTACCGTAAGACCATAGCCAGGCTCTAAAGGTCGAAATTCAAATTTACCATGTACCTCATCCGATTCAATCATCACGACCTTATCGGGTTTTTGAAAGGCTAATATTCCCATAATAATAATGCTTCTATTAATAGATTACTTTGAATACAACTCGACGATCAACTGTTCCTTGATGTTTTCTGGAATCTCGTCGCGATTAGGCAAATTCAGGAACTTGCCGGTTAAACTGGTGCTATCCCACTCAATCCATGAGTACAAACGATGACGACCGGAGCCGATTGAATCATTAATCACTTCCAAGGATTTAGAACGCTCGCGAACAGCAATCGTTTCGCCTGGTTTAACCAAGTAACTTGGAATGTTCATCATCTGACCATTAACGGTAATGTGACCATGATTGACTAACTGACGAGCTTGGGAGCGAGTCTTGGCTAATCCAATGCGAAACACTACATTATCTAAACGGGACTCAAGGAACTGCAGCAGTACCTCACCGGTAATGCCTTTGCTACGACTTGCCTTTTCAAAGAGATTGCGAAACTGCTTCTCTAATACACCGTAAGTATATTTAGCTTTCTGCTTCTCTTTTAACTGTATCCCGTACTCGGAGCTTTTCTTTCTTCTACGGTTCATTCCGTGCATTCCTGGAGGATAATTTTTCTTTTCCAGTACTTTATCCGGTCCATAAATAGGCTCACCGAACTTACGGGCTATCTTACTCTTTGGTCCAATATATTTTGCCATTATTCAAAGTATTTTCTAATCAACTATTCAGTACAAATAAAACTACACTCTTCTACGTTTGGGTGGGCGACATCCATTGTGTGGAAGAGGGGTAACATCGATAATCTCGGTAACTTCGATACCTGCATTATGGATGGTACGGATGGCAGACTCACGTCCGGCACCAGGCCCTTTTACATAAACTTTAACTTTGCGTAAGCCTAAATCATAGGCTACCTTAGAACAGTCGGCGGCTGCCGTTTGCGCTGCATAAGGAGTATTCTTCTTTGAGCCTTTGAAGCCCATTTTACCGGCCGACGACCAAGAGATAACTTGCCCGGCATTGTTGGTAAGAGAAACAATAACATTATTGAAGGTAGCTTGAATATGTGCTTTACCGGTTGGCTCTACAATAACAACCCTTTTCTTAGCACTGGAAACTTTTTTCTTTGCCATATTACGTTAATTTCTACTTAGTAGCTTTCTTTTTATTTGCAACAGTTTTCTTCTTTCCCTTACGAGTACGAGCATTGTTCTTGGTACTCTGTCCGCGTACCGGCAAACCAATACGATGACGAACTCCACGGTAGCACCCAATATCCATTAATCGCTTAATGTTCATTTGAGTCTCGGAACGAAGTTCTCCCTCTACCTTGAATTCCTTGTTAATGACGGTACGAATCTCGTTGAGATGATCATCGGTCCAGTCCTTTACTTTAATGTTTTCATCCACGCCTGCCTTTTTAAGAATTGAAGCGGCAGCACTTCTACCAATTCCATAAATGTAAGTTAATCCTATAACTCCGCGTTTCTCCTTGGGTAAATCTACACCAACTATTCTAGCCATAAAGAAAGATTATTATTAATTGTAATTCGTTTATCCTTGACGTTGTTTAAACTTCGGATTCTTCTTGTTTATCACGTAAACGCGTCCTTTCCGCTTTACGATCTTGCAGTCTTCGCTGCGCTTCTTTACTGATGCTCTTACTTTCATTAGTCAAAATTTTATTTGTATCTGAATGATATTCTCCCTTTTGTTAAATCATATGGCGACATCTCTACTTTAACTCGGTCGCCGGGCAAAATCTTTATGTAGTGCATACGCATCTTACCAGATATATGTGCCGTAATAATATGTCCATTCTCCAACTCCACTCGAAACATGGCGTTACTTAATGCCTCAATGATGGTTCCGTCTTGCTCGATCGATGACTGTTTTGACATAATTATAATTGATTTAAAACTTCTTCTATGATATCGAACCTCGATAATATTTGTGGCTTACCATCTACAATGGCAATGGTATGCTCATAGTGAGCGGAAGGTAGCTTATCACGTGTACCAATCGTCCATCCATCGTTGTACTGAACAATGTCGCGTTTCCCCAAGTTAATCATGGGTTCAATCGCGATGACAAGTCCCTCTAAAATCTTTGGACCACGTCCGCGCTTCCCATAATTGGGAACCTCTGGCTTCTCATGCAAGTCCTTGCCTACACCATGACCTATCAGCTCACGAACAACCGAAAAACCATTCGATTCTGCGTGGGTTTGGATCGCATGCGATATATCTCCAATTCGATTGCCGACAACCGCTTGCTCAATACCCAAATAGAGGCTCTCCTTGGTTACATCCATCAGCTTTTGATGTTTAGGATCGATTGAACCAATACCATAGGTATAGGCCGAATCGCCGTAATAACCATTCATCAAAACACCACAATCGATGGATACCAAATCTCCTTCCTTCAGCTCATACTCTCCCGGAATTCCGTGAACTACATGATGATTAACCGAAATGCAAAGCGAATTCGGATAACCGTTGTACTGAAGAAAACCCGGGACTCCACCATGATCGCGAATAAATTGCTCAGCAATTCGGTCTAGCTCAATGGTTTTAACTCCTGGCTGAAGATAGGGTACTAAGGCAGCATGTGTTTTTGATACTAACTCATTGCTTAACCTTAATAACTCGATTTCTTCCCTCGTTTTATAAAATATCATCAAAGAACGTATTCCTTATTTTTTTAGATAGCGGCGGCTGAACCGGCTCTACCTTTAATTCTTCCTGTTTTCATTAAGCCATCGTAATGCCTCATGAGCAAATGACTTTCAATTTGTTGTAGGGTATCCAGGATAACACCCACCAAAATTAGTAAGCTGGTTCCACCATAAAATTGTGCGAACTGAGCGTTGATTCCGGCTAGCATGGCAAAGGCTGGCATGATAGCTACCAAGGCTAAGAAAATTGAACCAGGCAAGGTAATGCGATCCATCACATTATCCAGAAACTCAACGGTCTTTTTACCAGGCTTCACTCCAGGAATAAATCCACCATTTCGCTTCATATCTTCTGCCATCTGAGTAGGATTAACCGTAACAGCGGTGTAGAAATAAGTAAAAGCGATAATCAGTAGCGCAAATACAAAGTTATACCAGAAGCCGGTGAAATCGGTAAATGAGGTGGCAAACCAACCCATGTTTTCTGATCCATAACCAACGATTGCCATAGGAATAAACATAATTGCCTGTGCAAAGATGATGGGCATTACCCCAGCAGCATTCACCTTAAGAGGAATGTACTGACGTACACCACCGTATTGCTTATTCCCCACGATTCGTTTAGCATACTGAACAGGGATACGACGTGTTCCTTGTACCAGTAAGATTGTACCCACGAATACGAAGAAAAGGATGACGATCTCGACAATGAACATGATCAAACCACCTCCTGCAGACGATAAACGTGCTCCAAACTCTGCGAATAAAGCGAAGGGCAACTGAGCGATGATACCAATCATAATGATGAGAGAGATACCATTTCCAATTCCTTTATCAGTAATACGCTCACCCAACCACATTACAAACATGGTTCCTGCGGTCAAGATTACCATGGAACTCACCCAAAAGAAAGTACCATCGGAAACAAAGGCTGTGGCAGGAAGCTGCATCATTAAATTCGTGATGTAACTAGGACCTTGCAGGAACAATACACCTACGGTTAAGTAACGGGTAATTTGATTTATCTTTCTACGACCACTTTCTCCTTCGCGCTGCAAACGTTGAAAGTATGGAATAGCCATACCTAATAACTGCACGATAATAGAGGCAGTAATGTATGGCATGATTCCCAACGCAAAAATGGAGGCGTTTCCAAAAGCACCTCCTGAGAACATATTGATTAAACCTAAGAGCCCATCACTGGCCTGGTTTTGCAAAGCCGAGAGTTGATTGGGATCAATACCCGGTAAAACCACGAAGGATCCCAGACGATAAATCAAGACCAGCCCAAGCGTGGTTAGCAATCGAGCCTTCAAATCCTCGATTTTGGAAATATTTCGTAGCGTATTAATAAAAGCTTTCATTCAATTACAGTTTTACAACGGTTCCTTGTAAACTTTCGATTGCTTGTTGAGCCGACTTGCTAAATGCATCTGCCGTAACTTCTAATTTGGTAGTAAGTGTACCGTTGCCAAGAATCTTTACAAGCATATTTTTCTGAATCAATCCGGCTTCGAAAAGAACTTGCTTGTCAATTTTAGTTAGCCCCTTTTTATCGGCTAGCATTTGCAATACTTCCAGATTGATACCTTTAAATTCTTTGCGGTTAATATTTTTAAAGCCAAACTTAGGAACTACTCGTTGCAAAGGCATTTGACCACCTTCGAAACCAACCTTCTTAGAGTAACCCGAGCGAGACTTGGCTCCCTTGTGTCCTCTGGTCGAAGTACCACCATGACCGGAACCTTCACCACGTCCGATACGTTTTTCTCTTTTCGTTGAACCAGCTGCGGGTTTTAAATTTGATAAATCCATCGCGTAAATATCCTCTTAAATGATTATACTTCTTCTACTTTGATAAGATGGTTCACTTTTGTAACCATTCCTTTTATCTGGTCGTTTGCAATAACCACGACACTTTGATGCATTTTTTTAAGCCCGAGTGCTTCGAGTGTAGCAATTTGACGCTTAGTGCTACCAATTTTGCTCTTTACTTGGGTTAATTTCCAGTTTGCCATAATCCTATTTTTTAAGCAGCTTATCTGCTAGCCTTTAAATACTTTTTCTAAATCTACTCCACGATGTTCTGCTACCGTATAGGCATCGCGAATTTCGGTAAGCGCTTTGATGGTAGCTTTCACCACGTTATGAGCATTCGAAGAACCCTTCGATTTGGCCAACACGTCTTTCACACCGGCACTTTCCAATACTGCACGCATTGCACCACCAGCTTTTACACCAGTACCTTCCGAAGCAGGCTTGATATAAATGCGAGCTCCACAGAAATGAGCATATTGATCGTGAGGAATAGTTCCTTTAAGAACAGGCACGCGAATTAAATTCTTTTTTGCTGTTTCTACGGCTTTCGAAATGGCGGTAGTAACCTCATTCGCTTTTCCACTTCCCCAACCAATAATTCCGTTCTCGTCGCCTACTACTACAATAGCACTAAAAGAAAAGGTCCGTCCTCCTTTTGTTACCTTCGTAACACGGTTAATAGCCACCAATCGATCTTTGAGATCTAAGTCGGTATTTCGTACTCGTTTCAGTTTATTTTCAGCCATAATATTTTTAGAATTTGAGGCCAGCGTTTCTGGCTGCTTCAGCTAATGATTTAATGCGTCCGTGATATAAAAATCCATTCCGGTCGAAGACCACGTTTTCGATGTTTTGACTTAAAGCTTTCTCAGCAATTAATTTACCAACCTCGGCAGCTTGCTGTACTTTATTGAGTTCTTTTTTCTCAGCAATTTCCTTTTGCAAGGAGGATGCAGATACTAAAGTCTTTCCGGTTAAATCGTCGATTAATTGAACGGATATTTGTTTATTGCTTCTAAAGACAGAGAGACGAGGTTTTGCGGCTGAACCGGACAATCTCTTTCTGATACGTCTCTTTATTCTGATTCTTCGTTCTAATTTTGATAAAGACATATTCCAAGTATTTTAGATTATTTTGATGCGCTCTTACCAGCTTTACGACGTAACTCTTCACCCACGAATTTAATACCTTTACCTTTGTAGGGCTCTGGTGGACGGAGTGAGCGAATTTTCGCAGCTACTGCACCTAGCAGTTGTTTATCGTGACTCTTCATGGTAAGAATAGGATTCGAACGACGTTCTGTCTTCGTTTCAATCTGAATCTCTCCAGGAATAAGAAAATGAACATCATGACTATATCCTACAGACATTTCGAGCATTTGTCCTTTAGCTTCTGCTTTGTAACCTACTCCAACAAATTCTTGCTGAACGGTGTAGCCTTCAGAAACACCAATAACCATGTTATTGATTAAAGACCGGTAAAGACCATGCATCGAACGATGTCTTTTATGATCGGTAGGACGTGTTACATTAATTACATTTTCTTCAATTTCTACAGTAATATCGGGGTGAATAGCTTGCTCCAGCTGACCCAATGGCCCTTTGACGGTTACCTTACTTTTAGCGACGTTAACTTGAACGTTAGCAGGTATCTTAATCGGGGCTTTTCCAATTCGTGACATCTATATTCCTCCTTCAATTAATATACGTAACAAATTACTTCACCACCTACGTGCTGAGTTCTGGCTTCTTTGTCGGTAATAACACCATTAGGAGTACTCATGATGGCAATACCTAAACCGTTCAAAACGCGAGGAATTTCATCCGTGCCGACGTATCGTCTCAAACCGGGAGTCGAAATACGTTGTAACGATTTTATGGCCGAAACTTTCGTTTTAGGATGGTACTTAAGCGCAATCTTGATGGTTCCTTGAGGACCTTCATCAATGAATTTATAGCTTAAAATATACCCCTTATCGAAAAGAATTTTGGTAATATCTTTTTTAATATTCGAAGCGGGTATTTCAACTATCTTATGCTTTGCGTGAATAGCATTTCTAACTCTGGTTAGATAGTCTGCAATTGGATCTGTCATTACTGTATTCTATTTATTTATATTACCAACTTGCTTTTTTAACTCCGGGAATCAATCCGGCCGAGGCCATTTCACGGAAGGTAATCCGGCTAATACCAAACTGACGCATATATCCTTTTGGACGGCCGGTCAATTTGCAACGATTGTGATATCGAATAGGATTGGAGTTTTTCGGAAGAAGCTGCAATGCATTGAAATCACCTTCGGCTTTGAGGCGTTCACGCTTCTCGGCGTATTTTTCGATTAGTTTCTGGCGCTTCACTTCACGCGCCTTCATTGATTCTTTAGCCATGAATTAATTCCTTTTAATATTTTTGAATGGTAAGCCAAATTCTCTGAGTAATGCATAACCTTCTTCATCGTTCGGTGCAGAGGTTACAAAGGTGATATCCATACCTAAAATGGTGTTGATTTTATCAATCTCTATTTCAGGGAAAATAATCTGCTCAGAGATACCCAAGGTATAGTTTCCTTTTCCATCGAATTTATAGTTGATCCCACGGAAGTCGCGGATTCGAGGTAAGGCAACCGATACAAGACGCTCCAAGAATTCATACATTCTTTCACGGCGTAAAGTAACCATGACACCAATTGGCATCTTTTTACGCAACTTGAAGTTTGAGATATCCTTTTTGGAAACTGTCTGAACTGCTTTTTGACCGGCTATTAATGAAAGCTCTTTTTGAGCACTTTCAATTAACTTTTTGTCGGAAATAGCGTTTCCAATACCTTGATTAATAACGATTTTCTCCAGGTGAGGAACACGCATTACCGTATTGTACTTAAATTCCTCCATCAACGCAGGAATAATCTCCTGTTGATATTTAGTTTTGAAGTTAGGTGTGTATTTCATTACTTAATCTCCTCTCCTGATTTTTTAGCGTAACGGACCAATTTATTAGAGGTTTCGTTCAACTTGCGGCCGACCCGGGTTGGTTTTCCGGTTCCTGGATCAACCAACATCACATTCGAAATGTGGATGGAAGCTTCTTTCTTAACAATCCCCCCTTGTGGGTTAGCGGCATTGGGTTTGGTATGACGTGAAACAAGATTTACTCCTTCCACTATCACCCGGTCGTTTTTACGAATCACTTCTAAAATCCGACCCTCCTGGCCTTTGTTCTCGCCGGCAATAACCATTACCGTGTCACCTTTTTTGATATTTAATTTCTTCTGCATCACTTGATATGCTTTACAATTACAACACTTCAGGAGCTAATGAAACAATTTTCATAAATTGTTTTTCGCGTAATTCACGCGCTACTGGCCCAAAAATACGGGTTCCTCTCATCTCGCCAGCCTGATTAAGCAGTACGCAGGCGTTATCGTCGAATCGGATATAGGATCCATCAGCTCGTCTAACTTCTTTTTTTGTTCTCACAACAACTGCCTTGGTAACGGTTCCTTTCTTCATGTCACCGGCTGGTATGGCACTTTTTACTGTTACCACGATCTTATCACCAATACTGGCATAACGACGTTTGGTTCCACCCAGTACTCGGATACATAACACCTCTTTGGCTCCACTGTTATCGGCTACATTAAGCCTTGTTTCTTGCTGTATCATGATTATTTAGCTCTTTCAATTATTTCAACTAATCGCCAACGCTTGTTTTTACTTAAAGGACGCGTTTCCATGATTCGTACGGTATCTCCAATGTGACCGTCGTTCTTTTCATCATGGGCCATGAACTTGGAAGTCTTATTCACGAACTTACCGTAAATTGGGTGTTTCTCTTTACGTTTTACGGCAATAACGATAGACTTATCCATCTTATCGCTTACAACTACACCAATAAATTCTTTTCTAAGGTTTCTTTGATTTTCCATTGTTTGCTACTTAACTATTCAGTGACTGTTGTAACTCTCTTTTTCGCCACTCCGTTTTGAGTCGAGCGATCGTTTTTCTAGCATACGTAATTTTGTAGGTATTATCCAGCGGAGTAATCGTATGGTTAAGTCTCATTTTGGAGTAATTAGTTACCTCTTCTTCTATACGCTCTAGAAGCTCTTGATCAGACAATTGAATGATTTCTGAATTCTTCATCTTAACACGGTATTATTTATTCGGTGTAATCGTTTCGGACAATAAACTTGGTTTTGACCGGAAGCTTCTGAGCTGCTAAACGCAGTGCCTCACGTGCAATTTCTAAGGGTACACCTTCTGCTTCGAAAATAATGCGACCAGGAGTAACAGGAGCTACGAACATTTCAGGAGCACCTTTACCTTTACCCATCCGCACCTCTGCAGGCTTTTTGGTGATAGGCTTATCAGGAAAAACTCGAATCCAAATTTGACCTTCCCTTTTCATATGACGGGTTACTGCCTGGCGTGCTGCCTCAATTTGACGGCCGGTTAACCAAACTGTCTCCAGTACTTTGATACCAAACGAACCAAAGGCCAATTGATTCCCGCGCTGGGCGTTTCCTTTCATTCGGCCTTTCTGATGCCTTCTAAATTTTGTTTTCTTTGGTTGTAACATTGTTCGGAATATTTATTTCTCTCGAATCAGAGGCTTAATTATTTACGTCTTTTCTTAAATCCGGGTTTAGAGTCGGCGGTGCCTACATTAGGACTTAAATCGCGTTTCCCGTAAACTTCGCCCTTACAAATCCACACTTTGATTCCAATTTTTCCAACTTTAGTATCGGCTTCCGATAAACTATAGTCAATGTCGGCACGCAAAGTGTGTAATGGAGTTCTTCCCTCTTTATACATTTCGGAACGAGCCATCTCTGCCCCGTTCAATCGACCACTAATCTGAACTTTAATCCCTTCAGCTCCCATTCTCATGGTAGATGCAATTGCCATTTTAATGGCACGACGGTAGGCAACACGACCTTCTAACTGACGGGCAATATTTCCTCCTACGATAATAGCATCTAATTCCGGACGCTTAATTTCATAGATGTTGATTTGTACGTCTTTCTTGGTAATTTTCTTCAACTCTTCCTTCAGCTTATCAACTTCTTGTCCGCCTTTACCGATAATAATACCAGGACGAGCTGTGTGGACAGTAACAGTTACTAACTTTAGGGTGCGCTCAATGATAATACGAGAAATACTAGCTTTGGCAAGACGTGCGTTCAGGTAGCGTCGTATCTTATTATCTTCAACAATCTTATCGGCGTAGTTACGACCACCATACCAATTGGAATCCCATCCGCGGATAATTCCTAATCTATTACTAATTGGATTAACTTTTTGTCCCATGAATATTATTCTTCAGTTTGGTTAACAGTTTCGAGCTGGGTAGCTGGATTGACGCTTTTCACATACAAGGTGACGTGGTTGGAACGCTTGCGAATACGATGTGCCCGACCTTGTGGAGCTGTACGCAGACGCTTCAAAACACGTGCAGAATCAACATATACATCACTCACAAACAGAGCACTATCTTCAAGCCGGCTGCCATCGTTTTTGTTTTCCCAGTTCTTAATAGCAGAAAGTAAAAGCTTTTCCATTTTACCGGCAGCTTCTTTCTTGCTGAATCGAAGAATATTCAATGCATTGTTTACTTCTTTTCCGCGAATAATATCAGCTACTAGTCGCATTTTTCGGGGCGAAGTAGGATTATTTCTCAAGGAGGCAAAGTAAGTTGTCTTCTTTGCTTCTTTCCTACGTTCAGCACTTATTCGTTTTCTTGCACCCATCTTATAAATATTTATTTCTTGATAGCTTATAGTGAGTTTGTATTATTTCTTCTTATTACCGGCATGACCACGGAAGGTACGGGTAGGAGCAAATTCTCCCAGTTTGTGCCCAACCATGTTTTCAGTTACATAAACCGGAATAAATTTATTGCCATTATGAACGCCGAATGTGTGTCCGACGAAATCAGGCGAAATCATGGATCTTCTGGCCCAGGTTTTAATCACGGTTTTTTTACCAGAATCGTTCATCTTAAAAATCTTGCGTTCCAGCTTGATATCGATAAAGGGACCTTTTTTTAATGATCTGCTCATAGTGAAACTCTTCTATAATTATTTTTTACGTCTTTCTACAATGTACTTATTCGAAGCTTTTGTTTTGCTACGAGTTTTGAATCCTTTAGCTGGAAGACCTTTTCTCGAGCGAGGATGACCTCCTGAAGAACGTCCTTCACCACCACCCATTGGGTGATCGACTGGGTTCATAACAACACCACGAACTCGAGGACGGCGACCTAACCAACGGCTACGTCCAGCTTTACCACTTACTTCCAGTTGATGATCGGAATTGGATACAGTACCTACTGTTGCACGACAAGTAACCAGAATGCGTCGAATTTCACTAGAAGGCATTTTGATTAAAGCATACTTTCCTTCTCGAGATAGAAGTTGGGCGAATGATCCAGCACTACGAGCGATGATAGCACCTTGACCAGGATATAGCTCAATATTGTGAACCGTTGTTCCGAGTGGAATAGCCGATAAAGGCAATGTATTCCCTACTTCAGGGGCTACATTGGCACCAGATTCAATAATTTGACCTACTTTCAATCCATTAGGAGCAACAATGTATCGTTTCTCACCATCTTCGTATTGAACTAAGGCGATACGAGCAGTACGGTTAGGATCGTATTCAATTGTAAGAACCTCGGCTTTCATACCGTCTTTCTCACGTTTGAAATCGATAACCCGATAGCGTCTTTTGTGTCCACCCCCTAAATAACGAACAGTCATTCGTCCGGAGTTATTTCTACCACCCGATTTTTTGATGGGAGCTAACAGGGATTTTTCGGGTTTACTTGCGGTAATTTCCTCAAATGTACCTACTATCTTATGTCGTTGACCCGGGGTAATCGGTTTTAATTTACGTAAAGCCATAATCTACTAAATGTTGCTGTAAAAGTCTATGTTTTCGCCTTTTGCCAGAGTTACTAATGCTTTCTTATAAGTTGCTGTTTTGCCGGCAATGATTCCGGTTTTGGTAAATCGAGACTTCCGCTTACCACCATGAATGATAGTATTAACAGCCTCGACTTGTACACCATACATACTCTCAACAGCTTCTTTAATTTGCAATTTATTGGCTGATCGATCTACTACAAATGCATAACAACCGAGTTTTTCACTCAGTCGTGTCATTTTTTCACTGATAATCGGTTTAACAATAATATTCATTTCAGCCTCTCCTAATTATTAAAGTTTTTCTCCAAAAGGTCAATTGAACTCTCGACAAGAACAAGTGTTGACGCCTTCAAAATCTCATAAGTATTTAAATCTGAGACGGTTGCAACTTTACTCTTGCTTAAATTCTTGGACGACAAATATATACTTTTATTTGATTGAGCCAGTACCATGAGTAATCTTTTTTCGGCAATCTTCAGGTTGTTCAGAATGCTTACAAATTCTTTTGTTTTGGGAGCTTCGAATTTGAAATCCTCCAGTACAATGATTTGTTGGTTGGCAGCTTTGTAAGATAATGCTGATTTTCTGGCGAGCAATTTTACCTTCTTATTCAATTTGAAGGAATAATTGCGGGGACGGGGTCCAAAAACGCGTCCTCCTCCACGGAAAAGTGGACTTTTAATACTACCTGCACGAGCTGTACCGGTACCTTTCTGCTTCTTCAACTTTCGGGTACTTCCGGAAATCTCGCCACGTTCTTTCGCTTTGTGGGTTCCTTGACGTTGGTTAGCCATGAATTGCTTTACATCGAGGTAGATTGCATGATCGTTAGGAGTGATGCCAAAAATCGCTTCGTTCAGCGTTACTTTTCTCCCGGTGTCCTGACCGGCTATGTTGTATACTGATAATTCCATATTACTTATTGATTATTAAATATGAACCATTGGGACCGGGAACAGATCCTTTAATAATAAGAAGGTTTTTCTCAGGAATTAATTTTACGATGCTGATGTTTACCACCATAACGCGTTTGTTACCGGTTTGGCCAGCCATACGCATTCCTTTAAAAACTCGCGATGGATGAGATGATGCACCCAACGAACCGGGAGCTCTGAGACGGTTGTGCTGACCATGGGTAGCATCGCCAACTCCACGGAATCCATGACGTTTCACAACACCTTGAAATCCTTTACCTTTGGAATAACCAACAATATCAACCCAACGATCGGTTTTGAGCATCTCGCCCACGGTTAATACTTCGCCTAATTTGAACTCGCTGTACAAGCCAGCAAATTCAACCACTTTTCGTTTAGGAGCAGTATTCGCTTTTGCAAAATGGCCCACTAAAGCTTTTGTGGAATTCTTTTCACTTTTGTCTTCGTACGCAATCTGAAGTGCGTCGTAGCCATCCTTCTCTTTGGTCTTAATCTGTGTAACGACACATGGACCAGCTTCGATAACAGTGCATGGTATATTTTTACCCTCGGCACTGAAAATAGATGTCATACCTATTTTTTTCCCTATTAATCCTGGCATTGTTTTATTAATTTAATGATCAAACTTTAATTTCTACTTCTACCCCACTTGGCAATTCTAACTTCATGAGAGCATCGATGGTTTTAGCAGTCGAGCTATAAATGTCTAAAAGACGTTTGTAAGAAGCTAACTCAAATTGTTCCCGTGATTTCTTATTTACGAAAGGACTTCGTAATACAGTGAAGATACGCTTGTGAGTAGGCAATGGAATGGGACCACTAACTACAGCACCGGTAGCTTTTACTGTCTTTACAATCTTTTCGGCCGATTTGTCAACCAAACTGTGATCGTACGATTTTAATTTAATCCGAATTTTTTGGCTCATTTTAATAATCTGTTATGATATTTTCCCTTTAGATTTATCTACAATTTTCTCTGCAAGGCTGGCAGGAACCTGATCGTAGTGCGAGAATTCCATCGATGAAGTTGCACGACCAGAAGTAATCGTTCGTAAAGCAGTTACATATCCGAATTTTTCGGAAAGAGGTACCTTGGCGCGAATAACTTTGGCTCCGTTTTTATCTTCCATTCCGGTAATCTGTCCACGACGTTTGTTAAAGTCACTGATAACATCGCCCATGTATTCCTCCGGGGTAAGCACTTCGTCGGACATAATAGGCTCCATCAGAACTGGAGAAGCCTTAATGGCAGCATTTCGAAAGGCTTGTTTTGCAGCAATTTCGAACGAGAGTTGGTCGGAGTCGACTGCGTGGAACGAGCCGTCGAAAAGAACCACTTTCATATTCACAACCGGATACCCTGCTAAAGGACCATTAGCCAATGATTCGCGGAATCCTTTTTCGATGGAAGGAATATATTCTTTTGGAATAGCACCACCTTTGATGTCATTGATAAATTGTAATCCTTCTACACCATTATCAGCAGGTGAAATTTTCACTTGGATATCGGCAAATTTACCACGACCACCGGTTTGTTTCTTAAATACTTCTCGGTGGGTAACGGTTCCAGTTAACGCTTCTTTGTAGTTCACCTGAGGTGCACCCTGATTACACTCTACGTTGAATTCACGCTTCAAGCGATCCACCAGGACCTCTAAGTGCAATTCGCCCATCCCACTAATAACGGTTTGACCGGAATCGGGATCAGTTTTTACTTGGAAGGTTGGATCCTCCTCGGCTAGCTTATTCAAAGCATTACCTAAACGATCGATATCCGACTGAGTTTTAGGTTCAATTGCTAGCCCAATTACAGGTTCTGGGAAAGTTATTGATTCGAGCATGATAGGCTTATCCAGTGCACAAATCGAATCACCAGTACGTAATTCTTTAAATCCTACAGCTGCTCCGATGTCACCGGCCTCGATACGCTCCATGGGAATTTGCTTATTCGCATGCATTTGGTAAAGGCGAGTGATTCGTTCTTTTTTACCGGTACGTACATTCAAAATTTGAGCACCCGCTTCAAGAACACCGCTATACACCCGTACAAAAGCTAAACGTCCAACGTAGGGGTCAGTAGCAATTTTAAAAGCTAAACCTGAAAAAGGCTCGCTGGTTTCGGGATGACGTAGGATTTTTTCGTCGGTATTTGGGTTGGTGCCTTCGACGGCTCCAATATCTTTAGGGCTAGGAAGGAAGGCGACAATAGCGTCAAGTAAGCGTTGGATACCTTTATTTTTAAAGGAAGCACCACACATAACCGGGATAATGGTTCTTTGTATAGTCGCTTTACGGATTACGCTACGTAATTCATCGGGAGTAATTGAATCGGGGTCGTCGAAGAAACGTTCCATTAATTCATCATCGTGTTCAGCCACTGCCTCGACTAATTTTTCGCGGTATTCCGCTACTTCATCAACCATATCGGCAGGTACGTCTTCGATCTTGTATTTTGTACCCTCTTTAGCATCTTCGTACCAAATAATCGCTTTGTTATCGAGCAAATCGACAACTCCGGTAAAACTATCTTCCTGACCAATTGGAAGTTGAATAGGAATTGGATTAGCTTTTAAACGTTCACGGATTTGGGAGACCACACTGTGAAAGTCGGCTCCGGTACGGTCCATTTTATTAATGAAAGCGATACGGGGTACTTTATACTTATCGGCTTGACGCCAAACAGTTTCCGATTGAGGTTCTACACCACCAACAGCACAGAAAACAGCCACTGACCCGTCCAACACGCGAAGGCTACGTTCAACTTCCACCGTAAAATCGACGTGCCCTGGGGTGTCGATAATATTAATGCGGTAAGAATCGTTTTCGTAGTTCCAGTAGGTGGTAGTAGCTGCGGAGGTAATGGTTATACCGCGTTCTTGTTCCTGAACCATCCAGTCCATTGTGGCAGCGCCATCGTGCACCTCACCAAGTCGGTGAGTTTTACCGGTGAAATACAAGATACGTTCGGTAGTTGTTGTTTTACCGGCATCGATGTGGGCCATGATGCCAATATTACGCGTATGTTTTAAATCTATTGCCATGGGATATTTTACAGACTAGAATCTAAAGTGAGCAAATGCTTTGTTTGCCTCAGCCATACGATGGGTATCTTCTTTCTTTTTGAAAGCCCCACCTTCTTGATTGTAGGCAGCAATAATTTCGGCAGCTAATTTTTCGCTCATGCTACGACCCGAACGTTTTCTTGCATACAGGATCAAGTTTTTGATACTGATGGAACGTTTACGAGCGGGACGAATTTCCATAGGAACCTGAAAAGTAGCACCCCCAACACGACGAGATTTTACTTCGACTGCAGGAGTAATATTTTCCAGCGCTTTCTTCCATACATCGAGTGGAGCAACTTCGCTGTCTTTCATCTTTTTTTCGACCATGTCCATGGTTTCGTAGAAGATTTTAAAAGCGGTATTCTTCTTACCATCTACCATTAAATCATTCACAAACATGGTAACCAATTGGTCATTAAAACGAGAATCGGGTAATACGATTCGTTTTTTTGGTTTTGCTTTTCTCATATCTTATTTCGCTTGCTAGGCATTATTATTTTTTCTGTTTCGGACGTTTCGCTCCGTACTTGGAACGACGTTGGGTACGACCTTCAACACCGGTAGTATCGAGGGCACCACGTACGATGTGATATCTTACACCTGGAAGATCTTTAACACGACCTCCACGAATGAGTACGATACTGTGTTCCTGAAGATTATGACCTTCTCCGGGGATATAAGCGTTCACTTCCTTCTGATTGGTTAAGCGAACACGAGCCACTTTACGCATGGCCGAATTAGGTTTTTTAGGAGTCGTTGTGTAAACACGAAGACAAACTCCACGACGTTGAGGGCAAGAATCCAGGGCAGGAGACTTACTCTTATCCTCAATTTTTGTTCTTCCTTTTCTTACTAATTGTTGAATTGTCGGCATAATTCCGCTTTTAAAAACTTTTCAAAAATTTTTTAACAAATTGGTGTGCAAAGATAAAGGATTTTTATTCAAAACAATAAGAAACCCCAAATAATTTCCAGAGAGCTAACACTCTGAAATAAAACTCAATACCACGATGATTTTGCGTTCAATTTCAATTTGAGAGAAGCTCTCTTTTTGTTCGCTGAAAAATGGAAGTCAAAAACTGAATCTGATCAACCATTAAAAATAGGCCAAATTTTGGCTTTCAATTTGCGGGGGCAAAGCAAGCATTTTTTTACGAAACCCACCCCGTTTTAATCAAAATCGATCTGATTTAATTTTCGGTTCCATCTGATTGGATGTCCGTTTACCATGCCTCTTTTTGAACATCGATCTTCGTGGGCTATCCATGAGAAATTGCAGAAGGGTAAAATAGCCTATATATTAGGTGTTATTTGAGACTTAATTCTAAGGAATTCGCAGACCCCATTGAACGTCTACCTGAGCTCCTTAAAAAAGACTTTAGCCAAGAATATTTAAAGGGGCGATTCCAAAGCTTAGAAATGATGTTGTATAATAGCCTGGCATGGGGGTTTGTACCTTATATAATTGTTTGCCTATGATTAAAAATTTCTTAGTTTTGAGCACCTTTTACACAGGTAATCAGTTATTTTTCAATCAAATTTAAATAGTATCAGTATGAAAGTTTACGAGAGTAATCAGATTAAAAATATCACACTGGTAGGTAACTCAGGCTCCGGCAAAACAACCTTATCTGAAAGTATGTTGTTCATGGGCGGAGTAATTGACCGCAGAGGTGATGTAGGATCCAAGAACACGGTATCTGACTTCAATGAAATTGAGCATGAGAATGAGAATTCAATATTCTCAACTGTGATGCATACCGAATGGAACAATACCAAAGTCAACTTTATTGATAATCCGGGATTAGACGATTTCGTAGGAGGAGCAATAACCTCTTATCACGTAACCGATTTAGCAGTAATGGTGGTAAATGCTCAGAACGGTGTTGAAGTAGGTACCGAAATCCAAGGTCGTCATACTGAACGATTACAAAAACCACTGATGTTTGTTGTGAACCACTTGGATCATGACAAAGCCAACTTTGAAAAAACCATTGAATCGTTGAAAGAGCGATTTGGGGGAAAAGCGATTCTTCTGCAGTACCCGATAGAAACTGGTGCTAACTTCCAATCCATTATCGATGTGGTATCGCAAAAGATGTACACCTATAAGGACGATAGTGGCAAAGCTACCATAGAGGACATCCCCGCTTCGGAAGCCGATAGGGCATTAGAGCTCTACACCGAATTAGTTGAGAAAGCAGCTGAAAGTGATGAAAGCTTGATGGAATCCTTTTTCGAGAATGAAAGTTTGACCGATGAAGAAATGACTCGTGGAATTCGCGACGGATTATCGAGCCGTTCCTTCTTTCCTATTTTCTGTGCTTCGGCCAAAATGAATCGCGGAGTAGATCGGATTTTAGATTTCATCACGTTAAACTTCCCCTCTCCTACCGAACTTCCCGGAAAACAAAACGACAAAGGGGAAGAGGTAAAAGTTGATCCCTCCGGACCTGCTTCCATTTTTGTATTTAAGACCTCTATTGAGCCACACATCGGTGAAGTGAGTTATTTCCGAGTACAATCAGGCTGCATCAGCGAGAGTGCTGATTTAGTTAACATTAACAACAGTGGGAAGGAACGCGTTTCGCAACTATTTGTAAGTGCCGGTAAGAACCGCCAGAAAGTTGCCAAAATGTTTGCCGGCGATATTGGAGCCACTGTAAAACTCAAAAACACGAAGACCAACCACACCCTTAATGCTCCTGGTAATGATTGGTACTTCCCATCGATTTGCTACCCGGAACCCAAGTATCGCACTGCTATAAAACCACTTGCTGAAGGCGACGAAGAAAAAATGGCTGAAGCGCTGAACAAAATGCATTTGCAAGATCCAACCATTACCGTTGAGTTTAGTAAGGAATTGAAGCAAGTGATTGTTTTTGGTCAAGGCGAATACCATTTGAATATTTTGAAATGGCACTTAGATCATGTTTATAAAATTGAAACAGAGTTTTTAGCTCCCAAAATTCCCTATCGGGAAACGATTACCAAACCAGCTATGTCTTCATACCGACATAAGAAACAATCGGGTGGTTCCGGTCAATTTGGTGAAGTACATATGGTTATTGAACCACATGTAGAAGGGACTCCTGATCCGGTTAAATACAAGTTTGCTGGCAAGGAACTGAATGTTTCTGTTCGTGGAAAAGAAGAGCATGAATTGAAATGGGGAGGCAAATTAGTATTCTATAACTGTATAGTGGGTGGTAGTATCGATGCTCGATTCATGCCAGCTATTTTGAAGGGAATTATGGAAAAGATGGAAGAAGGTCCGCTTACCGGATCGTATGCCCGCGATATTCGCATTTCGGTTTACGATGGTAAAATGCACCCGGTTGATTCCAACGAAATATCCTTTAAACTTGCCGGTCGGAATGCATTCCGTCAAGCCTTTAAAGATGCAGGTCCTAAAATCCTTGAACCAGTTTACAATGTAGAGGTACTCGTACCTGCCGACTACATGGGAGATGTTATTTCCGACTTACAGGGACGACGGGCAATGATTCAAGGAATGGAAAGTGAAAGTGGCTTTGAAAAGATTAAAGCAACGGTTCCTTTAGCTGAGATGAACAAGTATTCCACAGCATTAAGCTCCATAACGAGCGGAAGAGCAACTTATACCATGACCTTTTCTGCCTATGAGCCAGTACCTGGAGAAATCCAGGACAAGTTACTGAAAGAATACGAAGCTTCGCAGGGCGAGGAAGAATAGTCTTTCAGCGAATAATACATTTCGAGACAAAAGCACATCCAACAGGGTGTGCTTTTTCTTTTCTTTATAGTCCGACCTGCACAACCAGTTGGAATACGATAAGCGTTGCGGAATCGTTTTGGATTTTAAACGAATTTTGAACAAAATTCCTTTCTTTCGCTTACTGAATCAAAACACCCATGAACATCATTTCATCCCATAAACAAATCTTATTTCTAAAGCTGATAAGGATTACTTCCATCTTACGCATCGTACTCGTGCTTGCGATTCTGATGCCAGTGCCCTTGTTAAGCCAGGTCCGTTTTACCCAAGCCGATATTCAATTAGCCAACGAATATTATCGAAATAAGGAATATGCCAAAGCTGCGGTAATTTACAAACAGCTTCATGAGCAGAATTCACAGGTAAGATCTTACTACATGTTTTATGTAAACTGTTTGTGGGAGCTTCAGGAGCTGGAAGAAGCGGAATCGGTCATTAAATCGGCGATTAAGCAAGACCGAAACGACTTGAGCTACTATGTTGACCTTGGCTATACTTATAAACGTATGGGTAAAGAGAAGAAAAGTGAAAAGACCTACGAAGAAGCTTTAGATAAATTAGATGCCAATCGAAATCATATACTGAACCTAGCAGGACGATTCAATGCACGTAGGGAGTATAGCTGGGCTATTCGAACCTATGAAAAGGGGCGTCAGCTGTTGAAGAATACCTCTATGTTTCGGAACGAACTGGGGAATGCATACATGATGGCACGTAGTTATGATTTAATGATCAAAGAGTACCTGATGTGGTTGGGCGAAGGAACCGAAAATGTCCAATTCATTAAGAACAGGCTTCAATCTTTGTTGCGGGTGGATGTTCAAGATAATATTTACGAAATGATTCGAGAGACTCTCATTATTGAGCTGCAAAATAATCCGGGCTCCGTAGCACTTTCCGACTTATTGGTTTGGCTTTACACGCAAAAGAAGGAATTCAGGAATGCATTCTTGATTGCTCAGAGTTTAGACAAACGATTAAACGAGGATGGTATTCGAATTTATCAATTAGCCGGTATGGCGCGAGCAAATGCTGAATTCGAAGATGCGGCTGAGATGTTTGAGTATCTGGTTGACAAAACACCCCGATCTACCTATTATTACGAATCGAAAGCTCAATTACTGCAATTGTCCTTTTCCTTATTGCGAGCAGGTAAGCACGCTGCACACCAAGACCCCTTAGCTTTGGCGGGCAAGTACGAGGCCTTCTTCATGGAGTTTGGGAAGAATTTAAAAACGGCAGGAGCGATAATCGACTATGCCGTACTACAAGCTTACCACCTCGACAAAATCGAGGAAGCTATTCAGCATTTAGAGTCAGTATTGGATATACGTGGCACTTCGTCCGACGATTTTGCTCGAGCAAAATTAGAGTTGGCTGATATCCATTTGTACCGGCGCGACCGCTGGGAGGCGGCTATTTTATATGGCCAAGTTGAAAAAGAAAATAAAAACAATTTATGGGGGCATGAAGCCAAGCTACGAAAAGCACGCTTAGCATTTTTTACCGGCGATTTTCGATGGGCGGAAGCTCAATTAAACATCCTGAAGGCTTCCACTTCTAAATTAATCTCGAACGATGCGATCGATTTAGCAAACCTGATTCGTCAAAATACTCAGGATGAAACAAGCGAAGCAGGTTTAAAAGAATATGCAAAAGGAAGTTTTTATCAGTATAAGAATCAAACGGACAGTGCTCGTCAAGTGTACTTATCTCTCTTAGATCAATATGCAGAGACCGGTCTGGTTGACGAGACTCTTTATCAGTTAGCAGTTTTATCGGAACAAGCGGGCGATTACGAGCAATCACTCCATTATCTGGATCGTATTTTAGAATTTCATTCCAAGGATTTATTAGGCGACGATGCATCTTATCGCAAAGGGATCCTGTTACAAGAATTCCTGAAGGACGAGTCTACAGCAATGGCGGCTTTCGAGCAATTGTTGCTTAGCTATCCGTCGAGTATTTATGCAGTAGATGCCCGCAAGCGCTACCGAAACATTCGGGAAAAAGTTCTTCCTGAAGCGATTTCCCCAACGAACTAGAGCATGGAATCATTGGAAAAGAAGCATGATATCATCTTAGGGATAGACCCGGGGACCATCCGCATGGGTTATGCTGTAATTGAAGCTTCTTCCCGCAAACCCAAGTTAATTGCGATGGGAATAATTAATCTATCGCGTGAAGGGGATCATTATCAAAAACTAAAAACGATTTTTGCGAAGACTCACGCATTGATTCTTCAATATAGGCCGAGTCAGGTAGCTTTAGAGGCGCCTTTCTATGGAAAGAACATTCAATCGATGTTAAAATTGGGGCGAGCTCAAGGAGCTGCAATGGCGGCAGGTTTGCAGGAAAATCTGCCCATCTTCGAATATGCTCCACGCAAGATTAAGCTTGCTATCACAGGCAAAGGGAATGCGAGTAAGGAGGAGGTTGCTCGTTTATTGGAAGTATTTATGAAATTTGAGATTGAGAGCAAATACCTTGATTCGACCGATGCTTTGGCTGTGGCTGTCTGCCATTATTACCAAAAAAATACCCTCCGTTCGGAGGGTAATTATAAAAACTGGGAAGATTTTGTCAAAAAGAATCCTGGTAAGATAAATTCCTAATTACAAGTTCGATTTTATTTTTGTCTGGATTGCTTTGAATTGCTCGGGGCTGAAAGATTTTCGAGGATTGGAAAAGCTCATATCGGCTTCTTGCTTAATCGGGATTAAATGGATATGAGCGTGCGGAACTTCGAGTCCAATAACAGTAACTCCAATGCGATTGCACTCAAAGCTAAGCTTAAGGGCATGAGCCACTTTTTTGGCAAAAGCCATCATGGCTGCCAGCTTTTCATCCTCTAGGTCGAAGATATAATCGATTTCCACTTTTGGCACCACAAGGGTATGTCCCTCATTAACCGGGGAAATGTCGAGGAATGCGAAGAAGTGTTCGTCCTCCAGGATGGTATAAGATGGTATTTCCCCTTGGATAATTTTTGAGAAGATGCTAGGCATGACTAGATTGATATTGTAAGGATTTCAAAACTGATTTTCCCGGATGGCACCTGCACTTCGACCGTATCACCGACCTCTTTGCCGAGGAGGGCTTTTGCGATTGGACTACCAACAGCCATTTTTCCGGCTTTTAAGTCGGCTTCGCTGTCGGCAACAATCATATATTCCATTTCGGCTTGATTTTGCAAATTACGAATACGAACTTTATTGAGAATCTGTACCGTGGAGGTATCGATTCGTGATTCATCGATTAGTCGGGCATTTGCAATAATATTTTCCAACTTATGGATTTTAAGCTCGAGCAGACCTTGAGCTTCTTTGGCAGCATCGTATTCAGCATTTTCCGACAAGTCGCCTTTTTCCCTAGCTTCGGCTATTTGGCGGCTGATTGCGGGACGCTCGACCATTTTCAATTGTTCCAATTCCGCTTTGAGTTTTTTTAAGCCCTCGGCGGTGAGGTAAGATTTCGAACTCATATCTAATCCATTAATAAATATTAGAAATAGCTAATAACAAGCATAAGCACCCGTAAGTGCTTATGCTTGTCAGTTTCAATTTAGTGGTGATATTAAACAAAAAGAATCCCCGTCCAGGGACTCTTTTCGTTGCAAAGATATTTTGTTTTCAGATAATTACAAACTAATCCGAGCGCCAAAAGAATGGACACCCATAAATGGATTGGTATCGCGATAAGAATAGTCGAAGGAGAAATAACGACCTTTCTCTTTATTAAGCGGAATCATCACACTAAGACCGAATGAAGGTCCGGTAAAAGCGGTAGCACTGCTTGCTTCTGAATCGATGAATGGGATTAAACCTGTTTCGTAGATGTACCCGGCTCTGAGCGAAAGGATATTTCGGTAAACATATTCGCCACCGAAATTGAATTGATCGCGCGTAAACGAGTTAGAAGTAAAAGTAACTGCTGGAGTGAATTTACTTTCGTTTTCGAGGAAGATATCGTAGCCGAATCCAATGGTGATAAGCGAAGGTAATTCAAACGTAGCCGAGCGATGTTCGAGCGTTAGATCCACTTCCGTTTCGGGAACGATTCCTCGAAAGGAGAGTCCATCGCCGCGAAAACGCATGGTAGGACCCACATTCTTCATGGAGATACCAAAGTGTATTTGTTCTTCGGATCCGGTTACATACTGAATACCAGCATCGAAGGCTACACCTGAAGCAGAAATATCAGCTAAGGCTTCGTTGATAATTTTAACTGTAAGTCCACCATAGATACTGTTGGAGAATTCCTTTGCATAAGAAAGCGAAATAACCGAAGCAGTAGGACTAAAAGTTCCGATACCGCCTTCGGGTAACTCTACCGTGGTGATATCGATATCGCCATAACTAAAAGACTGGATAGACATGCTAATTACCCCTGACTCGCCAGCTTTCTGACTAAATCCGAATGAATTAAGAGTGATGTCGGCTCCGGCAAACAAGTTAGTATGCGTAAATAGGAGTTCGGTACTTTGAATAAAAGCGGTTCCAGATACATTTAAAAAGGTGGCTTCGTGCCCTCGGGCTAAAGCCGTATTGGCACCTCCCCATCCGGAGCTGGCAGCCCACGGATTAATTAGCAGGTAGGAAGCGCCTGCTTCACCGGCTCGTTGTTCATTACCGGCAAAGCTCAACTTGGGAGTAAGCATCACCCATCCTAGCAGTAAGAGAGAAATATAATAAGCTGTTTTGTTCATTATCGTAAAAATTAATGTTTAACAATCCGATTAAAAAGCATTTAAGTCGATTGGGCGCATTGCACCAAACCATTTAATTACTTTCTCTCCTACCTCGTAAGCATCTACGTGAATAATGTACAGCCCGCTGGCAATCGGAATTCCATACTGATTCTTCAGATCCCATTCTTGATAGCTGAGACTATTGTCTTTCCGGAACTGACGGATAAGCGTACCGTTTGAATTATAGATGGTAATGGTACATTGATTCGGCAGATTGGTTACTTTAATCAAGTTATCGAGCTGATTTGTTTCGTATTCTGAATAACCGTAGTATGGATTAGGAACTACGTTAATCAGGTCGAGAGCTGCAACAGCCGTCTCCATCGATTCACGATCGGTTTTAATATCGTAGGTATCGAATTCAAACGATGGGAAGTTATCGTTCTCAGGATTCATCACTGTAAAGTCTCCATAACCCGCTCTCATGGGGGAAGTCATGCGCAGTTGGATGGAGATATCGCCATCTTGCAGGAAATCCTCCACACTACGATTCATCTCAAGCCCTGTAAGCATTGGAATGGAAGTCCATGCGATATTTTGGAAGGCTGTTCGAGGTTGATCTACAGTAACACCCAGATTCAGCTCGTTGCGCATCAGTCCCATGAAATATTTACCTGCATCGTAGGCTGGCATATAAACACTGGTGTCGACTCCGTTGGGTCGCAGGAAGAAGTTATTTCCAACGATATAGATGAAATGCTTCCCTCCGAAAAGGATATCGCCAAAGGTGGTGAAGTAGTTCGAGGTTGGATTCCATTTCATATCTCGACCATTCTCAGCCGGCAAATCGGAAGCCTCTCCATAAACGATATTCAAGCGACGACCTGTTTCAACATCGATAGCATATCCGGGGAACCAGCCCATACCACGAGCTGAAATATAGTTCGGATCATCGGGGTTTTCACTTGGATCGTTGCTTGATGCAAAGGTTCCATCTTTATTAATAGAAGGAGAATCACGCAGTTCAAATTTTTTGGCATCACCTTGACCAAATAAAGCTGGTACGACATCGTCGGCTACTCCGTCGCCATCGGTATCGATACTATCATTTTCGGCTGTTTCGAGCACTGGCGAACGAGTCCACATACTCTTATCGGAAGTAAGCACCAAGTCCACATTAGGCATTCGATAGAAATACCAATAGTTCAGTGGTATTTGAGTTCCACTTTTTGCCGGACCATATTCGTGGTGAGAAGCTACCAGATAAGGAGCCCAGTGACCGTTTGCGAAAGATTCGAAAACCTCTGCTTTATCAAATAAGTTGGAACCAATGGGATAATCGTTATAAACCTTTTCTGCATCGTCTTCGCTACTTTGAGTACCGGAACGGATCCAGTTAAATGCATTGAAGTCGTCTCCATCGGTCACGAAGGTTAACCAAGGCTGATTTGGATCGGGATAGGTGATTTCATATTCCAAATCGGCATTAATCGGATCGTCTTTATCGTCTACAGATGGTAGGAAGAGGAAGTTTTTCTGTTCCACTGAAACCGACAATCCGAGTTCTGCAATAACTTGTTCGTTTACTACATTAATGGAAGCATCGGACCAAATGGTATCGAATTCGATTTCACCCTCCAGAGGATAAATGTACCAGCGCGATTCATTTAAGCGGAAATCTTTATAACCACCGGTATTATAAACGGATGAATCGGGATGAAACTTTAAAGCGAAACGACCTTCGGGAATATTCAAAGGATCTACTACTTTGAGTGTGATAGGTGAACGACCTGGTTCATAGGTTCGTTGATCGATTCTCCAGGGCTCCCCGGCCATAATCTGAGCTTTCGATTCCGGCGATAAATCGATGATACTGGTGCCGGATCCAAAGCCTTCTTTTTGTGTAACAGCTACGCCCTGTCCGTAAACGGCATTAGCAATAGTACCTCCATCGCCTGGTTCTGGAACATGCGGAATTGCTTCGTAGGTCTTGATTGAGCCAAGGGCCGATTTACGACCTGCTTTATAAGGCAATTTTTGTCCATTATAGTTGTTGATGTCGTTTTGGTCGTAGGGTTTGAACTGATTATAACCATAAGCGATGATCAAATAGTAGTATCGTTTATGATTTACAAGTGTTCTGTTCCGCTGGGCAAAAGCATCTTCAGTTAAAGTGAAGGTATGCTGAATTCCTTCATCGACACCATTCACCATTTCCTCTGGAACGTTAGCACTAATATCGGGATTCCAAGTGAAGTTGACCAATTGCGTAACGCCATTTTTAACGTCGCATTGGAAAACTTGACGAGCTTTTTCAGCATCGCCAATATCACTTACAGAAACAGTTGCATCTTTTAACTGATACACTTGATATCCTTCGAAGCGGTAAAACTTATCTACTTCATCCACTTCTCCATCGCCATCGACATCCACATCGACAATCGTAAAGTCTTTTTCGATATAGCCTTCCATGAAGTTATTCGAGGAGGGCAAGTTGAAGATATGAAATACCAGTTGGCGGTCGAGTTCGATTACCGTCAATTCTGGTGAATCGGGACCATCAACTACTTTAAAGCAGTTATCGAAAAGTAACTGAGCTTTGTCGTCGGCTACTTTCACTTCTTCTACCGAGGTATAAGGAGTTCCACCTTGAGCACGCGCCCAAACAACTCCAACCGTAATATCGTTAACAGCACCAGGCTCCAGGGTAAATGGACCAGCCGATTGAATAAAGCGTCGATCGTTTGGTGGGTTATCTTCGGTAGTTTCATCCCAAGAAGGCATTACAACACCTTGTTGTCCCCAACCACATGGGTCGGTAGCCGATGGGAACATAAAGTCGGTTTGAACTGTACCGGTAGAAGCGTCGGATGGGTGTCCTGTTCCTCCGTAGAGCATCGGCGAACCATCGAGCCATATACCACGTAAGTAGTTGTAATATTGGAAAGCATCGGTAGGATTACCCATTGGTCCGGCTACGTTATTATAGAAAATAAAACGGCGCATACCCCAACGTTCGTTGTCGATAATACCATCGCCAAAGTTCAGACCGTTGATATTTCCATTCATGATATTCCCATCGCAAATGAGTTCATCGCCCACCCAAGAACTTGGGTTATCCAAACCATCGGCATCTTGATAGGGACCTTCGAAGAAGTCGACCCCTACAGCTGGTGGTGGAGGCGAAGGACCACCGTAGGCATTAAACTGACCTGTTCCGTCGATGGCTGTACCATTATACAGGTAACCCAATCCACGGTTCACATCGCAACCTACATAATCGTCGAATGCATACCCCATGTCCGCATCCGTCCAAACACCGAAATACGTATCTATTAAGGTGTAGGTAGATCGGTTAATCAGAGCGTAATTGTAAAAAGTCATATCGTTTAGCTCATCGTTCGTAGAGAACGCAAAAGCTTGAGCTCTGATTTCCATACCGATGGCATCACCATTGGTTTCGGTGTGCACATTACCACGGTCGTTGTAAACCCACCAAAGGGTTTCATCACCAAACAGACGAGGGATTCGTTGTTCGCGGGACGTACCACAAGGCAATTCCTGGTCGATATCGTAGAAGGGGTAATCCCCTGCATAAGGATCATAGAATCCATCGCCATCTACATCTTTAAAGGGAGCTAAGTAATAATCGTATCCGGCAGCGACATCGCCATGTGCAGGCCAGTTGAGAATACTATTAGGAATGACATAGCCTGGATAGTCTTGAGCGCGCGTTTCAGGGTCTGCATTGAACCAGGCCCGAAATTCTGCCACTTGGTTTCGATTAATTTTGTAATGTTTATCGTAAGCGAGACAAACATCGGAAGTGGTTGTTCCTCGGTTAGGGCCACTGGTAATGAGTGGGCCAGGCCAGTAATCAACACCGCCAGAGCGGAATTGAACAGCTGCCAATTTGAGCTGACCGTTAACATCGGTACCACCGATCCAGATTGAACCAGCGAAAAGCGCTGTTTTTCGGGAATCTTTGGGGACTTCGTAGCGAGCCAATCCTTGCAAGTCCCACCACATGTCACCTCCAGTATGTACGAGGGCTCGCACATTGTTCAGCTCCAGCTCGGTCGATGTTGTTGCCGGGACGCAGCCTGCAGCCATACCGGAAGCCGATTTCAGTGTTTTTTTGGGAGGGACCCAATCGATATTCTTTTCGGCCATAGCTGTTAGCGAGAACAGGAATAAGGCAGCAAAGAGTAGAATTTTTTGAGTTCTCATTGGATATGTTTGATTTTAAATATTTTTCAAAGATTAGAAGCTAATGGTAAGACCGATACGCATGGTTCGCGGGGCGCTGAAGTTGCCAGGATTTGCTAGAGCCATGGTGTAATAATTACGGTAAGAGATCTCGTCGAACTGCGACTGAATAATCTGTTGATTCTGAGCAGCAGCTAGATAGCCATCGTCATCTGGGTTACCAGTAGTAGAATACACATTGATAATATTTTTGGTATTCAATAAGTTGAAGACTTCTAAGTAAATATTAATAGGTAATACGCGTTCGTTGTCGGAGCCTTTGCGTAAGGTAACGAAGAAGCTTTTATCTATCGTAAGATCTAAGGTGGTTCTCCAGGGCTTACGAGAACCGTTAATCGAACCTTCAACCACATTACCTACGATAGAACGCTTGGTGTATGGTGATCCGGAACCGGTACGCAATACTAAGTTGAAGCCAGAATTTTCGAGAATGTCCATTCCAAATAATTTAGGACCGTTATACTCACGTCCTTCGAAGAATCGGAAATCGAGTGTTCCGAGTAAGGCATGACGCTGGTCGAAGGAGAGAGGAATAAGTGTTCTCAAGTTTGGCTGACCCGAGTTTAAGAGGTTAATACCTTCGGATGGGCCAGAACCGGTTCCGTTCGCAAACTGAAGGGTATAAGCAGCGCGGAGAGAAACGTTACCCGTACGTCGAAGATCGTATTGAATAGAGAAACCTTTTACGGTACCAAAGTCAATATTGCCATAAGTAAGGTAACGGAACACTGGATAAGCACCCACAATATTGATAACCTGCTGCATATCGCGCATTTCACGGTAGAAAGCAGAAAGTTTCAATGCAGAGGTATTACCAAGAGCCTGTTGGAAACCTACTTCATAGTCAATAGTTTTCTCTGGTCGCATGTTAGGATTCGTAATGATTCGATCGTTGGTAGCCCGAACCTTCATGAACATGTAGTCGATTGGATCGATAGCGATACCACCCGGGCGAGTTGAAAGAATATCATAGTGAGCAAAGAAAAGAGCCACGTCGGAAATTGGGAAAGAGAAAGAGATACGAGGCATGACCACGATTTGTGGCTTATAATCTTCGAACGACATGTTTACATTGTAGTCGGGCGATTGCATATCCACACCAGGATTAACCAAGTAGGGTTGAACACCATCGGCAGCACTAATTAAGGTGGGGTTATCAATCTCGGTTCCACTGGCATCGTACCAAGTATCACCGTTCCGGTATCCAAAAATGGATGTTGGATCGGCCACATTATCGACATAAACAACATAATCGTTGCCCATGGTTTGTGGAATATCACCCGTAAGCGTTTGAGGAGTTCCACCGTTTCGAACATCGCCGACGGTATAGGCATCATATAAGGTATAAGGATCTTTTAGCACCATTTGGTTAGCGTCGAATCGATCGACACGCACACCAACGTTGAATACTAAATCGCGGAAAGCGAATTTATCCTGAATATAACCAGCAATATAAGTCGGCTGGAAAGCAGGGCGATGGCGAAGAAAATAACCTTCCTCATCGGTAGCGGTGTAGAAATCGGCGAGGGTGGTTCCGCGAGCAATTTTATTTCCATAAACGTCGTAACCGAGGTAAGATACATAAGCATTACCGCCATTCAGCAGTTCGTCGGCACTAAAATAATCGAGGCTTAGTTCAGCGGGATCATACTTATCAATATCGACCCATTCGAGTGATTCTTTATTGATACCTAGGTAATCACGGAATTTGATATCGAATCGAGCTTGGTCGGCGGGACTGTAGAGACGATTATAAGAGATGGTGTCGGAGAATACCCGGTTGCCAAAATCGTCGAGAACATATTCTCCATTTTCATCCGTAAGATAATGTAGGATTGGGTCGGAGAAATCGAGGTTCGAGATGTGTTTGTTCATTAAACCACGGGCGAGAACCCAGATACGATCGGTATTGATTGTTCCCCAGTTAGCGTAGCTCCGTTGCTCGAATTCGAAACCAAGCGAGATTTCATGACGGCCTATATCGGCGGCACCAGCGGCAGAGATACGGAACTGGTCGTTGGAAAATTCGCTGATTCCGGTAGTTGGTAATCCAGGGCTGGCGAAAGTATTGTAAATACTGAGGAGATTGAGGCTTTGTCCGTTGATGTATCCACCTAAATTTTGGATAATTTCTGTATTCCGTTGAAAGAATGGATTAGGATTCAGCTCGTAATAATTTTGTGTAATAGTAGCCAGATCGGGGTTGTAGGTTCCCGGAGTATAAGTAACTAAGGTATCCTGGTAGTTATCCATTAACCAAGCGGATAATCCGGTAACGCTATCTACACCAAATTCATTGTAAGTTGGTTGCATGTAGGTGGTAAACTGACCGAAGTGACCATAGGCGAAGACATTGTCTTGGTGGCGAGCATGCCAGGTTTTTCCGAAAGTTGTTTCGTAGTCGAACTGGAGCGAGTAGTAAGCATTTTTAATGAGCGAGGTTGATTCCGGATCGTCGACAAACTTTTGAGTATATCGCAAGTAAGCACGCCAGTTAGTGTAATAGGTTTCCGAGAAGTTATCGGCGTTGAACATTGCGTGGTAGATACTAAAGTTGTCGTTTCGTTGATTAACGAAAGAACCTCCCAACACAAGGCTAGAGTTTTTTGACGGTTTAAAGTCGAGTTTACCAGCGAGGTTTACGCGGAAGCTTTGGGTTCCAAAGGTTTCTTCGTAGGTTTCGAAATGTTCGTCGCGGAGATAAACAGCAGCGGGCACTACTCCGAATCCTTGTGGGTTGGTGATGAGCGGATTTTCGCGGATGAACTGCTGTACGGTGTCGGTAGCACGGTACAAGGGAGTGGAGATTTTGGAACTGTTGGTCAGAGAAAGCTCACCAGAAATAAAATAACCCAGGAGGGTATTTTTTTGATCGGGGTTATTGGCATCTGTTTTTTGCCAGATTGGCCCCGATACACTGAAGCCCAGTAGATTATAATCGTAAGTATCGACTAAGGACGAAGACAATAGTTCGATACCTCCGAAAAGTTTGTTGCTTGGTCCTTTGGTGGTAATATTCACGATACCACCGGTTGCATCGCCAAACTTAGCGGGGAGACCACCGGTAATTACGGATACCTCAGCAATGGCAGATTGCGGCAGCGCGGATGATCCAATCACTTTTACTCCATCGACGAAGGTAACGTTACCGCCAGAACGAGCACCACGAATAGAACCTACCTCGCCCCCTTCGGAGTATACACCAGCCACGGTTGTAGCTACTGCATCGGCCGAACGACCAGGCATTTTCTCGATTTGTTCCGAGGTAATGGTTTCTCCACTCTGCGTCTGGTCTTTCGAGATAAGTGGTACTTTGTACTCCACAATCTCTACTTCATCGATATTCTGATTCGATGAACTTAAATCCAGATTCAGGAAGGTAATCTTATCAGCAGAGATTAACACATTATTCTGAACAATGGAATTATACCCGACATAAGAAGCTTGGATCGTGTACTTGCCGGCTGCGATAGGTTTAATGGTATATTCCCCATCGAAATCGGTACTTGCTCCCATGATTTGAACCCCATCTTTCAAGACTACCACATTGGCGAAAGGAATAGGTTCTTTGGTATCTTTATCGACAACTTTTCCTAAGAGCGTACCGGCCGATTGAGCCAACATGCCTTGTACCGAAAAAAGAGCGATAACTACAAAGAGTAAATTTCGTAGCATAATGTATCGTTTACTTATATTAATATTTAGTTAATCTGACCTTAAGCGGCCGTAAATATAGCAATTATCCATATCGACCCATAACATTTTTTAACACGGATAAATGCTTATAAAACATAGTTAAAACTGCGGGCGATTCAAGATTTCATTGTACACAACCGCTCGTCGTAGATCGATGTTTTTATAGCCTTTAAGCCCTTTTTTTGCAGCAGGTTTCCTTTTCTTATCCGTGACTACTTGATGGATGGTCCGGTCAATTTTAACACGACCTTCGCCATCGAAATAATCTGCATACTTTTGTTCTTTGTCTTTCGTGAACTGGGCATATTCCGATGCCAAGCTTTGTTCTTCCGGGTGAATGATTGCTTGCTCTTCCTTGAATTCCTCTAAATCGGGCATTGCTGCATCTCGGACAAACTGATTGGAAGCTGTCTGCCTCCTTTCAGGTGCCGGTTCTTCTTCTTTCAACCAATCTTTTTCGAGCTGCTCGATGATGGAATAGAATGAATCGGACTTTTGCTCCGGTTGCTCGTAAGGATTTTGTTCTCTTTGAAGCTTGCGTTCTTCGAGTTTACGTTTCTTCTTGCGGTTCCCAAATATGGATACCAGCGCTATTAGCAGGAGGTAAATAATCGTACTAAAGTCGAAATCGGCCATGTATTTATCGTATTTTAGCGGTTGATACTAGTTGAATCCTTATTGCGTTACAATAATAGATTTAAGATTACTAAAACTAAGCTTTTTTTCATGTTTCTTACACCCTTCCGAATGAAAACTTTTTCCTTTCAGTTTATTCGGCATATCCTTGGCATTTCGCTTTTACTTTTCACCTTAAATGCCTGCGATTCAGCACATCAAGTTGTACCAAATGTTTATGTCGATTTCAGTATCAGGCTGATGGATCCGGAGTTCAATTCGCTTACCATTCCCGGGAATTCACTTACAGTGACTGGTGGGGTGAATGGCATCATTATCTATCGAATTTCGCAAGATGAATTTGCTGCCTACGATCGCACTTGTACGCACGATGTAAATGAAAACTGCAAAGTGTATGTGGATGAAACAAAACTGTTCGCAGTTGATACAGCCTGTTGTGGAACAAAATTTTTATTGCTGGATGGATCTGTCAGCGAAGGAGTGGCCACTTATCCTTTAAAACGATATCGCACCTATTTCGATGGTTATACCTTGAGAGTGTATAATTAATTTCGGATGAGGTAAACCAACCCCGGAGTTTCGAAGGCATTTCCGAATTGGTCGATACCGCGAATGACATAGTAGTAACTTCCTTCTGCCGCAGGACTTCCACCCGGCAAGTTCCCATCCCATCCGGGTTCTCCTTTGCTCCATTGATACACCTTTTCTCCTGATGCATTTAAAATGATAGCGATGAATTGATCGATGTGATCGGCCTGAAAAGCGAAGACATCATTTTTATTGTCGCCATTGGGAGTAAAAAACTTAGCAATGGCTAAGGTGTTCTCAGGGATTAGACCTAGCTCTTCCAATCGGAAGGTATCTGCACAATTCTCATGATTTTTAGCAATTAACTGAACAGCGTAGGTTCCTGGATTCTTGTACAAGTGGTCGGGGTGTTCCAGATGTGCGCTTTCTCCGTCGCCAAATTCCCAGCGAAAATCAAGCGTACCCAAAGGAACTTCACTTCCTCCAAGAGTGGTTCGGTTGGTAAAATAGGCCATGGTGGGCGCCGACTCTTGTTCGAGGGCCACTTCGAAGGCTGCCTCAATCGATTCCGGAAAATCAATTTGCAAGCTATCGGAAGCCTTGCATCCATTGGGACTAGTTACCTCCAGATGAACCGTAGGTATTTGAACCCTTTCGAGCCATTGTACTTCGTAGGAATACTCATTAAGCTGATTGGTCTCAAGGCCATCAAAGCTCCATGAGTAGTAATTTTCGGCATGATAAGAAGCTTGAATGAGCACCTTGTCATACGAGCATTTCGGCGTCTGCTGGGGTATAAGTTGAGCAAGTGGTAGCTCGATAAATCTCAATTGCATCGAATCCTTTAGGAGGCAAGAACCATCTTCTAAGGTACGGTAAAGGTAAAAATCACCCGGCATTTGGCTTGTAACACTCAATTCCCTAGTCGTTAAAGTATCCAGGCTCAAAGGAGAGGAAACCCATAGCTGTCCTTGAGCAAAATCGATTGGGAGTTTCAATTCCATTCCGCACACCTGCAGTTCTTCGCCGAGTGGTTCAGCGGTGAGCAGGCGAAATTCTATTCGAATCGGATCGCTCACCAAATTATCACCCATCTCTTCTACCCAATAAAGGACTACTTCGCCCGGATTTTCGACCTGAATAATCGCATTGGGATCGTGATGTGGAAGGTCCTTCGTTTTGGATAAGAAACTTACCCCGGCATCGTCCGTTTTCCAATAAGCATTGGCCTCTTTGTTTTGCTTAGCTGCCTTTAATTGAAAGCTTGTTCCACAGATTACTGTATCGCTACCGGCATAAGCAGGAGCTAGTCGGATATTTTTAGGAGAGTGAGAGGGTTCAGTTGGAGTGTTCGACTCGGCAAGGATCAATTTCGACCTGTTGGAGGTCGTATCTATAATGATTGGTTGGGGCAAATCGTGGTTATGAGAACTTTGCGAGTCGATTGAGCTAGTCGGCTCAGCGTGTTGAGGAGTAGTTGAAGGCCACGAAAAATAAGTAGCTACCCCAAGAAGGAGAAGTGCTCCGGCGACGAATATTCGACTTTTGAATGATGATGATGAAGCGGATTCTTTTGGTGCAGTAAATTCCCGTTCAAGTTTCGCCAGCACCTGTTCAGGAGGATTAAACTCCATGCTTCCTAGCTTATCATTCAGCCTACCCAACCACTCCTTATCTTCTTTCATTCGTGGGCATCCCTTTTAGATTTATACGAATCCATTTCCGTGGACTTTAACTGCATTAGCTGCTGTATGAGGTATTTTCTTGCTTTTAGGAATTGAGTTTTGGAGGTGCTTTCGCTAATTCCAAGCATTTCACTAATTTCTTTATGACGATATCCTTCGATTGCAAACAGGTTGAATACTTGACGGTATCCTTCGGGCATAGCGCTTACCAGTGCAAAAAGTTCCTGTGCTGCGATCTGATCGACGAGGTCATCCTCGTGTGAGGGTGCATGGTGGTAATCGTCGAGTGACACCACTCCAAACCCTGCTTGATTTTTTCTGTACTGATTAATTGCTGTATTCACCATAATTTTTTTCAACCAACCTTCGAAGGATCCTTCACCTCGAAATTCATGGAGGTGTTTGATAATTCTCACAAATCCATCATGAAGAATGTCTTCTGCTTCTTGATTTGATGCGGCATACCTTAAACAAATACCAAAAAGCATCGGAGCATATCGTTTATACAAGCGATCTATTGCTCCCGGCTTATTCTCGATGCAATCTTTGATAAAGTGTCGATCATCAAGCATTCGCTTTTAGGATTTTTGGGAAGACAAGTTGTTGGGCGAATAAGTTGTCCGGTTTACTAAAAAAACTGAATTAAGGTTTTAATTCCAGGACAACAGGGCAATGATCGGAAAAGTTGACATCGGAAAGAATCCCTGCTGAGAGGAGTTTATCGGTAAGATTTTGGGTAGCCCAATGATAGTCGATTCGCCAACCTAGATTTTTTTTCCTGGCCCCGGAGCGATAACTCCACCATGAGTATTTATCTGCCGATGAGTCGAATGCGCGGAAAGTATCCACCATTCCGGAGCGTTCCAGTTCATCCATCCAAGCGCGTTCATCAGGTAGGAACCCACTGGATTTTTGATGTTTTTCCGGGTGATTGATATCGATTGGTTTATGACAAATATTTAAATCGCCGGAGAGGATGAGTTGCTGGCGCTCTTTTCTTAAATCCGTGAGCCAGGGTAGGAAATCGGCTAGGAACTGCATCTTGAAAGCCTGGCGCTCATCTCCCTGTGAGCCTGAGGGAAAATAAGCCGACAGCACGGACACATCGCCCCAATCGGCTCTTAAAATTCGCCCTTCGGCATCGTAGGCCGGATGATTCATCCCAATGACCAGTTGGTCGGGTTCTTTTTTAGCTAAGATCGCCACTCCGGAGTATCCTTTCTTCACGGCCGAGTGAAAATAAGCGTGGTATCCGGCATTCTGGAAAGGACCTAAATCGATTTGTTCGGGCTGAGCTTTGGTTTCCTGAAGACAAAGCACATCGGGATTTTCCAGTGTCAACCATTCAGCCAGGCCTTTCGACATAGCAGCACGAATTCCGTTTACATTAAAAGAAATTATTTTCATTGGGTATCATCGTTTTTTTCAAATATTTGCAGACATTGAATTGTACAAAAGTAACAGCAATTAACAAGCGGGCAAGCATCGGCCTAAAACAAGAAAATCGATTTATTTCTTAGAAAAACAGCGTGGAAGGTCTTGTAATAAAATCGACGGGGAATCGATACAAAGTGCTGAACAGCGCAGGCGAAGTAGTCGATTGTGCGTTCAAAGGGAAGTTCAAAATTTCCGGGTTACGGAGCACAAATCCGATTGCTGTAGGCGATCGGGTAAGTTACCGTTTGGATGCAGGAGAAATAACCGGGTTAATTACCGAAATCCACGAGAGGAAGAATTACATTATTCGGAAATCCTCCAATTTATCGAAAGAGACACACATCCTGGCAGCGAATATCGATTTAGCCTTTCTGGTTTTGAGCATTTCACATCCCAGCACCCCACCCGGCTTTATCGATCGCTTTTTGGCAACAGCCGAAGCTTATCGCATTCCCGTCGATATCATCATCAATAAAACGGATCGGATGGATGAACAAGATCGCGAAGCGATGGAGGAATTGATCTCGATTTACGAGCCATTGGGCTATCCTTGTCATCGAAGTTCGATATACGAAGCGGAATCGTTAGAAGGGATTAAAGATCGGATGCGCGACAAAATTTGTCTCTTTACGGGCAATTCCGGGGTGGGCAAATCGAGTTTAGCCAATGCAATTGATTCCCGGTTAACACTGAAAACCGATCACATCTCTCACTATCATTCCAAGGGGAAGCATACGACAACTTTTGCTCAAATGTATCCCTTGGAACAAGGCGGATATTTAATTGATACACCGGGCATTAAAGGCTTTGGTGTGTATAACTTCCAGCGAGAAGAGATCGGGCATTTTTTCAGGGAGATATTTCAGTACTCCAGTCGTTGCCAGTTCAATAACTGCACCCATACCCATGAGCCGAATTGTGCGGTAAGAGCTGCTGTGGAGGAGGGAGAAATCCATGCGTTGCGGTACGAGAATTACCTGAAGATTTTTTACGACGACAACGACAAGTACCGAAAAGCTTATTAAAGTTTTGCGCTCAGCTTTATCATGAGATTACGAGGCGGACCGATGTCTCCCGGCCGAATCATGTATTCTCGATTAGCCAGGTTCTTGAGAATCACAGATACCTCAAGTCGATCTGTCCATCGATAACTAGCACTCAGGTCCATGATTAAATTGCCGTGTCTATTTTCATCGCGATACTCCGCCAATCCGGGCAAAACGAGACCTAACTCAAAAAATCGATCAATGGCTTCAATGTGGCTATTATAAACTAAGGTATATCCAAGCGAGAAACTTCGATAGGATAATTGAGAACTGAAGTTGATTGCATGTTTGAATCGGTACTTAAGGATGGAGGTTTCGTCGGATTTCTGAGCTAGATAGGTGGAATCGGTATTCAAATCGACCGGGAGGGTGTAGGTATATCCGCCTAGTCCTTGCCAGGAAAAATCTCCCCATGATCCGGTAGCACCTGAAGTTATTTCAAATCCATTGATTCTTGCTTCTCCAACATTTTGCGATTGAAACCCGAGGGGATGAAAGCCCATTTGAGCAATATCGTAGATGGGCAAATAGGTTACCGAATCGACCACTCCAAAACTATACTCCATCATTTGATGGTACTGAGTCTGGAAAGCAGCAACATCGACATAGCCAGCTCCTTGTCCTAGCGGAAATTCTTGTCGGTAACCAATTTCGATATTCCAGCCCGATTCGGGTAAAATGTGAGGGTTAGGCATAACTAGCAATCCGCTCAGTTGGGTTCTGGTAAATTTTTCGGCTACCGTGGGGTATCTAAAACCTTGACCAAAAGAGGCTCTTAGGTTTCCTCCGGGAAGAAGCAAATAATTGAGTCCAATTCGACCTAATGGATTAGAAATTTCCCGATCGCGGTCGAGCTTAAACATTTCGACCCGAAGACCGGCGGTTACTCGCAGCCGATCGAAAAACAATTGTTCCCACTGGGAAAAGAAAGCAAGGTTTGCACTATGATGATTGTCGTAGAGACGAGATAAAATATTCGCATTGGTAAAATGAATGCCCGACACCCATCGAGTTCCTGGCTTAAATGTACGGGTTGACAAATATTCCATGAACACGGAATTGAATTCATTGTCCATGGAGTTATCGCTAATATCGTTTCGGTTATAGAAAAGGCGCGCCTTCAAGCTATGCTGCCAATTCCGATAATGATAATTTACGAAGGGGTCGACCGTAAAGCGGGTAGAATGAGTTAAGGTTGCATTGGCTGAGTCTTGCTGAAAGATTCCCTCTTGCGCATTTTTCCAGAAAAAAAATTCTCGTGAAGATTGATCGGAGAACAGAAAACCGGCGCCGAACATCAATCCTTCAATTTTTTGGGGACGATAGCGGAATTTGACATGAGCATTCAAACGCTCTTGGTTATTAAAGGTACGATATCCTTCGTCGGAGAAATAAGAGAGTTCCGAGATGAGATCGACTCGGTTGATTTGCCTGGAATCGGACAGGCTAAGAGACTGGTATGTAAGCGTTTCATCTCCCCACCACTGCGTTTCGCTGCGAGCGGGAGCAAGGTAAAAACCCTGCATATAGGAGAGCTTTGTTTCCGGCTTAGGGGTTGGCCAGGCGGGAATAAAGTGGATAATTCCATTCAAAGCACTACTTCCATAGAGCGATGAGCTGGCTCCTTTAATCACCTCTACTTGCTCAAGATTTTCGAGCGGGAGGAAGGTCCATTTTACGTCGCCTGCATCGGCCGAGAGTAAGGGCATTCCATCGAAGAGCACCATTACCCGACTTCCGGCTCCGTAGCTATACCCTGCTCCACTCCGGATGCTCACTTGTCCGTCGGCTACATTGACACCCGGAATAATTCGCATAGCCTCTTCCATGTTGGTAACCGGGACAATTTCAATCAATTCCGGCTTAATCACCTCCATGCTAATCACTACATCGGACCGCCGGTTTGTTGCCTTACCTGCAGAAATCACGACATCGGATAATTGCTGGTTGCCGGGCATTAACACTATATCGTGCACGAGTTTAGGAGTGGTACAATTAAGCTTAACATGGTAGTCCTCATACCCGAGGAATCGAGCATGAAGCTGATAGTTGCCATGAGACAATTTCAGTTCGTAAGAACCATCGGCATCGGTTACCGTGCCGGTTTCCGAATCAACAAACACATGTACTCCTGTAAGCGGGATTTTACCACCTTTTTCTAAAACCCGACCACTTAGAAGGGTCGTTTGCCCAAAAGACGTTAAGCCAAAAGCCAGGAGAAAAAGGAGAAGAGTATGAGCTATGAACTTCAACGGCGCATTAGTTTTCCCGAATACTGGGTAGATTCAGACTTTAAGCGATAGAATAAAAACTGCTGTTTCTGCAGACCATTGCCCATTTGAACAGTTGCATGCGTTTGCCCGGCAGGAATCCTTTTTGTAAGCATGCATTGTCCGATAGCATTAAATACCTCGAAGGTCCAATCGGTTTGAGAGGTGGGAATGTGCTGCAGTTGAACAAAATCGGTGAAAGGATTGGGCGAAACCCGGAAACGCTCACTTGGCTTATCCAGGTTGGCAACCGACATGGTTTCATCGATTTGAATACTGAGTGTAGTATCCTCGGTAAGCCCGATGGCAAAAGGCACGCCTCCGATATGGGGAATTACACCAATAGCTAGTTGGAAATTACCAGCTTGAGTAGGAGTTCCGGATACTTTAACACAATAACTGTCCCCTACCGGAAAAATGTTATTGGAAACATTGGCTTCATAACTCAGTCCTGGAGGCAGGTTATTGATATAGGAGAGCTGTATTGCTGAGAGATAAATTACATTCCCGGCAATTTCGGCACTATCGGGCGGAATAACCGTAATCACTTGTTCATAATACGTATTGAGCAAACCATTGGGAAGAACCTCCGGACAAATTTGCCCCGGTTGTTCCGTATCGACACAAGAAGGGTCGGGCGTACATTGTGCATAGGTTTCCGCAGACGACAGCCAGAAGGAGAAAAGGAACAAAAGGATGCCCGGAAGGGCCGATTTTGTTGTAAAGGAGTGTAGATTTAATTTCATCGTGTTTGTTTTTATTCGGTTGAGAGTGATATTTCCGAAGGATTAAACTCCGGATAGTTCATACTTTTTTCCAGTACGAAATAGCATTGAGGGTACACCTCCGATATCTTTTTAAATGCTTTATAGCCTTCGGATTTGGAGCGATAATTACCAACCCGGAGTTTAAAATAGGGTTCTTCGTAGACTAAATAGCTGGGGATGGTCGAGAACTGATTCGAGAAATTATTTTGCAGGCGCATGGCCTCCATGCGGGCGTTGGTTCCTGATCCGGAGTAGATTTGAATTCGATATCCGGGAATACCATTACGTTGCAAGTTTGTACGCAGTTGTTTGTAGGTAATCTCCTCCAGTCGTGGATCTTGATGGAGAACAACCTTCCCCGAGGGAGAGGGTTCATTTGCCTGAATAATGGAAAAGATCTGGAGGCTGTCGGGCAATTCTGTTTGGGCGTAGCTAGGGGTTACGAAAAACAGCAAAAACAGGAAGTTAATTTTAAAAATAGAGATAAGAAGAGATGATAGGCCGGAAGCCTGATTTGAACGATGCATTGAACGAGTAGCTTTAGAGGTGAAAGGATGGACAGTTTTGGTTATCATCACACGCGGTTTGGGTCGGTTAGGTTTTGTGGTTGAAGGCTCAAGACCGGAATGGGAGATTGATTAATCATTTGTTGAGCGTAGGTACCTAGCCAAAGATTCTCCGGTCGTTCCGTCTGTTCTGTCATGATGCAAATTAAATCGGCATCCTTTTCTTTTGCAAATTCGATAGTTATTTTGGTGATATTTCCCCCTTTTCTCACTTCCCAGTCATGTTCAATCGATCTTGCTTCGAGGTACTCGACGACCTGATCGACATATTGATTGACTTTATAAATAACTTCCGGGGTGTCGGTTTCGCGAACACCCATGATATGCACTTTTGCTTCGAACAGGTGCGCCAGTTCGGCAACAAGAGGCACTTTTTGCCGGGTTTGAGTGGTTACATCGATAGGCAGAACGATGGTTTTCGGAGCACCTTTGGGAAAACCTAGGCGGATGGTGAGTACCGGTTTACTAGCACGGCTCACCACTCTGAATGAATTACTTCCCGCGAAATATTCTTCGAAACCGCTGGTTCCATGAGTTCCCATTACGACTACCGAAGCATCGAAACCGATAGCCTCCTCAACAATTTGGTGATACACTTTTCCTTCTTCCACTTTAAAGTCGAAGGTTTTATCCGGAACCTGATAACTGTTTACGTATTCTTGAAAAAGGACTTTCATGGCCTCTTTGGCTACTTCGAGAGCCTGATCCTGATTTCCAGGATTAAATCCAGGCAGATCGAACTTAGACGATTTGACGACATGGTAAAGCCGCAAATGAGCCTGAAGCTTATGCGCCCAGACCAAAGCATGCTCTAGTGCATTGATTGAATCGGCAGAAAAATCGGTGGCTACCAGTATTTTAGTCATAGCAATCCATTTCATTCAAAAGTATGAAAAAAATCATACTCCCGACATTTGGTTCCACAACTTAGCCCCTTTACTTTTCATTTAAGCCATATATATTTGTATATTCGCAAACTTTTTGAGAATCAGCCAATATGAGTCTGAATAGTAAGGAGAAAACCAGCAAACATATCAAGCAACGGCTAAGGAGCAGTCAACTTACTGCCGTCATAAGCATATCATTGGTCCTCTTCCTCTTGGGTTTAGTAGGGACCATGATCCTATTTGCCGGCAAAATTTCTAATTACGTAAAAGAGAATATCGGGTTCTCTATTATCCTGAAAGAGAACATCAAAGAAATTGACAGCTTTCGACTCCAAAAAGATTTGGATGCGAGCATCTTTATCAAGAGCACCGATTACATAACCCGTGAGCGTGCAGCCGAAGAATTTCAGGAAGCATTAGGCGAAAATTTTGTGGATTTCCTGGGATACAATCCGCTGCTAGCATCGATCGAAGTTAAACTCTATGCCGAATATGCTAACCCCGACAGCTTAGTGATGATTAAGAGTCGGTTGGCTGAGTACGATCAAATCAAAGAAGTGTATTATCAAGAGAATCTGGTCGATTTATTAAACAATAACATCCAGCGTATTTCGGTTTATCTAATGATTTTTAGCGCCTTGCTCATGCTGGTTTCCATTGTTTTAATCAACAATACCGTCCGACTGACTATCTACGCCCGCAGGTTCCTAATCAATACCATGAAGCTCGTGGGAGCGACTCATAGTTTCATTCGTCGTCCCTTCCTTTTGCAAAGTATGGGGCAAGGGATTCTGGGTTCTTTGGTTGCGATTGTCTTACTAAGCTTTGTATTGAAAGCTCTTGAATCGGAATTTACGGCTATCATTAGCTTCAAGGACTACGAACTGATTGGGGTTTTATTTGCCGGGATTATCTTGTTAGGCATACTCCTTTCGCTCTTAGCAGCTTATTTTGCGAGCACGAAGTATTTACGGATGAAAACCGATCAACTTTTTAATTGACATTTAACGTTTTATAATATGGCTACAAAACAAGAAACAGCTTCGAATGGATTTGCCATTCCTAAAGAGAATTATCTTTATTTGGCAATTGGTTTCTTAATTATCGTGGTGGGATTTATTCTCATGGCCGGAGGAGGCTCCGACGACCCGAACGTTTTTAGCGAGGAGATTTTTTCCTTTCGTCGTATAACCCTTGCCCCAATCATTGTCTTGTTTGGTTTTATTTTCGAGATCTGGGCCATTATGCGTAAACCCAAAAGCATGCAGCAAGAAGGCTAAGACATGACATGGATTGAAGCGCTTATTTTAGGCATCCTGCAGGGATTGGCTGAGTTCTTACCTATTAGCTCGAGTGGTCATTTGGAGATAGGAAAAGTATTGTTGGGCATCGAACAACAAGATAACCTGACTTTTACTGTGGTGGTTCACGGAGCTACCGTACTCAGCACCATCGTTGTTTTCAGGAAGGAGATTGGTCGCATTTTAAAAGGGCTCACCCAACTTCGGCAAAACGACGAGTGGAGCTTCACTGGAAAAATAGCTCTTTCCATGATTCCGGTCCTTGTTCTGGGTCTTTTATTTAAAGATGAAGTCGAATCTCTTTTCACAGGCAACCTGCTCTTGGTAGGGTCGATGCTTGTATTCACAGCCACGCTTTTAGGCTTTGCCTTTTTTTCGAAATCAAAGGAACGGAGCATTTCTTACCTCGATGCTTTTATCATTGGAATTGCCCAGGCTCTTGCTGTAATTCCCGGCATCTCTCGCTCTGGAGCAACCATCGCAACGGGGATTATTCTAGGAAATAAAAAAGAACAAGTGGCTGAGTTTTCTTTTCTAATGGTTCTGGTGCCCATTTTGGGAGCAAACTTTCTCGACATCATTAGTCAGGATTTTTCTGCAGCCGGAGCCATCGAAGCACTCCCGCTTATCATTGGGTTTATCAGCTCTTTCGTAGTGGGTTACCTCGCTTGCACCTGGATGATTAACATCGTTAAAAGAGGCAAACTGATTTATTTTGCCCTTTACTGTTTATTGGTAGGTAGTATCGCCATTGCTTCGCAATTATTTTTCTAATTCTCTTAAAACTCGTATGATTATCCATTCTGGAATAAGTAAAGATCAGTTACTAGAAGGTGTTTTTCTCCTTCTGGATAAACCATGGGGATGGTCGTCGTACGATGTGGTAAAAAAAGTCAAGCATTTGTTGCATCGCTACACGCGTTTGAAAAACATCAAAGTTGGGCATGCCGGTACGCTGGATCCCTTGGCCGAAGGACTGATGATTTTAGCGGTAGGAAAGGCAACGAAACTGCTGCAAACAAAAACCGATGCCGATAAATCCTATCGAGCGCGACTTCAATTAGGAGAAACAACTCCTTCGTACGATTTGGAAACAAAACCAGAGCAATCTGGAGATGCCACATCCATCGCCGAAAGCACAATTGAGGAAATCCTAAACCAATTTCGGGGTCCAATTTATCAGCAGCCTCCACTTTTCTCGGCTAAACGCGTACAGGGGAAGCGCGCTTACGAACTTGCCCGTAAAGGCTCCGACCATCAGCTGGAACCTGTGCTGGTTCATATCCATGAATTGAATCTGGTATCGTTCGAAACGCCGGAACTTTATCTGGATATTCGTTGTTCGAAAGGAACCTACATTCGTTCCCTAGCAAACGATCTTGGTGCAGCTTTAGGCTGTGGCGCCTATTTATCGAAGCTAACACGCACGGCATCGGGCGAATTCAACCTCAACGATGCGCTCAGCCTTCAACAATTGGAAGAGCTCCTGCAGGAATCTTTCCCGAAACCAGCTAGCGTTGAGGCAAACGAAAAGCAATAATTTTAAACTATCCATTAAAAATAATTACCGATGAAACTATCGCAATTTAAGTATCATTTACCGGAAGAACTTATTTCTCTACATCCTGCTAGTAACCGGGATGAATCGCGGCTACTGGTTTTGAACCGCGCTACCGGAGAAATTGAACATCGCATTTTTAAAGATGTGATTGAATACTTCGACGAACACGATGTAATGGTATTTAATAATACGAAGGTTTTCCCCGCCAGACTCTATGGCAATAAAGAAAAAACCGGTGCTAAAATCGAAGTTTTCTTGTTACGCGAACTGAATCAGGAACAACGACTTTGGGATGTGTTGGTCGATCCGGCACGTAAAATCCGTATTGGCAATAAGCTCTATTTTGGCGAAGATGAATCCCTGGTGGCCGAGGTAATCGACAACACTACATCTCGCGGACGCACCCTCCGTTTTTTATACGACGGTCCGTACGAAGAATTCAAAGAAACCTTATATAATTTGGGAGAAACACCCCTTCCGAAGTTTATCAAACGGGAAGTTTTACCGGAAGACCGTGAACGCTACCAAACCATTTATGCCAAGCACGAGGGTGCTGTTGCTGCTCCTACTGCCGGTATGCATTTTAGTCGCGAGTTGATGAAACGCCTCGAGATAAAAGGAATCGATTTTGCCGAGATTACCCTGCATGTTGGGCTAGGAAATTTTCGCAGCGTCGATGTCGAAGACCTGACCAAACATAAAATGGATTCTGAAGAAATTATCATCGAGGAGAATGCAGCCGATATTGTTAATCAAGCAAAAGCAAACAAAAAAAATGTTTGTGCTGTTGGCACCACCGTTTTGCGAACCCTCGAGACCAGCGTATCAACCACCGGTTTATTAAAACCCTATGTTGGTTGGACCAATAAATTCATTTTCCCTCCCTATCAAATTCAGGTTCCAAACCGAATGATTACCAACTTCCACCTGCCCTATTCCACTTTACTGATGATGGCATCGGCATTTGCCGGCTACGATAATATTTTCAAAGCCTACGACGTTGCCATTAAGGAGAAGTACAAATTCGGAACCTACGGCGATGCCATGTTGATTCTGTAAATCAACCCGGTTTGTCTTCCTGCAACTGAATATTGTGGAGGAACCCTAGCATGAAACGACTTGCAATTGCCCTTGCTGTGCTGATTTTTGTTGGAATCTCTGCATTCGTAGGAGTTAGCTACTATTTATCGACGCAGGAAGACTTTCTTTCTGAACAAATTGTTGCCGAGCTTCAGCCTTATTTCCTTACACCCATACAGGTCGATCAAGTTGAACTTTCCATTTGGAAACGTTTCCCGGACATTTCCGTCGCTTTGCTTCAATTGCAGGTTGCTGGCTCCGAAACAAGCGCAGCGAAAAAACCTAATCAGGTGCAAGCTCCTTTGCTCCAACTGGAACGCTTATACCTCGAGTTTAACGCATTCGATTTCCTTAAAGGGGATTATGAGCTGAAAGAGATTCGTCTCGAGCAGGGAAATCTGCACATCGTCGATGCTGAAAACAGTTCGGGGAATTATTCCATTTTCAATCCGAAACATCAATCGGATAGTAGTACCCTGGAATTAAATCTGAAAAAAATCCAACTTCACGAAGTGAGTGTTTCGTATTTCAGTGGAAAATCCTTCAAAACGACTGCCCACGTTGAACGTTTAAAACTCAGTCTTCGTGCAAATTCCGATACGATTACTTTCGCAGGAAAGGCCCAATTAACAGATGCTTTGGTCTGGAGCGAAACAGGGTATGAGGTCAACGAAAAACGAGTGAATCTGAGCAGCTATGGTCGTTTTTCACCCAATGAGCTTTCCATTGTTCTGGAGTCGATTCAATGGGGAACCATGCAATTAAGTGGTAAGATTGAACGCCGATCAGACGATCAAGAGTTAATGGGGGATATCCAATTGAGCGAAACATCAAGCACCGCGCTCATGCCCCTCCTACCATCATCGGCTCGAAAAAATCTGGGCCAGTACCAAGCAAGAGCAAGTGTATCAGGTAGCTTTGCTTTTAAGATGCTGTCGGAAAAACTTTCTTATTCGGCAGACATCAGCCTAAATAAACTTGAATTTCTTCTTCCCGAACAAGGATTCGGGCTGAAAAAAGGAGATGCCCGCTTGACAGTCGCGAACAAGTCCCCGAAAGAGGTAACGATTCAGGTGGAACAGTTTAAAGGTGAGAGCGCAGCAGGCGGCACCATTGGATTAAATGGAGTGTTATCCATTCAATCGGCGCTGCGGTTCGATGTTACGCTTGAGACTAATCTGACTCCCGAAGATCTTTCAGGATGGATTCCTTCCCTCGACTTAAATTTTGAGGAATTGAGTAGTAATTTACACTTGAAACATCCCGGATGGAACACGGAAAAAGAGAGTAAGGTAAACCTCGCCGCCTTAGAAGTGGATGGCGCGGTTCAGCTCCTTTCCTATCACCTTCCCGATTATCAGTTGAAAGGAAACGAGTTAACCTTCCAACTCAATCCAGGTTTTATTAGCCTGCCTAAAAGCATGGTAGAATTTAAAGGAACACCTGTCCAGGTGGACGATTTTCGGCTTTCCAATTACCGAGAAGGATTTCAGGGGAAAACCTACGAATTAGCAGGCACGATTCATTCGAAAAAAATCGATTTAACATCCTTATTCCCGGAGTCGGATCTTTCGACTGACTCATCAGACAACCATCCCATTCGATTGCCTTCGAACTTGCTGAGTCGTATCGAGATTCGCATTGACAGTTTGGATTACGATAAAGTTCGCTTGACCGATTTGTATTTGGATGCTGGCACGTCCTACCGAAAAATTCATATCCACTCGATGAAGGCGAATGGATTTCGAGGAAGCATGAGTGGAAGGGGACTAGTCAAACAAGGGCCTAACCTGGGAATGGAAGGAACTATTTCGCTTCAATTAGATCAAGTGGATTTGCACGAAGCCCTGTATCGTTCGAATAATTTTGGACAAACCTTCATCACCCATTCGAATCTTTTGGGCGAATTATCCGCAACGATCGATTACGCTTTCCAAGCCAGCCCCGAACATCCTTTCAACCCAATAAAACCCGTTGTAAGGGCAACATTAAACCTGCACGAAGGGGAATTATTCGATTTCGAACCGTTGGTAACCTTGTCACGGTTTATCGATTTGGAGGAATTAATGCACATTCGATTTAGTCAAATCCGGACTGAAATCTATTATGAGAATGAAACCTTGCAACTACCAACCACGCTGATAGAATCAAGTTTGTCCGATTTTTATTTAAGTGGTCAGTATCGGGAATCGGGCGAGGTTGATTTTCGAATCGATTTATATTTATCCAAGCTTTTATCGAAGAAGAAGCGTAAACTCAAGGCAAGCGAACAAGGCTCACATGCTGAACGCCATGGTCGTCGTCACGTTTATTTGCGAGCCAAAGGACCATCGGATGCCGTCCGTATTGAATTCGATCCCGACGGTAAGGAATTTTTCTCCGCAACGCGTCCTCAGGCTCCTCCTCCTTTGAAGCAGGAAGAGATAATGCAAGAAGAGGCAGCAGGGAAGGAAGCAACGAAACCGGTAAGCATCAAGGATGTCTTTAGGCGAACCGAAGAAACTCCCTCCGACACAACTGCTTCGAAGAGCAAGCATCGGATTGAATGGGAATAAGAAATGGGGAAGGTTAAATTCAGAACAATTTAAAAAGTATACATTCGTTTCGATTTTTGGATAATCGCATCAACCATGAACATTTACTCCCGTAAGCAAAAATGGAAATTATTCTTACTCACCTTGGCGGTGTTTATAGGGATGAGCAGTTTATACTACACGAACACACTCGTGGGGAAGTTAGCTGCCGAGGAGCGCAAGAGTGTTGAGTTATGGGCAAAAGCGACTCGAGAATTATCTCGCAGCAATTTAGACGAGAACATCAATTTCATCTCCGAAGTAATCATCAACAACACGACGATACCGGTTATCCTAACCAACGAAGCATTTGAAATTCAGTATGCTCGTAATCTTGACCCCAAACGGTCTCAAACCGACAGTGCCCTTTTAAGTCCTGAAAAGTACCAGTTGAATCAGGAGTATTTATACCGAGAGTTGGATCAAATGCGCTCACAAAATGAGCCCATCGAAATTACCATGATCGATGGACGGAAGAATTACATTTTCTACAAAGATTCGATGATTTTGCGACAGCTTATTTATTATCCTTATGTCCAGCTGGCCGTCATTTTTCTTTTTGTATTGATTGCCTATTATGCCTTTAGTACGAGCCGGAAGGCAGAGCAGAATCAGGTTTGGTTAGGCATGTCGAAGGAAACGGCCCATCAGTTGGGAACTCCCATTTCATCCCTCCTTGCTTGGATTGAATATTTGAAGCTCAAAAATCCAGAGGATGACATGGTACAGGAGATTCAAAAAGATGTGAGTCGGCTTGAGACCATTACCGAACGGTTTTCGAAAATTGGTTCAACACCCGTTTTAGCATCGGAAAACATTGTACACATTTTATATCAATCCATTCGCTATTTAAAGACCCGAACCTCGAGCAATATTGAATATCACTTGCATTTTGCCGAGAGCATGGAACGCTTCATTCCATTGAATAAAGCCTTGTTTGAGTGGGTTGTAGAGAACATTTGCAAGAATGCGATGGATGCGATGGAAGGGAAGGGTCGGATCGATTTGCGGCTTGAGGATACAGATGATTTTCTTTGCATCGACATAAGCGACAGTGGTAAAGGGCTGCATAAGACCCTTCACAAAACCATTTTCAATCCCGGATTTACGACAAAAAAACGCGGTTGGGGTTTAGGTTTGTCTTTATCGAAACGAATTGTGGAGAACTATCATGGAGGAAAAATCTTCGTTAAGAGTTCGTCGCCAGGCGAGGGGACTACTTTTCGGATTATGTTGCGAAAAGAAGCTGGCTTACAAGCATAAAAAGCTTAAAACCAGGCTTTGAAAATTTAATTTTGGATTTAAAGAAATATTTTACCTTTGCACGACATTTTTTTGGCAGGTGAAGAAGTTATTAGATTTTACGATTCCTTTTAAAGGATTGGGGCTTGGAGCCCATTCGTTTGACTTCCAGGTTGACCAGAAGTTCTTTGAATTTTTCAATTATTCCGAATTAGAATCGGGTAATCTGCGGGTTGATTTAATCCTCGACCGACAAACCAGTCACATGAGTTTGGATTTTCATTTTCATGGAACGGTTCGCACAGTGTGCGATCGATGTTTGGACGAGATGGATTATCCGCTCGATTTCAAGGAATCCCTAGTTATTAAATTAGGCGATGAAATCCCTGACGCTCGACACATTGGAGAAGATGTTCCGGTTATTTCGCATCACGAGACCGAAATCAATGTAGCTCAATTTGTTTTTGAGTTCATTGTATTGGCTCTACCGCCCCGGAAGGTTCATCCCGACGATGCCGATGGCAACCCGACGTGCGATCCGGAAATGTTGGAAAAATTAGATGAATACCTAGCACCCGATTCACCTGAGGGAGAAACAGACCCTCGGTGGGATGCCTTAAAAAATGCATGGAAAAACAATTAAACAGTAGAAAATAATAGAACGTCATGGCACATCCTAAACACCGAATTTCGAAACAGCGCCGAAACAAGAGAAGAACCCATTACAAGGCTGAGATTCCTCAAATCGCAATCGACCCGACTACCGGCGAAGCTCACTTATACCACCGCGCCCATTGGTATGAAGGTAAACTTTACTATAAAGGTAAAGTAGTAATGGAAGAAGGCGAAAAACTATAATATTCAATTGCATGAGAATTGGAATTGATCTCATGGGAGGAGATTTCGCTCCCCGCGCAACTACTTTAGGTTCCGTGTTAGCGAAAAACAATCTTCCTGCAGATGTTCAATTAGTTCTCATTGGCGATCAAGAGCAAATTCTTCCTATTCTAGCCGAATCAGGCGCTTCTCCTTCCGACTTCGATCTTATCCATACAAGCGAAGTAATAGAAATGGGAGAACACCCGGCAAAAGCATTTTCCAAAAAGCCCGAATCCAGTATTGGTTTGGGCTTTAAGCTTTTGAAGGAGGGCAAACTCGACGGATTTGCCAGTGCAGGAAACACCGGAGCCATGCTGGTCGGCTCCATGTTTACCGTAAACGTAGTACCCGGTATTTTGCGCCCGGCAATTTGCGCTACCATTCCTCAACTAGATGGAGGAGTAGCCGTATTGTTGGATGTGGGAATCAATGCCGACTGCAAACCAGAAGTACTACTACAATATGCGATCATTGGCAGCATCTATGCCGAGAAAGTGTTGCATATTGACCAGCCACGTGTGAGCTTACTAAACATAGGCTCCGAAGAAGAAAAAGGGAACATTCTCGCTAAAACTAGTCATGAAGCGATGAAAAATAATCCATCAATTCATTTTATTGGAAACATCGAAGGCAACGAATTATTGAATTCGAAGGCCGATGTGATTGTTTGCGATGGTTTTACCGGGAATGTAGTGCTGAAACAGGCCGAAGGATTTTATGCCACCATGCGCAAGCGTGGAATACAAGATTCCTTTTTCGACCGCTTCAATTTCGAAAACTACGGTGGAACACCCATTTTAGGTGTGAATGCTACGGTAGTTATCGGACATGGCATTTCGAACGAGATTGCCATAAAAAATATGATTCTTCAAACCTATGAGGTTGCACGCGCACAATTTGTAAAAAGAATCAACGAAACTTTTCAATCATGAGTAAATTAACTGCCGTGATTCGAGGTATTGAAGCTTCAGTACCTGAATACGAACTCACTAATAAAGAATTAGAAAAAATGGTCGATACCACCGAAGAGTGGATTATGACCAGAACCGGAATTCATACCCGTCATATCTTAAAAGGTGAGGGCCTAGGCACTTCCGATATGGGAGCCGATGCAGTGAATAAGCTGCTTGCCAAAACCAACACCAAGCCTGAAGAGGTGGATATGGTCATTTGCGCGACGGTTACTCCCGATATGCAGTTTCCGGCTACAGCAAACGTAATTAGCGATAAATGCGGCATCAAGAATGCTTTTAGTTTCGATTTGAATGCAGCCTGTTCAGGCTTTTTGTATGCTCTTGCAACTGCCTCAAAATTCATCGAATCGGGTTCTCATAAAAAAGTGATAGTGGTAGGCGCCGACAAAATGTCGTCGATTGTTGATTATACCGACCGCACTACCTGCATCTTATTTGGTGATGCAGCCGGGGCTGTCCTCCTCGAACCTTCGGAAGAGGGATTGGGAATTAAAGATTCCATTTTAGCTTCGGATGGAGCCGGACGCCAATATCTGCATCAAAAAGCTGGAGGCTCGGTTAAACCGGCGTCGCACGAAACAGTCGATGCCCGCGAACATTATGTTTATCAGGAAGGTCAACCCGTATTCAAATTCGCTGTTTCCAACATGGCCGATGTCGCGGTTGAAATTATGGAGAAGAACGGTCTCACCTCCGACGATATTTCCTGGTTGGTTCCCCATCAGGCAAACATGCGTATTATCGAAGCCACGGCGCGGCGCATGGGAATCAAAAAAGAGCAAGTAATGATTAACATTGCCAAATACGGTAACACCACGAATGCAACTATCCCACTTTGTATCTGGGAATGGGAAAAGCAACTCAGCAAAGGAGATAATTTAATTCTTGCTGCATTCGGAGGAGGATTTACCTGGGGAAGTATTTACTTGAAATGGGGTTACGACTCCGAATAAAAATACCTTGAAAAGCCTGACTCATCCTCAGGCTTTTTTTTGCCCCCAACCCTTAATAATTCCTTAACATAGGAATAAGCTATGCTTAATCCATGGCTTGGATGAGCGACCTACATTTGTCGCAGAATCTAAAACCATTGAAATGAAAACATTATTCGCCCGTCTGTTCGTATTAAGCCTCCTATTCGGAATTAGTTTTACAAGCAGTGCTACCATTGATGAGACGAAAAAAGAAGAAAAATCAGCCAATGCTGTGACTTGTTCTTTGCAAGGTAAAATCATGGATGAATTAACCGGCGAAGCCCTAGCTGGAGTAAAGGTTAAAGTATGTGGAACCGATCTGGTTACTTACACTGATTTTGAAGGCAACTTCACCTATGAAAATCTAGCTCCCGGGAAATACAATCTCGAAACGAGTTTTATTTCTTACGAGCAAACGACTTTGAAAAATATCGATTTAAATCCGGAAAAAGATCACACCCTAAAAGTGACTATTGCTCCGGTAGCCGAATAAGGACATTCTCCTATTGAAAATACCTAAATAGCCGTACACAGTTTCGGCTATTTTTTTTATCTTTTCCAACAACTTTCAAACTTTCCCGGTATGCGCAACGCTTTTGCTTTGTTTCTGCTATTGCTTACCCAAACTATCAGTTTTGGACAAATAATCCAGAAAGACGATGGCTTGTATTATAATGAAGACAACACCTTATATTCAGGCACTTACATTGAGTTTTACACTGATGGGACCAAGCGGATTGAATTAAACTTGCTCGAGGGGAAGAAAGAAGGACCAACCATTTTATACAACGAAGAAGGAACCATTATCGAAGAGCGTTCTTTTTCCGATAATGAAAAAGACGGCACCTGGAAGACATACAACAGCAAGGGTATTCAGATAGCTGAAGCGAATTACACGAAAGGTCAAAAAGATGGGAAATGGTTTATTTGGAACGATCAAGGTAAACTCCTTTACGACATGACTTACGATAAAGGTGAGAAATCCGGAACCTGGATCATTTACAAGGAAGACGGAACCATTCAATCGTCGAAGAAGTACTAAGCTCTATTCGTCGTAAGGCATCCACTCATAAAGCAAGTAGTGATCGTTTTGCATGCCGATGGATCGGTAAACAGCCTGAGCTCTCAGGTTAGAACGATCGACAAATAAGCGCAATCCTCCTAAATCCTCACGGTGTTTCACCTGTTTCTTAAGGTGAGCATACATTTTCCGAAAGATACCTTGTTCCCGGTAGTCGGGGTGAACGTAAACCGAATGGATCCACCAGACCATTCGATTTCGCCAATCGCTCCATTCATTCTGAACCAATAAGCAGGCGACCATGGTGGAATCTATTTCTGCCACCAAATAAAAACCTAATTGCGGTTCGTCGAAGAATTTCCCAACCCCCTTTCTTACATCCATTGGACTCAACACCATATTCTCGGTTTCCAATGCCATTTCAACCTGAAAATTAGCTATTTGGACAATATCCTTACGCTCTCCTTGGCGTATAATGAGTTCAGATTCTTCCATTTTTACTTTCTGTTTTCAAAGTACCTTTTGTGATTATCGATTCCTGTTTCAATTTTAGCTAATTTATATGGGATAAGCTTTTATTTCCCTGATGATTTTTACTTATATTTGAAAGCTTGTGAACACGCAATGCAATCAATTAATTATTAGCAACTTACAATCAGCAGACATCTTTTTTAAAACGAAGCAATTATCCAGTTTTTCAGAAAAGCCTGATTGAATTTAAACTAGGAAGTAATCATTATTCTAATCGATAAATTAACTTAAAATGAGACAAAAACTATTCTTACTCATGGTTACGGTGCTCACTTCCACTGCCTTTTTGTGGAGTCAGCCAGCATCGTGGACCTTTAACAACACCGGAATGAATCACACTGTTCTGATTCAACCAGGCACCGTTACCCTCAGCGGAGTTCCCATTGTAACCGGCGACTATGTAGCTGCATTCTACACGGTGGGAGCTGGTCCGGATCTAGCTTGCGCCGGTGTATTGGAGTACAACAGTGCAACCAACAATGCGATAACTGTTTGGGGTTCCGAATCGGGGCTGAACAATGGGATGGCCAATGGAGAAGCCTTTAAGTGGAAAGTATGGCGCGCAGCCGATGGAGCTATCATCGACATGACCGCAACCTACCAAACTGTAGGGTTCCCTAATCAAGGGAACTATTTAACCAATGGTATTTCAGCCATAGCAACGATGACTGGAGTCGCTCCGGCTATTAGTTTCAATGCCAGTGGTGAAAGCACCAACGTAAGCTGTTTTAATGCCATGGATGGAGCAATTGACCTTTCCGTGATTGGAGGAGAACTTCCTTACAGCTTTCTGTGGTCGAACGGTGCCACTACCGAAGATTTAACCAATATTGGCCCCGGCACCTATACCGTAACGGTAAACGATGCATTAGCTGCTCCTCCCACTATGGACTGGACTTATAACATCACCAGTGGCAATCACACCATTCTCATCCAACCTGGTTTGGTCACGGTTGATGGATCGCCCATCGTTACCGGCGATTACGTTGGAGTTTTCTACACAGTAGGAGCCGGACCCGACCTGGAATGTGCCGGATATGTAGAATATAATAGTGCGGTCAACAATGCCATCACTGCCTGGGGTTCAGAATCAGGCTTGAACAATGGACTTGCCAACGGAGAAGCCTTCAAGTGGAAAGTATGGAAAAGTTCCAATGGCGAAATGATCGATATGGTTGCAACCTATCAAACCGTTGGATTCCCCAATCAAGGAACTTATTTAACGAATGGAATTTCTGCCATTGCCAGTATGACTGGTACTTCTTCGGGCAGTAGCAGTGCAGGGAACTCCGACACCCTTACATTCGAAATTACCGAGCCTGCAGAGCTAATCGGCTCCGGTACTATGTCGGATTATTCCGGTTTTGGAGTAAGTGCCTATGGAGCCAGCGACGGAAACATTGATGTTACAGTAGTTGGAGGAACAGCACCTTACACCTTTGCCTGGTCGAATGGAGCTACTACCGAAGATTTAAGCAACGTTCCCGCCGGAATCTACGATCTCACCATAACGGATGCCAACGGATGTACTACTCTCTTGAGTTTTGAACTTAGCGAACCCAGTAACCTCGAAGCAGAGGGAATTGTGACCAATGTTTCCTGCTTTGGAGGCAACGATGGAAGTATCGACGTTACGATCACCTCCGGAACAGCTTCTTATACCTTCGAATGGTCGAACGGAGCCACTACCGAAGACCTGAGCGGCATACCTGCAGGCACATACAGCCTCACTATTTCGGAAAGCACCGGGGCCAGCGTACTTCCATGGTCATACACAAATACCGGTATTAATCACACCATCTTAGTGCAACCAGCCAACGTTTTAGTAAATGGAAGTTCACTGGATAATGGCGATTACATTGGAGCTTTCTTCACCGATACCAATGGGGATTTAGTTTGTGGAGGTTATACCATTTACACAGGAGGTAATGTTGCCGTAACAGCTTGGGGCGACGACACCTCTAGCCCGATTAAAGATGGATTTGCCAACAATGAATCGTTCAACTGGAAAGTCTGGAAAAGTACCGATGGTTCCATTGTGGATATGACAGCAACCTATGCTACTGTAGGATTCCCGAACCTTGGAACGTATGTAACCAATGGGATCTCCTCCATTGCCAGCATGACCGGCACCTACACTCCTCCAGCAGCAGGTGCATCGATCAGCCTCAGCTTTGATGTGCTGCAACCCGATGCAATCGTTGCTAGTGGCATTGCGATGGATGTGAATTGCTTTGGAGGCAACGATGGTAGCATCGATTTAAGCATCAGCGGAGGAACGACTCCTTACAGCTTTGCTTGGTCGAATGGAGCTAACACCGAAGATTTGACGGGCATACCAGTTGGAAACTATGTTGTTACCATAACTGACAACAACCTGTGCGAATTAATCGAGAGTTTTGATATTTCGGAGCCAGCTGCAGCCTTAGCTTACACCGAAACGCTATCTAGCTTTGGAAGTTTCAATATTTCCGGAAATGGAGCAAACGATGGTTCTATCGAATTAATGGTGACAGGAGGAACAAGTCCTTATGTTTACACTTGGTCGAATGGAAATACCACCGCTCTGAATGAAAACCTCGTTGCAGGAACCTATTCCTTTACTGTAAGCGATGCAAACGGATGCGAAATTACCGGCAGTTTTACCCTAACTCAGCCCGATCCACTAGCCTTGAATGAGACCATTCAAAACGTAACTTGTTTTGGCGGAAATGATGGTAGTATCGCGGTAGTTGCTTCGGGAGGAATTGCTCCTTATGATTACAGTTGGGATACTGGAGCCACTACCAGTAGTATCGACCTCTTAACTGCCGGAACCTACTCTATAACCTTAACCGATGCCTTCAACAATACCTTGGTAGCAAGCTATGAAGTAATGGATGGATACGAGTTGGAGCTTTCGTTAGGAAACGATTTCGATTTCTGCGAAGGTGGTTCAGCCATGCTTGAAGGAGGTAACTACAGCACTTATGCCTGGAGCAATGGGGAAACCACAGCGAACATTACTATTACTACCGGTGGAAATTATGGATTAACTGTTACCGATGCAAACGGTTGCCAAGCCAGCGATGAAGTGGTTGTTACCGTGAATGCACTTCCGGTAGTCGATTTAGGTGCTGATGCCAGCATTTGCGAAGGCAGCAACTTCACCCTCGATGCAGGTGCTTTTAGTAGCTATAGTTGGTCAACCGGTGAAACGACTCAAACCTTAGTGATCGATCAAACCGGAATTTACGCCGTTACCGTAACTGATGCTAATGGTTGCGAAGGAAGCGATGAATTTGAATTAAGTTTCTATCCTGTTTCATCGGTCGATCTGGGTGCTGACGTTGCAATTTGTGCGAACGAAGAAATTACGTTCGATGCAGGTTTATGGGAAGCTTATGAATGGTCGAATGGTGAAACAAGTCGAACCATTACAGTTAATTCCGCCGGAGCCTATGTGGTTACCATCACCGACGCTAATGGCTGTTTCGCTACCGACGAAATCATCCTCACAGTTAACAACTTACCCGCTGTAGATCTGGGAGCTGATGTTGCCATTTGCTTCGGAGGAACCTATCAATTTGATGCTGGCACATTTGAATCATTCGTATGGTCGAATGGTGAAACCACCCAGTTAATCGAAGTTGGAACAGCTGGTCTATATGCAGTGACCGTTACCGATCTCAATGGCTGTGTAAACTCCGACGAAGCTGAACTTACCGTGAATGCACTTCCGGTAGTCGATTTAGGAGCTGATGCCAGCATTTGCGAAGGCAGCAACTTCACCCTCGATGCAGGTGCTTTTAGTAGCTATAGTTGGTCAACCGGTGAAACGACTCAAACCTTAGTGATCGATCAAACCGGAATTTACGCCGTTACCGTAACTGATTCAAATGGTTGCGAAGGAAGCGATGAATTTGAATTAACCGTTAATACTAATCCGGTCGTTGATTTGGGACCTGACCAATTGCTTTGCAGTGGCAGCAGTATTACCTTACAAGCGCTAGGATTTGAAACCTACTTATGGTCAACCAACGAAACGACCTCCAGTATCAGCATCTCTACTCCAGGTAACTACTCGGTAAGTGTTACCGACATCAATGGATGTAGTGGAAGCGATGAAATTTCAATTGAACCCGAAATCATTCTTTCCTTACCTACCGACGTTTCTATTTGCGAAGGAGAAACCTACACAATCGATGCGGGAACTTTTGCAGTCTATAGCTGGTCAACCGGTGAAGACACACAGAGTATTGTAGTGGACGAAACCGGAATCTACACCGTTACCGTTACCAATGCGAACAACTGTTCCGAAACTGCATCGGTTAATGTTATCGTAAATGAAAACCCCGTAGTTGATTTGGGTGGAACCATTAATATTTGTAATGGTTATTCTCACGAATTGAATGCAGGATCTTTCGCTTCGTATGATTGGTCTACCGGCGAAAGCACCCAATCAATTAACATTACCACTGCCGGATTCTATAGCGTTACCGTTACCGACACGAATGGGTGCTCAGGTTCCGATACATTTGAATTGACGGTTACCGCTAGCGCTGCAGTTAGCTTACCTGCCGATACCTCACTTTGTTTCGGAGAAAGTTTAGCCATCGATGCTGGTGCATTTGTAACCTACGAATGGTCAACCGGTGAAACAACACAATCCATAACTGTTACTACTACGAATACGTATACCGTAACCGTGACCGACCAAACAGGTTGTCCCGGATCCGACGATATTCAAGTAACTTTCAATGACCTTCCCGTGGTTGATTTCGGACCTAATTTCTCTATCTGCGATGGCGATAATTTTATACTAGATGCAGGAATGTTTAGCTCTTATCTCTGGTCGAATGCTGAAACGACTCAAACCATTACCGTGGGAACAGCAGGAATTTATGGCCTTACCGTAGTTGACAACAATGGTTGCGAAGGAAGTGGTTCAGTCGAAATGAGTATCTACCCAGCTTCAGCAGTCGATTTAGGTGCTGATGTAACCATTTGTGCCGACCAGGAAACTACTTTCGATGCCGGTACCTGGACCGCTTACGAATGGTCGAATGGGGCTACTGCTCAAACCATTACCGTTAACACTGCCGACACCTATGCAGTGACCGTAACTGATTCCAACGGCTGTTTCGCTTCCGACGAAGTGATGCTTA
>CALGAK010000160.1 GCA_937954085.1 uncultured Bacteroidota bacterium
GAGCCAGGTGAGTTTCTTTTCGCTCAATCGGGTGGTAAATCGTGGCTTTTCCAAAAAGGCTGTTTCGAAATAGTTGGGATAAAGATTTGCACCGGGATACAGCAGTTCAGCTATGCGAAAGGAAACGGGATTAATCTCAAATCCAGTGATTAAGCTCCTATCACTTACTTCTTCAAAAAAGCGCCCGGTGGCAAAGGAGGGTTTCAGGATTGTTCCCCCATCATATCCATGGAACCTTGCCAGTTCCCACATCAGTGAGACTACATAAGAGGGCGTAAAGAACTCGTAGAGTACTCCCTGACCACTGGCTCCTTTGGAACCTTGCCCACCGGCGCCTTCATACCTTGCAATGCGCTGCAAATCGTCCCTCGAGTAAGCTTCCCCTTGGGCATCTTTTTGCCCAATTAGCTCCTCAATTTCTCGATTCATCGCGTAGATTGATTTACTTTTGGAATTCATCGCAGCACGCACATTTTACTCTTGTAATACTTTACCGATGTCAATTCTTAGGACCGTGTTCGGTATTCCCGTCCGGCTTGTTTGACGCATTCTTTCCACATTTTTCGTGGATTATTCTTTCGTATAGCCTTAGCTCGTTTCATGATTTGCGAGCCCATCGAGGCGAGTTTCTGTTTGCTTAATCGTGCCATTGTGGTAGTGGTATTAATTAGTTTTCAATTTCAATTACTTGTGAATAATGGATTCGGGCATTGGGGTTCTTAAGGCTTACGCGTTGCATGAGTTTTCGTCGCGAGAATATCCACAACCAGGGCTTTTCCCTTTCGCCACGATACACGACCTGCACCAAGGTATCGGTATAGCTTAGCTTAAAAAGCGCCAGGTCGTCTTGTAACTGACCTTTGATTCGAAGATACAGATCGTCGTATTCGAAGAGTTTAACTCTCACCGTATCGTAAATCAGCGAGTCGCGTAAGCGCGTTTCAATCAGGGTATCTACGCGGTAACTGCTAATGGCAATTTGTTTCGCCCTATTCTGTTTGATTTTCAGGTTCTCGATTTCCTGATAAAGCGACGGTAGGAGTAATTGCAATTCGGTATTGCTAAGGCGCAGCGCTTGATTTTGGCTCATGAGTCCATTGTTGGTTGTCTTAAGGTGAGTTAGCTCAAGCTGAAGCTTATCGCTCGATTGAATCAACTCGCGGTTCTGCTTATGCTCTCTTATGAGTTCAAAGCCAAGCAACCACAGTAGAATCAATGAACTGGTGGCTACCAGAAAAATCATTCTATTCCATGGATTCATGCTCTTGGCTCTTTGAATGGATTACTCGGTCGTTTGGTTTCGGCCCATAGATAAGCCGATAGGATGGTCATAAGCGATGCGACGCACGAGATGGCCAGGTTCTCCATCTTTAGGAACATAGCCAGAAAATTAGTTATCATCAGAAAGATTATTCCAACGACACTCAAACGCAGGCGCGTTCGCTGTTTTACTTGGGTCGACTCCATGCTCCTTCGGTATAGACTTCGATCGTAAGGTATCCACCCGCCATACTTAAGCGCGAGTTCCCCTCCTGATCGAGTTGATTGATCGATTGAACCCAGTACATATAACCATCGTGTAGCACGATGCTTTGATAGGAACCAACGAAGTATTGAGCGGCAGTAAACTCCTTACTGCCACTCACTTGTTGTTTGGACTTTAAGTCCATTGCATTTTCGACTTGCTTAACGTGTATTGCCTCCATGACTATCGCCAGGTATAAACCACTTTAAGCGTATCGGTCGCCTCCAGGATATAGGGAACCGTGAAGCTAATCTGTGTGTTGCCCGTGGCAAAAGTTACATTCTTCACATTCACCCCATTGAAATACAGTTGCGGGGTAAAACCCTCTGCCACCGGATGGCTCAAATCCAAGTCCACCGTCGCATTGGCCGCCCCGGTCTTGGTGGTAAAAATCTCGATGGCCTCGTGAAACTCATCCTCTTTCGAGTTGGCTACACTGAGCGCATTATTGGCACTGGACTGTGCTGCCGAGGCTGCCGAACTGGCTGCATTGGCCGTAGAAAGAGCACTATTGGCCGTGCTGGTAGTGGAGGCCAGGGTGGATTCCATCTGGTCCAGGTCAACGGGCTGGGTAACATTGATATTCGCAAGCTTCGCCTCTTCGGCATCCGAGAACTCATTGGTGTTGGGATTGCTCTCATAAGCTGCCTTGATAGCCTCGGCCGTTAAGGCATTGGCAAAGAGGTCCTCATCGGCAATCTTCTCATAGGTCGAGGTCGAACCCGTGCCGGTTGTGATGGCCGTAACGATATACAAAGCCCACTTGCTATCGCCATCATTTTTAACAAAGATACGATCCGATACTTTCAGGCCCGTGAGAGCATCACGCTCAGCCAGACTCGCAACACTGTGTGCGTTATCGACCCCCGCAATCAGGTTTTGTACCTCAAGCTTGGAATACACATCGAGGTTCACTCGCGCTGTGGCTGCCGTTACATCCGATAGGTTATTCGCTTTCTTCAGCACCTGAGAATCCAGGGCTCTTGCCGCTAGGTCGGATACCAGATTTTCAATCTGTTTTTGTTTAATAAATTCACTCATCTTGTTTAGGTATTAAAAGGTTAAACTGTATAAATCGTTATTGGATAGCGTATTATGATTTTGTCGCTCGGTTCGAGCTCGAAAGCTCCGTGCCAGATAAGCATCGGCCCGTTCAGGTGATAGTCTTTATGCTCCCCATGGGCATAGAGTACGCTATTTACGGTGAGGAAAGTGGATTCCGGGTCGATAATAGCATCTTCTAAAGGGAAGATGTTTTGTCCGTTGGTCGAAATGGGGAGCTGTGTCATTTTCCAATCGATAACTGCACCGCTACCACCCGATCCCTCGGAGCTCAGTTCCGTGCAGGTCGAGATACGATAGACCTCTCCCCGGATCCGAATCTCATCATTGATGGCATCACCAAGCATCATAAGGATATCTTTAATGGTAAAGAGTTTTGAGTTTTCGTTGAGTAAGTTCTTTAGAATGAAAGCCATCGTCTTTTCTTATCAATTGGATTCAATAACCAGCCCACAAGGACCGTCACCAGAAGGGTAAGTCCCAGCCATGAGCCAGGATTTAGGTCAATTCCTTTTTTTTTATGATGTCCACAATCTCTCGATAGGAGCTTAAAATACCCCTTCGGTAATCCTCGCGGTTATCCCCATTGCTCTCATCGATGTAGGGACTGTAGGCTATCGCACGAGCATAACGCGCCGAGTCGTGACTCACCTGGTGAGCCATCTGGTATCGTTGGGAAATTAGCCGGGCAAAATCCATAAAGGAATCTCGCGCCGTTGCGTATTCGCGAAACTTCAACTGATAAAGGTTCTTACTCACCGAGAAGCTTCCATCCCAAAACTCGTTGGGAGAACCCGAGGCGGTAATGCCAAAGAAATTATTCCTAACCAGTGCACCATAACTGGTACCCCAGGCTGATTCCAGTGCTGCCTGAGCAAGGATGATAGCCGGATTCATCGAAAAACGTTTCCCCGCATCTTGAGCTAAGGGAAAATAACGACTTACAAATTCTTCTTTATTCATATTAGGTCTTCTAGTTTGATGGGTGTGAACATGCTGGTTTATTCATGCCAGCAGGAAATCATTTGTTGTAGCTAATATATAAGGGCTTACGCCCAGTTGTCCCGACAAGGGCAATAGACTCTCCAGTCCCATGGTCGCCGCCGGGTAACGCGATAGCATCTCTTGTGCCCGATCGAATTGATCGGTATAAAGACTCGAGGCACTGACCCATAGCAAGAAGCGCTTACCGGCATCATCCAGGTAAGGCGTAAAGCTTGGCTGCGATGATACCTCGAAGCCAATCTCGATGAACTTCACATTATTCTTGGCATCGAAAAACTGGCGACCCGTAGCGTATCCTATCAACTCCCCTTTTCGGGCGGTGCGATGGATGTTGTTTTCCTCCCTTAGCTCCCACCAATTACCCTGATACGAGGCATCGGGAGAGGTGCGCACCAGAACATTCTGACGAGCAACAATCAATCGACCCGCTCGTGTATAAGCTCCCTGCGCGGTGCTGCTTGTTTGATTCGACTCGTTGATTTGTCCGCTAACGAGTCCCTGGAAAAATGCATCAAGCTCCTTAGAACTGAGCTCCGATTGCAGGTCTTTGACTAAATCCCTCTGATAGAGGCTCTGATAAGCTTTCAATACACCTGGCCAGTTTCGTATCTCACGCGATAGCTTGCTTAGGAATCCATCCTGAGTGCCATCTGCCCATACCAACCAAGATATACCGCTGGGATTAAGTGCCGTGCGAATACTAACAGCTTGACGAACCTCCTCACTCTGATCCGCTTGTGAGGCTACGCTTTGTGCCTTATAGGTTTTCAGACTATTGCTTACCATTCGATAACCCAACCAGATGCCACCGGCCAGCAACAATCCACCGAGCACCTTTTTAGGGATATTTTCCATCCTTTCCATGAGCTTAAATCATCGAGCGGATTTGAATCTGAATGATTTTGTTTTTGAGCTTTTGGGCAATCTTCATCCACTCTTTGGCGGTAAAAAGACCACTAGCATCACTCATCGAGGCTCCCTTTCGACGCGCTTCCTGCTCCGATTCAGCCTCAATGGAAATTTCAATCTTAAACTTCATGACTCGTATTTTTTGCGTGAATAATGCGGATTAACTCGGGTAATTGCTCTGGTTGGTTGCTAAGCTCCACGAGCAGGTAGTAAAAGTTCTCGGTGTTCTCGGGACTAAGCCTCATAAGGAACTCGGCGGTCATCTCCCAAACAGCCTGCTGGTCGTTGTTTAATGAGACCTTCGACCCCTGACTGCCCGATAAACCCCCCGAAGGGGCTGGATTAGCTCGTAGTATGCCTAAAATCTTTGGTCCATAAGTCCCGGCCAGGGACATTAAATGTTCAATCGTATTTTTAGCCTCCAGTGTCTTTTCTACCTCCTCCAACTGACTCTTTAGCTGCTCGTTCTCATCCTCCAAATCTTGACTACGGCTGCGTAGTTGCTCCAACTCTTGCTCCTGACGTAGCTGGGAGAGTTTTTCATTTACCATGGCATCCAACTCAGCTTTCCCCAAGGTCGATGATTCGATTGGCTCGGGGGTACTTGCGGAGCGATCAATGCGGAAGATTCGCGTCCAAACCAAATGTCCTTCCGAGTCGTTTATGTCAACCTGAACCTTATCGGGCTCTTCCGAGTGGATGTAACTGAGTAGAATCTTAGGGAATTTGCCCGGCTCAATGGATTGGATGCTATTGAGACGTTTGTTCTTATGACTCAATAATCCACTACAAACCAAGCTGTCATGACCCCCATAGTAGAGGTCTTTGAGTGCCTTTCTAACGGCTGCCGTTATGTAATAGTAATTCGATTTAGCAAGGGAAGGGTTCATTTTCCAATGGGATAACGCGTAAAAAATCTAGTCTTGATGGATTGGCTATGGGGGGCCAAATAATTTGTAATTGTCCCTCGAAATCAAGCAAAGGGATTAGATTCGGATTACTCTCTGGCCCAACCCTTAGCACCCGATTCTCACTGCGAAGAATCATCCCAGCGGGTAGCTCCCCACTTAGAGGAAACCAATAGCCCCGATGGGCAGATGAAAGGAGGATGGACCCCGTTTGTGGGGGCTCTACCTGCAAGTAGCTAAGCTCATACAACTTAAGCCCTTCTCGTGAGAGATACTCCCGAACCCATGTCAGTTGATCGATTGGCATCACAACAAAAGGAGTTGAAAGGAGAACCGAACACGATAGGGAATAAACGGCTTTTGACTCGAGGCCTGACCATTTAAATCATGATAATACCCACCGATGCGCGGTGATTGCTTAGTGCAAATACTCAGTGGTTGATAGAGCACATCGAAGCCATCGCTTGACCTGGATGGAGGATTGTGGTGATAATCAATATCACCTGAAAGAATAGCCCCTTTGCGACCATCAAGGCTTAGGGAATACTCCCCAAAGTGCATCACCTCACTCTCAACAGGGGCAATGCGGTCGATTACCCCTACATGAAGGCCAAGCACCCTTTGGGTAGCACGCGGTAAGAAAAAATCCAATGGAACCGATTCTTGTCCCTGGTTTACCCATATTTCCCGATGAATCGTTCGTACCATCATCTCCCCTTAGCTTGGACTACCAACTATATACTCCGAGGGTAATTTACGTTCGTGCTTACTCAGCAGTAGGTACAACTTGAGCTCCTGCGGATAGGTCGAGAAATGTCCACCATCGCGAAAGCGTAGTTCAAACGAGTTACCCCCGGCCGGATAACTATGCAGGAAAGGATATACGCGTTGTGAGGGGGCAACCGACACATTGCATGCCAGGAGCTCCGCTCCGGTACCTTCCTCCAGCACATCCCAACCCCCTACCTCGAGCGAGAGCTCACTCCCAAAAGTGTGCTCAGGCTCGCGGGTAGATAATTGAACAGCATTGAGAAAATCATACGTCTTATCCGTATCACCATCGATGCGTACGAGCGCTCCAGGCGAGGGAATTAGGATGCGTATGACTTGTTTTCGTTCGATT